>JAMDDZ010000141.1 GCA_023488565.1 Bacillota bacterium | reverse complement strand
GAACCTGGGATGTGAGTCGAACGACGGAATATCTCTGGTTTTGTCGTGCCAGAAACCGAGCGTCTGGTGTGTGATGAGCAGTGTGCACGTCCCGGGGAAGCCTGCCGGACGGTATTTCAGTAAGGTACTTTTGCTTGACGCGAACACATTATTGAAAAAATGCTAAGATCGCCCACACGGCGGAGACCGCGAAAAACACCCAAAATCCATCCGCGAGATGCACCGGGCTCGGCGCATGCAAAATATTGGAGACAATCTGGGCCATGTGGATGGCCACAAACACGGAAATGCCTACTGCGAACGTGGCGACACCCAGGAATCGCCATCCTCGGCGAACCCACCAACCCAATGGGTTCCGGATACCATATCCACTTAATATTGCCACCCCCACCGTTAAACACAGCCATCCCCAGGTGATTCCACTGACACGATAAAGGGTCCACGGTTGCCTTTGATTGCCCAAGCCGACCCACACCCAGGGCAGCACAGTAGACAGTGCGGTAATCAGAGGAAATAGAACACGCCAGTGCTTAGGTGTGCCGGGGAACTGAAAGCCCCTGATTCGCGATCCACAATGGGGGCAAAATGTTGCCAAATCCTCGGCATGGTAATGGCACTCCACACATTGCATGGGAATCCTCCTTTTTCTTTTACAAAAAACCCCATACGCGTGTCCCTGGGATTATGCTAAGGGTCTCGGATTCGGCGGCACTCGCAGTTTCCTAGAAACAGACACATGGTGGCATAGAGACAGCCTAAAGCAGACGAACGACGCGCGCAATATACTGCGAAGAGTGGTGGCGCGCCAAGATCACGACGGTCGATCCCGGGACAATGGCACTCGCCTTTATTGATACCTTTTTTTGACGATAGTGGGTGTGAGAAGTCACCCCAAAGGTCCATACGGTGCCAGATTTTGTCTTCACAACAATATGCTCCGACGTGATCGCGGTGACCACTCCTTTGATGTGTACCGCAGAATGCTTGTGTAGTGTTTTGCTATGGCTTGCTGACGCGGGGGCTGATTGAGAAACGGGGGCGGCACTTGCGGGAGTGTTGCCGCACCCGGATATCGAGACGACCAAAAGCCCCGCCCAGAGCATGTCACGTACTTTTGACCAAGAGGTCCTCATGATCCATTACCACCTTTCCCAGGGATTTTTTAGGATTTAGCCGTCATACCGGAGGGCCTGGATGGGATCGAGCCCCGATGCTTTGATCGCGGGGTACAAACCAAAGAACAGGCCCACGGCGGTACTAAAGACAAAGGCCAAAATCAGGGCGTTGGGGGAGAACACGGCGGGTGTTTTCAACAGGACGGGCACCAGATGCACGAGGCCGACGCCCACGATGGCCCCTATGGTTCCCCCCGATAAGCTCATGGCCATGGACTCTAAGAGAAATTGGAGGAGTATGTCTTCCCGCGTGGCCCCTAACGCCTGACGAATGCCGATTTCACGGGTGCGTTCGGTGACCGAGACCAACATGATGTTCATAATGCCGATGCCTCCGACAATCAGCGCAATGGCGGCGGTGCCTGCCAGGAGATTGGTAAATGTGGCCCGTGTGGCCTGCAGTGTCTGCAAGACCTGGTCTTCGGAAGCGACTGTCACGGCAGTGGCGGAACCGAAGGCATTTGTGTAAAAATTTGTTAAGTAGTCTGCGGCAAGATTGGCTTGGTCTGGACTAGACGTCTTGACCGTGACTTGACTGAGTTGGGTGGTGCTCAATAAGGATTGGGCGACGGTCATGGGGATAAAGATGTCGTTGTCTTGACTGGCTCCGGGACCTTGACCTACGACGTTTAAAGCGCCGATGACGCGAAATTGTTGACCCATGATCATCACCGCGGCCCCCACAGGATTGCTGCCGCCAAACAGCGTCTGGACTTGGTTGGCTCCCAAGACCGCGACGTGTTGGTCTTGGGCGATCTCTAAGGGTGTAAGAAAATGGCCTGCAGCGATCGATATCGCACCCAGATGAATGTAGGCGGAGGTTGTACCGACAATTTGTGCGCCGCCTGATGCGGTGAGCGTGGAGACTTTTGCCCCGGTATTCATTTCTGGGACGACGAGCGTGGGAAAGGGCAGGGCTCGTGTAATCATAGCCGCTTCGGACGCCGGGAACGGAGTTCCTCCTGCGGGGGACACGAAGATCACATTGGTTCCTAAGGTTTCGATGCGCGAGGTCACAAGTGACGAGGCCCCCTGACCAATCGCCACCAGCACGATCACCGCGGCCACCCCGATAATGACGCCCAACATGGTTAATATCGCGCGCAGTTTATTACCGGCCATCCCTTTGAACGCGAGTAGCACGCCATCACGCCAAGTCATCGTACGCGCTCCATTTCCTGGGCGACGGTCACCACGTGACCGTCTTGAATCTGAATGATCTGTCGACAGGCTTGCGCGACCTCGGCACTGTGAGTGACAATGACCACGGTTTTCCCCGCTCGGTTCAATGTTTGCAGGAGTTCTAAAATTTCTTGACCGGTCGCTTGGTCTAAATTGCCGGTCGGTTCGTCGGCCAATATAAGCGCAGGATCTCCAATCAGTGCGCGGGCGATGGCTACGCGTTGTTGTTGTCCGCCTGATAACTGGGATGGGCGGTGAAGTCGGCGATGGCCTAAACCTACTTGTTCTAACGCGTCGTCGGCCTGTAATCGCCGAACTTTCGGCGGAATCCCACGGTACACTAAGGGCAAGGCGACATTGTCGCGTGCGGATAACGCGGTGATTAACTGAAACGATTGAAAGACGAAGCCAATTGTGCGATTTCGTTCATGCGCCCATTGCTCTCGACTAAAATGACTGACGTCCTGTTCGTTGAGAAAATATTGCCCATGGGTCGGAGTATCCAAACCCCCAATTAAGTTCAACAATGTGGTTTTTCCCGAACCGGAGGGACCGATGATGGCCGTGAGCATCCCCTTGGGCACATGAAATGTCAGATCCTCCAAAATAGGGTAGATCTCGGAACCCATAGGATACTCCTTGGATACGGAAACCATGCGAATCATGACGTGGCTTTGCCCCCTTTCTTGCGGCCGACGCCTTTATGGACAGCGCGTCCCCGCGTTTTGAGATGCAGTTTTCCGCTAGGGGAAGTCAAGGTTGCTGTGATCACCCGGTCGGCTGGGGCAAGCCGATGAGAACCCACGGCAGCAGTGGTGGCATTTTCCAACAAAACCTGTACGGGAACCCGAGTGATCGTCGTCGTCGAGTTTCCTGACAGGATGTCGACAAAATAGTGGGAGCCATGGGTTTTTATAGCCGCTAGGGGGACTAACCAGGCATTCTTTACGGTTTGGACCACAATGGATACCTGCGCCGTCATCCCATAAAGAATCCCTCCGCTATTGCTCAGGGAGACGTTGACCGGGAAATTGGACACGCCGTTGGCATACACTCCCACGGGCGCGAGACTTTGGACCGTGCCCTGGTCGGGGTGCCCAGGTAACGCGGGCAAGGTGATCGTCACGGGCTGTCCCACATGAATTGCATGGACCTGGGTTTCGGGGACGGGAACACTGACCATGAGGGAGGCACTATCCAGCGTGAGCAACTTGCCGCTGGGGGTTGGTGAAGAATTTAACGCGACAATCTGGCCGGGGAACGGCGCCGTGACGACGAGTCCGGATAGGGCTTGTTGTTCTTGGGTCAAGGTTTGTTGGTCGCGCTGTAGTTCGGCTTTGGCTTGCACCAAGGCGGTAGCCAATTGCGAGGGACTATCTTGTAAGGAGACTTTATTTAATTGTGCTTGAAAATTCGCGACCTGACTGGCGTCTCCGAAGATTTTGGCGTTGAGCGCGGCCGAGGAGAGGCCCACCAGGGGGGTTCCTGCCGTCACGTCCTGTCCACTGTGCGCATTCACACTGCCGATGGTGCCACTGAAAGGAGCCGTGATGGGAGTGTTGGCAACCATCGCTACGGTTTGACCAGAGATTACGGTGGTGCCGGTAGGGAGAATTTGTGTGACGGTGCCGCTTACGGACGCGCGCACCGTGCCCAATGCGCGGTCTGCCGCGAGTTGATTTTCGGCTTGATTCAAATTGTCCTGCGCTTCGGTGATGGATGCCTGTTGTGCCGCGGCATACGCGGGAGAGGACAGTTCACTGACTTGACTTTCATCCCCTAATACCGTGGCCTGTTGTGCTGCGACTTGGCTGGCGAGAGTGGGATCACTAAAGGTGGCCAGCACGCTACCCGCTGCCACAGATTGCCCCAAGTGAACGTTTAAGTGGGTGAGGGTGGCGTTGGCGGGCACCGACACGGTCAAGGTATTGGCTGGAACCACCTCTCCCGTAGCCGAGTCGGTTTCTGACAAAGCCCCTTGATGGACGGCGGCGGTGAGATATCGCGTCGGTGCCGGCGGATGGCTACTGCGAATGACCAGGTAGGTTAAGGCCGACAATACCAAAACCGTGCTCCCGGCGAGTAATACCACCCGGGAATAGGGGAAGCCTCGTTTAGAACCCGGAGCAGGGGGGGCGGGTTGTGCAATCATCACTTCACCTCATAAGAAGAATTTTGTGGGACGACAGCCAATTCCCTGAAGAACTCGTCAATGTCCACCTACCATTAGACTACTATCCAGTATTGTGTAATTCGATGGGGCCCCGTTGAAGAAACCCTGAAATTTCTCGATGAGTGTTAACCGCGCCTAATTGGGATACAACACTTGGTGCGGGCGGTGTGAAGCATACCGCAAATTGAGCTTGGCAGTCGAAGAGTTTTCATATTAGGGCTTGCGAAGATCGATGGGTAGATGAACCGAGGTAGTGAGGCTTTAGGGAAGAAAAGTTTGCATTCGGCAAACGCCATCTATAGGGGCCTAATGGATCCAAAGTTGGGATGGTATAGTGCAAATAAACTGCGCCAACAGATAGCTCATATTGGCTGATTGTTACCTGGAAAAAAGCATGAGTCGGCCGTATCGGAACCATGAACTATCATAAAGATGAGAGCAAGGTACCGTAATCATGGCGTGCCTTTCTTAGTCCTACTCGCAGGGACAGCCGCATATGTTGTCCCAGGAGGGATGGCAATGAGAAAGACCGGCCCTTGGCAGAGCTTTTGGTATGGCCTTTTTGGTGTGTTGGTCGGGGCCTTGCTAGTTTACCAAACGGTTACCCGTACACCCCACCCTACTACGTGGCCGGTAGCCCACATCGTGCGCAAACTAGACCCGTCGGTGGTAGTGGTCTTGAACAATCAGCGGGTCGGGTTGACCGAAAGGACACGGGGCATTGGCTCAGGGGTAATCATTGATCGGCAGGGTGATATTGTGACGAATTATCATGTGGTGGCCGGCGCGTCCAGCGTGACCGTAGTCCTGTCGAATGGGGCGCGGTACCGTGCTCGCATAATCGGTGTCGATCCGCCGACGGACCTGGCTGTGATTCGTATTAATGCCAATCACCTCATTCCGGTAACGTTTGCTCCTTCAAACCAAATTCAGCCAGGGCAATTAGTGGTGGCCATTGGAAACTCGCTCGGGCTAACCCATACGGTGACATCGGGTATTATTTCCGCCAAAGACCGGGTGTTGTTTCGGGATGGTTGGGAGTATCATTTAATCCAAACTGACGCCGCCATCAATCCGGGCAACAGCGGTGGCCCTCTGGTGAACGCCCGGGGGCAACTGATCGGCATCAATTCTAGCAAAATTTCGCAGGCAGGCATTGAGGGAATCGGATTACCCATTCCACACCTAATGATCATTGCAGCATAAGCCTTTCAGAACTCCGGATTCTGCGGCGCTCCTATCAATTAGGGGCGCCGCTAGTATTAGTGCCACACACGGAAACTTCGTCATCGGTATTTTGAAACCGATTCGCCATCATTATAAATAGCCTTTAAGAAGCACCAACGATTACAAAGAGTACCGGCCAATAGGCCTCCTATCGTACTTTGACTGTTATTGTCGATTTGGGAAGAACGATTCTTGGGGTAGGTTAAAGGAGAGTTGATGCCCTCGTGGAATATACACATTGAGAAGTACAGAGATTCAGCATGAGCATACAATAGTGAGGCGAAGGGACGTGTGATATTTGCAAAGAAAGAAGATTCTCCTTATTGCCGCGAGTTCTCTATTCTCGTTCGGGCTATCGGGAAGCGCACTCGCGGCTTCTCTTTCCGTGACGAATTCTGTAACTCAGCCTAGTGTTGTCCGTACGGGGCCTGGCGGATATTCTTATCCATCAACCTCGATATTTTATGTGTATCAAAACTATCTAGGCAGCAATGGCGTCGACGTTCCCTATCGCCAAGGGCAAGCTCAACCGGGTTCGGGAGTGGGGGCGTTTGGGTTGTTGCACGTATTAGAAAAACACAGTACTGCGACCAGCATCGTGGCCAAGACTGTTGAATACGGAGAAGCAGTACCCTTTTATAACAATGTGAATTACAAGGCCTGGTACTACAATCCGAATCTGCCGATTGGCGATCCGTATCGCGATGTCACCGTTGTGGTGGGAGTGAACCCATCCACTAAGGCGGGAAACACATCTCTTCTGGATGGGCTGCCTCAAGGCATTTTAACAGCGTATGCCGTGAATTGGCCCGGTGAAGTACCGGGCTGGATTGCTTATCCAAATGTCTACAACTGTGTCTGGGGTGGCCCAGGATAATGACGGTACTAGGATATCCAATGACTGAGAAAGAAGGGTAGGACATGGCGGCGGTGTCTCATGCTGTGGTTCAATTGAGTTATCTGGTGCGCCCGTCCTTGATGCCATCTCAGTGGGTTTTGTCGCGATCTCCATACGCGTGTGAAACCATCGAGGCGACAATAGCGCCGAGGGAGGGCCTGCGCGTGCAGTTTGCGCACGAAATATTACCAGCCAGTCACCGCCTCACCTTTTTCTTTCCTCTAACGATGGTGAGAGCACATCCCGACCACGACTTCGACGACTGGGTTGAGATCATGCGCACCGAACTCGACACCAGCCATCATCAATCACAATGGCTTTACGATCCAGGAACGGATGGAATGTGGGTTAATATCGCAGGCCTCCTTCACGAAACTCCGAGCCGACCCGTACCGCCTCGTTTCTCGGAAAGGGGAGGTGGGCCGACTACGCTGGCCGATCCTATTCTGGTGTCCGCCTGTGCCGAACTTCATCAGGCCTTGACGGCAGGGTGGGGCTCCACTAAGTCCAGGAACATGGTGGACTCACCCATCATGTTAGAGGATGTGGCCGTCACGACAACGCCCGTACAGGGCGTCCTGATCACGTTATGGTATGCAAATATCCCTGGCACGCATTGGTTACGCATTATCGTGCCTAAAGAACTCATAATCGTTCCAGAACTCTGGGATCAATTTCATCTGCAACTTGATGAAGATGTGCTGACGTATGGGCATCGACAAACATGGCATTTTGATCCTGACACTGGAGGCATGCAATTCATATGGACGTAACCCGCACAGTGCGCACCGTAATTACAGGGGCTTCACTGCTAGGGGTTCTGGCTGGCTGTGGGAAATCGGCAATCCCTTACCACAGTCATTATACGGTTCAGACCGAACCGGTGCCCCGACAATTCCATCATGCCCTGGTCGACCCGATTTGGTTTCCAGCAAATTCCCGGCAACTTAATCCTTCGCGGACGACAAGGTATCGTCCGACTCTTGTCGGCGTGCAAGTCCCGCGGGGAAATCCCACTCGAGCGATTCTGAAGACAGTCAACGCGTTGGCCCATGCCCATACTCTTTCGCAAGCTGAACATCAAGTTGTGGGGGCTGATCGATCATGGGTACGTCATGAATGGGCTCTCGGCATTTGGCGATCCTCTCCGCCTCAGTCTCCGCGTGTACATCTTTGGGAAATCAAAAGCATGCCAGCGTCAGCAGCCCCGTTTTCTTGGGTCGTTCGTGACCGGTTCGGGACGCGCGTGTGGCGCGATTCTTGGGTCATTGCGGCTGGCATGCCGCGAACCACCTACGCCCAATCGTTACAAAT
>JAMDDZ010000133.1:5447-33213 GCA_023488565.1 Bacillota bacterium | reverse complement strand
CCACAAAATATCCGGAAAACCCGGCGTCGACGTTGCCTCCGGTTAATAAACGGCCTCCTTCGGCAATGCCGGCCTCGATATAAATTACAAAATGCTGAATCGTCGGGTCGGCTCTCCTCAACGCAAGTTACTAAAATTCAAAGCCATTTGCCCACCATGATTGACAAGATGGTGACAATGACACCACATCAAGGCGGTCGGCACAACCGATGACCTCAATCCATCGGCAACGAGTCCGTCGTTGCCGATGGATTTTGCTACGCAGATTGTATCTGTTTAGATACTTAATTCCATCCTAAGGGACAATCGGCGCTTAGGTTGGTTGCCCATGTACATCCCTTTAATGCGCCACGTAAGACCGTAGCGGCCATTGCCGTAGTTGGAGAGCCGTAACCATATCTTTCCGGATAGCGACAATAACGATCAAAAACCTTCTGTTTCACTTTCATCGTACAGAAGGCCCGATCGTGGCGTTGTTGTCAAAAGTAATGGTCACATCCTCAAAAAATGCTAGATCTCAGGTGCGACGGCGGCAACCGCCGGTGTTCATTCATACCCCGCCTCACCTTCCGCATCACCAAGATGTTCCGCGTCTTCCAGGTGTTATGGAGCGGGGATTATGCGTGGCGGAAACAATCATTAAGCCCCCGGGGCAACGCCGACGAGGAAAATCCCCATTTAAAGCTCAATTAAGATTTCTTGCTTACAATAAATGTACTAGACCTTCCCCTGTCGCCAAATTTGTCGCCACCGGAATTCCCCGAACATCTGACACTCGCAGCAAAGCAGTGACATCTGGTTCGTGAGGATGCGCAAACAATGGATCACGAAAGAAAAATAACAAATCTATAGAACCTTCCGCTATGAGACTGCCCATTTCCTGGTCTCCTCCCAACGGACCCGGGAGTAAGCAATTCACTATCAATCCTGTTTGTTCTTGAATGCGCTGGCCAGTATGCCCCGTTGCCCATAGGCTATGATGAGCAAAATGACCTTGATGACGTACCACAAAATCGACCAAGACATCTTTTTTGGTGTCGTGGGCAATAAGTCCTATCCGCATAACCATCCCTCATTTATCGCGCAATGAGTACTACCCGACCAGTAAACATAGTACCATAGAGACGCTTATCACTATGCGGGAAAATTCCTGACCCGCATGATGTTTGGCATCTTAACCTGAAGTTTATACAAGCACTACAAGACATCTTTCAGAACAACCCGAAGCGATATCACAATCCAGAGGCGTAATTGGCATCATAGGCTTGCGACCAAAACCCGTATTCATACCGTAAAGAGCGGGCAAAAGCGATATGGCACTCCTTGCTGTCCTCAAGCGCATCCGCAATCTCCAAGATTTCAGTCACCGCTTGACCATAAGCAACACTCTGATAGGTTTCAATCCAGTCCCGAAATATTGGATTGTCGGGCATTTTTTGAGCACCTAATTGCCGACCGATTTCGCGGTAAGTCCAATAACAAGGCAAAACCGCCGCAATAATCTCTGCAAAAGTTCCGGACCACGCAATGCGCAACAGATGGTCAGTGTAGGCGATGGTAACCGGAAGCGGTTCACTCCCTGTCGTGGAAACCCCCAGTATGGACGCCAGCCGATGATGCAATTGGTCTTCTACCACAAGAACATTTTGACTATGGGATCCTAGTATTTGCTTCCATTCCGAACGGGTTGCCTTAGCCGCCGCCATCGCTAGCACACGGAAGAACTCATTTAAATATTGGGCATCTTGGCTAATAAACCGCCCCATTTGGTCTGAATCGAGAGCCCCACGACCCAATTTTTGGACACATGGATGCGTCATAATCCCGGACCAGGTTTCCTGATTTTCTTGTTGCCAAATAGATGAAAGTTTGATCATGGTCACCTCCTGGTTAGTCCCCGGTTTTCAGGTCGCAGAGAGCGGCAGGCATTTTCTTTGTCTTCCGCCGACATCACGGCAGAAATTACGGCAATTCCCGCAATCGGATAGCCCCACACCTGGGAAACATTTAACTTGCCGATTCCCCCTATCGCCACCACCGGTATATCAACCATGGCACAGATCTGCGCCAACTGATCGACTCCTGTCGGAGCACTCGCATCGAGTTTGGAAAAAGTCGGAAAGATAGGGCCTACCCCGAGATAATCTGGGTTCTGCACGCGTGCAGCGTGGGCTTCTTCCAAGTTGGAAACCGACAAACCCACAAGTAGATTGGGGGCGATGGCACGAACCAGCGGTACCGGCATGTCATCCTGCCCCACGTGGACGCCATCGGCTTTGACCGCCATGGCAACATCGACCCGATCATTGACGATGAATCCTAGTCCCTCATTGCGCGTAGCCTCCCTTAACTCTTGCCCGTACCTAATCATCGCCCGGATCGGATCTGTTTTCGCTCGCAACTGCACTACCGTGGCGCCTCCCCTGGCGATAGCCGCACAAAAACCAGAAATTTGATCCAATGTCAATTTCTCCGGTGACACCAATACCTGTAGTGTTAAATCCACGACGTTTGCCCCCAATGATGGTTTAATGGTCCGCTGCCACCTCCTAATTCCGGGGCTTGCCGGATGGCCTCCGTCACATAGCGCTTTGCTCCCCGTACCGCTTGACGCAAATCCTGCCCGCGTGCCAATTGCGCCGCAATGGCACTAGACAATGTACATCCAGTCCCGTGCGTATGCGGGGTCAAAATTTTCGGGAATTCCAACCAATCATAGTACCCGTTGGTCCATAAAAGATCTGCCGCGAGATTGCCTTCCAAGTGGCCGCCCTTAATCAACACTGCAGCAGGCCCTCTAGATGCCAACAGTTTGGCGGCATCCAGCATTGATTCCCGCGAATTGACTGCGTGCCCTAGCAATGCCGAAGCCTCTGGAAGATTGGGCGTCACCACCGTAGCCAACGGCAAAAGTTGTGTGACAAAAGTTTCCTCTGCTAAGGGCTGTAGCAAAGCATCCCCATTTTTTGCCCGCATTACCGGGTCGATGACGATGGGAACTGATACGGACATGTGTTTAAGTTCGGTTGCCACCGCTTCAATGATGGCGGAGGAAAACAACATGCCAATTTTTATCGCGTCAACCCCAATGTCGTTCACCACACTCCCAATTTGTTCCGCCACCATTTCCGGTGGCATTGGGTAAATGCGCTGTACTCCTCGGGTATTTTGCGCTGTCACCGCCGTGATTGCCGACATACCATAAACGGAGAATGCCATAAAGGTCTTCAAATCCGCCTGAATACCGGCGCCACCACCAGAATCCGAACCGGCAATTGTGAGTACTCGCTTCACTCTATACCTCCTTGGCCATGGTCTGGCCAAAAGCTTCCCAAAAAGGATCTACTCGAGGATGCACCAAGGGTTTTCGAATGCCCTTGCACTCCCGCCACATTCCTTGACTAGCGTCCGTCATTTCCCCAATGATCTGAGTGTCTATCCCGTGTGCGGCTAATGCTTGAATTACTGCGTCAGTACGATGCGGAGCGACCGTCAATAGCAAAGTGCCCTCACTAATGGAGATCAGGGGATCGATGGACACTAATTCCGTCACTGCTCTAACTTCAGGACGAATTAAAATCTGATCATCCAGCAAAACGACCCCAACCCCGGAAGCCTCGGCAATCTCGTACACGCCGCCTACCACACCGCACTCTGTCGCATCGTGCATCGCGGTTACCCCATACTCTCTGACCCCCGCCCGAGACGCTATCCGCGCATCTTCGACCACCGACATTTGGTCAAATAAGGCATCGGCCGCTTGATAGATGTCCAATCCCAAATTCTTTTGGATGTAGGCAGGAAATGTGGCCGCAAAGAGCCCAGTGGCCTCTATGGCAGCGCCCTTGGTGCACAATAATATATCCCCCGGACGCGCCATCCCTGCCGTCACATAACTATCCTCCGGCCCAATACTCATGACCGTAGCTCCCCCAACCATAGGATAATCGCATCCCTGGTAACGAGCGGTATGACCGGAAATGATGCTGATACCCATAGCATCGCAACTGTTGGCAAAGTGCCGCCACAGTGTTCCAAAGTCTTCGGTGCTCATCGACAATGGCAGGTTAAGATCCACCGTCATTAGTGTCGGAGCCAACCCCGAGGTTGCTGCGTCAGAGGCCAAGATATGTGCGGCAAACCATGCTGCCCGTTGCCATCCATAAGCCGGAACAACAAACACCGGGTCGGTCGTCGTGGCCATTACCGTTCCGGGCGCTACCCGGGTGATTGCAATATCAACACCAGACTGAGGGCCGACCAAGACGTTAGCATTGTGTGCTCCTAGATAAGGATAAACATGATCACGAAACGCCTCTGGAGAAATTTTCCCGATTGCTGGCAACTCGCTAGCCATACTCTTTGCCTCCTGTATAATCACACAAAAAATTGCAGAGGCGCCATAGGCGATGTCTGCAAAGAAAAATTGCTTCCCTTCGCTGGCATTACCCAGAGCAGGTTCCAAGGGTTGACGCAGTGCGTCTCTCAGCCGTAAGGCTCCCCCAGCAAACGTGTGATTCACTTGATATGGTAATGATATATTAAAGATTCCGATTCCACAATCTATTGATCCAAAACCGGATATCCTGATCCCAGGACCCGATGCCATTCCATTTCCTGGACGGCTTGTTCGGCAACCGACGCCATGTGTTCGGGACTGCCCGCCACATCAATCCAAAATCTAAAGGCGAAGGGCACGCCAGGTCGTGGTCTTGATTCCGCCTTGTTGAGGTTTAATCCGCCGTTGCTGAAGTGCATAAGCACCTTGACTAAACTTCCCGGCACGTTAGGCACATCAAATATAATGCTGGTTTTATAAAGCCCCAATGGCGATGCAGCAATTCCAACCGGCTTTTGAGCAATCAACCAAAATCGCGTCCGATTATCCGTGTGGTCGTGAATGTTAGATGCCAAGACATTTAAGCCATATAGAGCTCCGGCTCGACGGCTCGCGATAGCCGCGAGTCCTGGTCGGTGAGACTCCGACACTTCCCGTGCACTGCCCGCCGTATCCAAAGCCGGTTCTGCTTCCCAGCCTTTGGGCTGCCAAAATCCGCGACTTTGCATCAAAGCCTGAGGATGTGAGCGGACAACCCGGACGTCTCCCAATTCCATCCCAGGCGGGGCCAACAATGCAAGTTCCACAGGTTGAACCACTTCCGCCCGTATCTCTAGAGCGGGACTAGCTCCGGTGAACAAATCGAGCACATCATAAACCGGTCCCCGATACGCATTTTCAATTGGCAACAAACCGACGGCCGATTGGTCGCTCTGCAGTTGAGCCATTACTTCACCAAACGAAGCCAGACCAATAGCTTTGGCCTGCGGCCAATGATTCAAAATGGCGGCCTCGCTATAGGATCCAGGTTCTCCTTGATAAAAGATGCTGCCGAGCCTGATCATGCCCCGACTACCGCTTCGTTGTACACCGGTGTTCCCACTGCTGTGGCATACGCGAAAAACGCTTCCCGCAAACGAATCGTATTTGGCCCAACAACACCATTTCCGATGGCTCGACCGTCACACTGCACCACGCCAATCACTTCTGCGGCAGTTCCGGTGAGAAAACATTCGTCCGCAGTATAGACGTCATGTAAAGTTATCGGCGTCTCAAAGGTATCTAAATTTAAGTCGCGAGCAATTTTCATCACCACTTGGCGTGTGATGCCATTGAGAATTCCGCTATAAGGCGGTGGTGTATGCAAGGCACCACCCTTGACGATGAATACATTGTCTCCGGTCCCTTCCACCACGTAACCCTCTTGGTTCAAAATTAACACTTCAGGAAAGCCGCGAAGATTGGCCTCAATTTTTGCCAAAATGTTATTAAGATAATTCAACGATTTAATCGCTGGGTTTAGCACATCTGTAGCGGGACGCCGAATCGCCACCGATGCTAACGTCATCCCTTGTTGATATACGTGTTCCGGGTATAGGGCAATGGTGTCTGCAATAATAATTACCGTCGGATGAGGACATTTCGTCGGATCCAAACCCAAATCGCCGGGTCCCCGAGATACCACCAATCTAATGTAAGCGTCGTGTAATCCATTGGCTCGGACCGTATCCACCACCGCCTTGGTCATTTCCTCCTTGGAGTAGGGAATTTCCAGCAAAATTGCTTTAGCGGAATCATAAAGCCGATCAAGATGTTCTTTCAGTTTGAATACACGTCCCCGATACGCACGGATTCCCTCAAAAATTCCGTCTCCATAGAGAAATCCATGATCAAACACTGAGATGGTGGCTTGCGCTGCAGGGACCAGTTGTCCGTTTATGAAGATTTGCCTCTCCGAGCTGTCTGCCATTGCTATCGCTCCCTCGTTATCTCTTGAGTCCTGATTACCCTTCCAACACCGCAGACAAAGACTGCCCTGCCGGTACCATAGGATACACGTGTTCATCCTCCGGCACCGCGACCTCGATGACTACCGGCCCGTCCACCGGGTCTGAGACCACCAGTGCTTCCTTCAACCCCTCCACGGTATTTACAGAAAATCCACGAATGCCAAACGCCTCGGCCAATTTTACAAAATCTGGATTGTACAAGCGCACTCCGTAACGGCGTTGTCCATGGAACAGGTCCTGCCATTGCCGGACCATTCCATGCCCGGCGTTGTTAAACACGATAATACGGACGCCGATTTGGTATTGCGCCAATGTGGCCAATTCTTGAAGGTTCATTTGAAAACTGCCATCTCCGGCAATGAGTACCACACGATGATCAGGGGTTGCCACTTTAGCTCCCAATGAGGCCGGAAATCCGTATCCCATTGTTCCAGCACCGCCCGAGGTCAAAAATCGGCGAGGAACATTTCGAGGTAAAAATAATGCGGTCCACATCTGATGCTGACCAACCTCGGTCACCACCACATCTTCGTCATCGAGACTCTCCGCAATGACCTGAAGCGCCTCGGCTGATGCTACAGTACCCGGGGGCGCCGAGGGCACTCTAAGGGGGTGTTCCCGCACCCATTGAGCGATTGTAGTGCGCCACCCAGAATGTGTAGCTTCTGGAATAATTTCCAAAAATCTGGGGAGAATTTCTTGCAAACTGCCCTGCAACACCACATCTGGGTGCACCAGTTTGTTCACTTCGGCAGGATCCACTTCAATGTGGATGATATGGGCCTTGGGAGCAAATTCATCTAATTTTCCTGTGACCCGGTCATCAAACCTTACGCCACAGGCTATGATCAGGTCTGCTTCCTGCATTGCCGTGTTGGCGTACCAGGTGCCGTGCATTCCCAACATGCCCAAAGCCAGGGGATGCCGCGCGGGAAATGCCCCAAGCCCCAGCAAAGTGGTCGTCACGGGACAGTCATAACGTTCCGCGATCTGGGCAACCAAAGGAGCGGTTCCGCTGCTGGAAACCCCTCCACCGACGTATAATACCGGACGCTTGGCACGTCTAAGGTAAGCTCTGGCCCGGGCCCACGCAATGGGTTCCGGATGCCACTGCTGCGTTTGTATTTCATCGGCGAAGCTCTCCCCGGCGGCCACACTGTCCACTTCTTCAAATTGAATGTTTTTAGGAAATTCCACTACCACGGGGCCTGGGCGCCCTTCTCCTGCAAGGCGGTAGGCTTGTCGCAAAATCACGCCCACGTCATTAGCCTTGGTAATCCGCCAACTGTGTTTGACGACGGGCATGGTCATGCCGAATAGATCTGCCTCTTGAAAGGCATCCGTGCCAATCAATGTCGTCGGCACTTGACCGACCAACAAAACCACAGGTACCGAATCGGTCATCGCGGTCGCCAGGCCGGTAATAACGTTGGTTCCACCCGGGCCCGAGGTGGCTAGTGCCAAACTGGGGCGCCCCGTCACCCGCGCGTAGCCGTCAGCGGCATGAATCGCTGCCGATTCATGACGGGTCACGATGAAATTTACGGCATCTTGGTGAGTCACCATAGCGTCGACCAAAGGCAAAATCGCGCCACCAGGTACTCCAAAGACCACAGACACTCCCAATTGCCGCAAGGTTTGCCATGCTAATTCTGCTCCCGTCATGCTTACCAGCCTCCTGCTTTCTAATTCCCTAAGTTCTTAATGATCTCGTTCGTTACGTCTTCGGTGGTCGCGTTGCCACCGAGATCTGGAGTGCGTAATCCTTTGGCAATTACCGCTTTAACACCCGATTCGACTTGTGCAGCCCACTCGGGTTGTTGCCATGACCACCGCATCAGGGCTGCCAACGACAGCATAGCGCCGATGGGATTGGCTACCCCTTTGCCCGCAATGTCCGGGGCCGACCCATGAACTGGTTCAAACAATCCCGGAGTGCCAGGCACTCCAGACACTGAAGAAGAGCCTAAGAGACCCAAGCTCCCCACCAAACCGCCCGACAAATCACTTAAGATATCTCCAAATAGATTCTCAGTCACGACAACTTGAAATTCTTGAGGATGTAATACCATGTCCATAGCGGCAGAATCCACCAACCGGTGCACCACGGACACCCCAGGAAATTCTTTCTGCAATTCAATCACCATTTCCCGCCATAGCCGGGAACTTTCCAAAACATTGGCCTTATCAATGGAGGTTAGCGGCACACCGGCGTCCGCCGCTAATTGAAACCCTAGCCGAACAATGCGCTCAATCTCATAACGATGGTAAATCATAGTGTCCAAAGCCCACGCTTCGTCGCCTTCTCCCCCGCGTTCTTGAGGCTCGCCAAAATAGGCTCCGCCGGTGAGTTCACGAATGATGAGACCTTTTACCCCGACCGCATTTTTTAGAGGAGAACGATCTTCGAGTCCAGGAAATATCTCAAATGGCCGCAGATTAGCCCACAATTTCATGTGCCGCCGCAAATTCAAAAGTCCCGCCTCAGGACGGGGACCGCCCGCCCATTGAGGTCCGCCCACGGCACCTAAGAGCACAGCAGACGCCTTATCCACCAATTGCAAGGTGCCTTCCGGCAAGGGATACCCGGTTTGGTCGATGGCTGCACCCCCAATTACCGCTTCTTTCACCTCAACGGCAGTTCCGGCCCTTCGACTTAGCGCATCGAGTACCGACAAGGCAGCCCCTGTGACTTCGGGTCCGATACCATCTCCAGCCAATACCAACAACTGTTTGCTCGCCATAAATTATGCCACAACACCTTTCGTAAGATGCTCTGCCACCCGGCTCAACGCCTGGTGTAAAGCAAATGCCGAAGCCCGCAAGACATCGCTGTCAGTTGCCTGACCTGAAAAATCTTGGCTGCCTGCCACAACTTCTACCCGTACCGTAGCCAACCCGCCTTCGCCAGGCGATACCGGGACCAGTTGGTAATTGCTCAACTCCACATCGGATTGCTCAAACGCTCGCGTTAGAGCTTGGAACAACGCATGAACCGGACCATCGCCACTGCCCGAATCTTCCCTCACCATATCACGGACCCGAATCACAACGTGTGCAGTAGGTTTAACCTGGGTTCCCGTGGTCACTTGCCACGACAACAGTTCCGATTCCGATATCGCCGATCCAGCGCCGACCGCACCCTGCCAAATGGCCTCTAAATCTTGGTCATTGATGGCTGTTTTCTCTTCCGCCAACACCTTAATTCGCTGTTGAATCTGGTCCAGTTGTTCTGGAGTAACCGTTAATCCCAGTTCGTCCAGGCGCTGGCGCAAGGCATGACGTCCGGAATGCTTGCCCAAAACCAAAATCGTGGAACCGAGCCCTATGCTCTCGGGAGACAGGATTTCATAAGTATTGCGGTCCTTGAGCATACCGTCCTGATGAATTCCAGATTCATGGCGAAATGCGTTACGTCCTACGATGGCTTTGTTGAACTGAATCGACATACCGGTGAGTCGGCTTACCATCTGACTGGCACGATAAATTTCTTTGGTATCCACCTGATGGCCCACTTTTAAGACATCGGCCCGTGCGGTAAGCGCCATCACTACTTCCTCTAAGGCCGCATTCCCCGCTCTTTCCCCGATACCATTAATAGCCACTTCTACTTGACGGCATCCTGCCTCAATACCAGAGAGGGTATTAGCTACGGCCAACCCAAGATCATTATGGCAATGAACCGATAAGGTTACGGCGGGATCCGGCACTGCCTTGCGTATTGCTTGGACTAGCGCGTAATATTCTGCGGGCGTGGTGTATCCTACGGTATCGGGCAAGTTAATAGTGCGGGCTCCTGCTTGCGCTGCAATTTGAGCCACCTTGGACAAGAATTCTATCTCCGACCTCGTGGCATCTTCGGCGGAAAATTCCACGTCGTCGCAGTAAGTCCGGGCCAATGCCACCATAGAGCCCACTCGATCCAGCACTTCTTCGGGAGACATTCTCAATTTGGATCGCATATGAATGGGAGATGTCGCTATAAAGACATGAATTCTCGGACGTTGAGCAGGTTCTAACGCCTCCGCCGTTCGCACTACGTCGACTTGATTGCAGCGAGCCAATCCGGCGATTGTCGGCCCGACAACGTTTTGAGCAATACTGCGTACTGCGTCAAAATCGCCTTGAGAAGATTGCGGAAACCCCGCTTCGATTATGTCGACACCGAGTCTAGACAACTGTTCGGCAACAGCTAATTTTTCCTGCCCCGTTAAAGCGACTCCGGGGGATTGTTCACCATCACGCAAAGTTGTATCGAAAATCTTAACGGTTTCCTTCATTAGTTATCGTCCTCCTTCGTTGGGGACCTCCTCATCAACTACTGAGGGTTTTAGCCACGACATCATACTGCGCAACTCTTTGCCCACTGCTTCCACCGGATGATTTGCCGCCTGCTTCCGCAGTTGTGTAAAACGTTTTCTCCCGGTACGGTTTTCGGCTATCCAATTCTCGGCAAAAGTGCCATTTTGGATGTCTTTCAGCACATCTTTCATCCTTGCCTTGGTTTCTTGGGTAACAATGGTCGGCCCCACCGTCATCCCACCGTATTCAGCAGTATCCGACACCGAATACCACATGGCACGGGGGCCGCCTTCATACATCAGGTCAACAATCAACTTCATTTCATGCAAGGTTTCGAAATAGGCGATTTCGGGTTGGTAGCCAGCTTCCACCAAGGTTTCAAAGCCTGATTGAATCAATGACGTAATGCCTCCGCACAACACGGTTTGTTCACCAAACAAATCGGTTTCGGTTTCTTCGGCAAAAGTGGTGCGAATCACGCCCGCCCTGGTGCAGCCAATGCCTTTTCCATAAGCCAACGCAATTTCCTCGGCATGACTCGTGGCATCTTGATGGATGGCCAACAACCCTGGGGTCCCCTGCCCCTCCACATAAAGGCGGCGCACTAAATGTCCTGGGGCTTTAGGCGCAATCATAAAGACATCGACATCAGAAGGCGGAACAATTTGTTCGTAGCGAATAGCAAATCCATGAGCAAACGCCAGAGCGTTACCGGGTTTCAGTCCTGGCCGTATCTCATTGTCGTAAATATCAGCCTGGACATGGTCTGGAGCTAAAATCATGATGACGTCAGCAGCTTCAGCTGCCTCCTTGACATCGGTCACCCACAATCCTTCGGCTTGGGCACGTTTCTGGGAAGCGCCAGGACGTATACCAACCACGACTTTGACACCACTGTCACGGAGATTTAAGGCATGTGCGTGTCCCTGGCTGCCGTATCCTATAATGGCTACCGTCTTACCTGCTAACCACCCGAGATCGGCGCTGTCGTCGTAGTACAATTTTGCGTTCACTGTCGATTCCTCCTCGCGATTTGAAAGACGGTATATCTGTATCGTCCGATTTAATGGAAGGCCATAGGCCTGTTTGCGAAATTGATTCAATTTGTCCTTGATGAGCAGCCACCCACCGATTCACCGCAACCTCGGAACCCATAATCCGATAATGTCCCTTTTCATGGTTACGGTCTAAAACTGTTACGTTGGATTCGGTAACAATTTCTTGAAATGGAGCCAGTCGCACATCAGCCCAGGTATTGACATCCTGATTCGATAACATGTAAACAGCGATGACATCTTTGTGGCGAGATATTTGCCGCATAATCCAGTGTGCTCTGCTGGTGTCTCCCGCAATGCCCAAATGTGCCACAATCGACCCGTTTTGCGGCGCAAACTGTACTGCAAGATGTTCGATGGCAATACTGCGTTGACCCAGCAGCACCAGCAAGCGCTGTATGGCTCCAAATCCATCCTGCATCTCGACGCGAATTGTTTGGCTCATGGCGTGTAATCCTCCCCGTTTTCGCAAAACAAAAAAGCCCCTCTGTTCTAGAAAGGGACGCCGCAGCGTGGTACCACCCTTATTTACCCTCGTCGTTAACGAGAGCCTCATGAGATGGATAACGACATCATCCGGCTTCATCTACACCCCTTTGGGGTTCGGGAAGCAAGCTCAAGGGTGAGAAGATATAGCTGTAACCTTAGGCTTCCACCATCCCTAAGTCGCTGTGCGCTACCATTCCCTACATCTATTCCCTGTCATAGCCTGTAGGCAAGTGGAGCATCATGCCCCACGTTGCAAGTTCATATCACTTGCCGAACTTGCCACGGGTTTTTTATCCCCACGGTGTAGCTCTTCGTGCTGGAGCCTGTACCGCTCGGTCCTTCCGGCGCCATCCGGCGGATCCCTAGGTACACTTCGACTGTTGTACACCACTATAACATTAGTGATTCACGGAACAAAGTCCCTGGACCAGCATTTTTAAAAAAATTTTTTTGCTGCCGGGAATGCCAACCACCCCAGTGACTTTCCGGCAACGGACCCTTAGTGAAATGCCGGCCTCCAATCGGTTACCCCCACTGCAGTAGGCTAAGAACAACAACAGCCAGACCTCTACGCACCGTCCTCGCTGGAGTTTCATACCCCATTTGAAGTATACTCCAGCACGCAATACGGTGTTCGGTGTTTAATGGACCCGCCACGATTCGCACAGGACTGGTTGCCTAGGTTAGGACATGGATGGACCGCGCTGTGGAATCTCTGCTGCGTACAACTTTCATTCCACCTACAAATCATCTTACCTATCTGCCGAACTTTCCCAGTCCAGGCCAACCGTTTCCATCGATGCATCCATCCATAAAATGCGCTATCCTAAGTCCATGATTGCCAACAAAATTGCACTGGGAATGCTATCCGCCATACTTTTTACTGGATGTGGACTCGTTGCTCATAAGAGTTGGCATGCGGTACCCACACAGGAGGCCGGACCTCAAGGCATATCGGCCGTGGTCTCGGTCAGTCCTTATCCTATGACTTTAACCAAAAGCACCGTGCGCGTTCAGATAACAGGCACTACCAATCTAGGCAAAGTGACCCAATGGCAATGGGGCATGTTGGACATGGCGATGCCGCACTGTGAATCTGGTTCGTTTCGAAAAATTGGCAACGCCACCTACATTGCAACCCCATCGTTTTGCATGGCCGGCACTTGGCAATTTGTTGCAACCTGGCAAGATCCCAAAGGCGGCCCCATCGCTGTGCGCGCGCTACTTCCTGTGCAGTGACCCCAAGGCGGTAGAGTAAAGGTGGATCTTTAGGACACGACTAGAGGTTGAACCACTCCGGACCATTGATTTCTCCAAAAAGGAATCTTATCATAACAATATGAACACGCATTCAGTGGAGTTTTATCGAACCAAAATTGCAGACCGGTTTTATGATGCCTGGCGGGCGGCGCGGCGCCAGGGTCAATGTGCCTGGGTAACCGTGTCGTTAGACCTGCCACGGATAGACATTTTGTCCCTCGCGGACGAATTTGAGGATATCTGGGTGTTTTCCGACCAAGGAACGCAGTCCGTGGGGGTAGGCGTAGCACGCCGTTGGACTTACCATGGACCTCAGGCGTGGGCCGATTGGAAAGCAGACTGGGACCGCCTAATATCGGAAAAAACCTTGCCGTCAGACCTGCAGGTTGGGGGCGGTGTGGCCTTTTCTCTTGATGACATGGGACAAACTAAGCCGTGGGGTACATTTCCCCGCATGGCTTGGACGTTGCCGGCTATCCTACTGCAATCATCGCCTGAAGGAATTCGTGTGCGATTGGTAGCCGAAATCGATGGGAATTTACCCCTTCATCCAGTGCTCGATTACTATCATGAGTTGCTTGACAAGATTTCAACGCCCCACCCCGTTTCAAACGCTGTGCCTCGGTTGATCAATCACTCTAGCACACCAAGCCGTGATCAATGGAATCAACTTATTATCGACGCTGTCAATACTATTAACAGCCAACAGTTAAGCAAGGTGGTGGTCGCTCGAGCTGTTACTGCCATTTTTTCTGACAATGTCAAAACCAGCCCCATACTTCATCAATTAAGCCGTAGAAACCCATCTTCAAAAATTTTTGCCTTGCGGTTGCAGTCGCGTACTTTTTTAGGGGCCACACCCGAAATTCTGCTGGAAACCCAGGAACCGTTTGTGTCCACCATGGCTCTGGCAGGGTCCGCTCCCCGAGGTAAGACGGTTACCGAGGATACCTTAAATTCCCAGGCATTATTGCGCCATGTGAAGAATCGAGAAGAACATGAAGCCGTCAAAGGCCACATCTTAAACGTCTTGAAAAAACTAGGCTGCACAGTGGAATATCCCAGTGAGCCCATCATAAAGCAACTGCCCACCGTGCAACATCTATTCACCCCCATTACGGCAACCTTGCCACCGGGTTCGTCATTTTGGTCTGTGGCGCAAGCCCTTCAACCTACGCCGGCGGTTGGGGGGTTGCCGCCAACCGCTGCCATCGAATGGATTACGCAGCACGAACCTTTTGATCGGGGATGGTATGCAGGTGTCATTGGTCATGTGTCCCTAAAGGGTCAAGGCCAGTTGTTGGTTGCATTGCGCTCCGCTTTAATTGAAGGCCAACAAGCCACACTATTTGGTGGATGCGGGATCATGGCCCAGTCAAATCCAGACGATGAATGGGAGGAGTCACAGTGGAAACTTCGGTCGATGTTGGAAGCGATGGACGTTTGGGAACAACTGTAAATATCGACCCTCTGGCCTGGTACTTGGATACTGTGGTAGCACAGTTGGCAGCTGGGGGTGTCACTCATGCCGTGATATGCCCCGGCTCGCGATCGACTCCTCTGACTCTGGCCTTACATCGGCATTCCGTGATCAAGCTCCAGGTTCTAGTCGACGAAAGATCAGCAGGATTCTTCGCCTTGGGTATAGCCAAGGCTTTGAAACGGCCAGTGGCAGTAGTGGTAACATCGGGAACTGCTGCCGCCAATTTGTTGCCGGCAGTAGTTGAGGCCTCATTGAGCCACGTCCCGCTGGTGGTACTCACAGCTGACCGGCCCAGGGAACTTCGAGGCGTTGGTGCCAGCCAAACTATCGACCAGGTTGAACTCTACGGATCCCACGTCAAGTTCTTTAAAGATCTGCCCAGTCCCGAACCCAGCATCGAAGTGATACGATACGTACGATCTCAAGTCGCTCGTGCGTTGCAATGTGCGGGTGATACGCGACCTGGGCCGGTTCACCTCAACTTCCCCTTTCGCGAACCCTTGTTGCCCAAATGGTCTCATGCGGGAATTCCCGCCCCGCCGACGCCAATCACGCATCCAATCTTAGCGGTACCCCAACGAGCTCTGTCAGATGCCAGGGCATTTTTAGGCCAATTTTCGCACGGAATTGTAGTGGTGGGTCCAGAAATCGAAGAAGTCCAGGTGGATCCACTAATTGCCTGGGCAAATCGTTGGGGGTGGCCAATTTTCGCAGATATCCTCGCCAATATACGACACATTAATGGAGTCATTGGTTCTTACGATCTCCTGTTGAAAAGTAGTCGCCTACCTGCCCCGGAAGTGGTAGTACGGATTGGCTCAATCCCGACTTCCAAGTCGTTGAATCAATTAATCCATGGATTGCCCGGCCTGCTTTTAGAGCCCGCACCCCAAGGATTAGATCCCAACAGCCAGGACCTGATTCTACTAGGTGGTGATATTTCTGAGTCGCTTACTGCCCTATTAGAACCTCCAAGCAGTTACCATCGCGATCCCCAGTGGCTGGCCCAATGGCTCCAAGCGCACCATCGGATAGTCGAAGCACTGCCCGAGATACTAACTCAACAGCCGTTGAACGCTGAGCCCCAACTTTTTGGCAACTTGGGCCACTGGCTTCCCACTGACAATCGTCAACCCTTGCCGGTCATGGTCAGCAACAGCATGCCGGTACGCGACTTGGATACTTACTTTCCGACAGGAGCATCCCATCTTCGATTTTTTGCCAATCGAGGGGCCAATGGCATTGATGGGGTAACCTCCACAGCTCTGGGATTGTCATCCCATTTTGGTGACGTACTCCTCATCATCGGGGATCTAGCTTTCTACCACGATATGAATGGGTTACTGGCTGCCCTGAAATTCGAACTGAACGCCGTGATTGTTGTGATTAACAATCGCGGCGGCGGTATCTTCTCATTTCTACCTCAGTATGAACAATTAACACCCGATGTGTTTGAAACCTATTTTGGCACTCCCCTGGACTTGGATCTCTCTCATGTGGCTTCTCTGTACCGAGCAGAATTTCGTCGAGCCACCAATGCTGAGAACTTGAAGCAGTGTCTAGAAGATTTTCAGCACATGCGGGGACTAAGAATTTTGGAATGGATTGTCCCTTCTCGTGAAGAAAACCGACGTTGGCATGTGGACACTGGGCAGAGTATCGGGGAGGTTCTGTCGCGTGGCGAGTCCTAAATATTTTTCGGGCCGGAATCTGGTTTTAGCCTACTATACTTGGGGATCTCCGGATAATCCGGGGCTGCTCCTGTTACATGGCTTTTTCGGAAACGCCCACGACTGGGAATGCTATGCCACAAGTTGGGCCTCCCGGTATTTTGTCATTACACCTGATCTGCCCGGTCACGGCCTAAGTTCATGGTCAACGATTGCTGACGATATGTCGGTATTCGCTACCGCCGCAGCACTGAAGGAGTTGATGTCGAGCCTAGGCATCGATCGTTATGGGGTGGTAGGGTACTCATTCGGCGGGCGACTGGCAATGCATTTGAGCCTGCTTACTGGAAGCGCCCTCTCTTGTATGGTATTGGAGAGTGCCACACCAGGGATCCATGATCCAGAACAACGAAGGGCACGCCGAATACAAGATACCCAATTGTCTCAATTGATAGTGGCGCGTGGGATCGAGTGGTTTGTCTCGTATTGGGGAGCACTTCCCCTTTTTGCCAGTCAAACCCGTTTACCACCAGTGGTTCAAAAACGGATCAGGCAATTGCGTTTAAGACAAGACCCCCGCGGATTAGCACAAAGCCTTAAGGCAGCCGGAACGGGGACACAACAATCTTTATGGGATAAACTAGAAACCATAAGGGTGCCTGTGCTTTTGATAACAGGAACGCTTGACGAGAAATTTTGCTCGATTGCCACTACCATGCAAAGAGAGTGGCCTGCCATGCAAGCTGTTTCCATAGACTCCGCAGGCCATAATGTGCATCTAGAGCAGCCTCAGGCATTTCACGGTGCCGTAGATCCTTTTTTGCAACAATATCTTGGAAAAGAAAGGAACGAACACCCATGACGCAATCTCAAATTTCGTGGAACTTGGTGAAGAACTATACGGATGTCATCTTAGAGCAATACCAGGGAATTGCGAAGATAACGATAAACCGCCCCGAAGTGCGTAATGCATTTCGTCCCCAAACTCTTTTTGAGCTGTCCGATGCATTTAACTGGGTACGCGATAATCCCGCGATCGGCGTCGCCATATTTACTGGAATGGGTGACAAGGCGTTTTGTTCAGGAGGCGATCAGCGAATTCGCGGCGATGGTGGATATCTTGATCCGGATGGCATCCCTCGGCTTAATGTCTTAGATTTACAAAAGCAAATCCGAGCCCTCCCCAAACCGGTTATCGCTATGATCGCTGGGTACGCAATTGGGGGAGGCCATGTATTACACATTGTCTGCGATCTCACCATTGCCGCCGACAACGCCATTTTTGGCCAAACTGGCCCCAAAGTGGGCAGTTTTGATGCAGGATATGGGTCCACGTTGCTCGCAAGAATCGTGGGTCACAAAAAAGCTCGCGAGATCTGGTATCTTTGTCGGCAATATAATGCCCAGGAAGCTCTGGACATGGGATTAGTGAATACTGTGGTGCCACTAGAGAACTTAGAGGCTACGACAGTGCAATGGGCCCAAGAAATATTGGAAAAGAGCCCGATTGCCTTGCGGTTTCTCAAGTCTGCGTTTAATGCCGATACCGACGGTTTAGCAGGACTTCAAGAGCTAGCGGGCAATGCGACAATGCTCTACTACATGACCGAAGAAGCCAAAGAAGGAAAAAACGCCTATTTGGAAAAGCGGGCACCGAATTTTGCCAAATTCCCCAGACTCCCATGAACACATCGTCAGCGGTTGATAAAACACCAGATTGGTTGAGGACTGAGGCTCTATCCAGGCCTCATGCCCTCGCCGTTGACGACGGCGCTACCTGCTGGACATTTTTGCAGTTAGACATCGCTAGCGGTCAGTTGATGCGCACCATGGCTCGCTTCGGGATAGCTCCTGGTGCCCGTATTGCCTGGATCGGATTCCCGAGTGCGAGGGCTGTCGCCCTAATTCATGCAGTGATGCGCCTAGGGGCTATTTTGGTGCCCCTTGATCCTAAGCTAACGTTATCTGAACTCCAATTACGATGGCTCGACGCCCAGCCAGCGCTGCTGGTTTATGACTCGTCTGGATTGACCGTGGATTTATCGTCGATTGGCGATACTTCGCGCCATCTATCTCTAAATGACGTTCCTGTGGAGTCATCAGATTTGGTGCCAGTCCCCGAGGTGGACTTACGTAGGATTTTTGCCCTAGTGTATACCTCGGGGACCACCAATCGACCTAAAGGAGCCCTTTTACGCGTCGGCAACTTTTTTTGGAGCGCCGTATTTAGCGGTATTCATATGGGGACCCACCCCTCGGATCGTTGGTTATTTGCCATGCCGCTGTTTCACGTTTCCGGACTGTCCATCGTCTTTCGCAGTGTCATTCATGGTAGTGCTATTATCATGCGCACTCCATTTCGTACCGAAACCGCCTTTAGAGCCTTGCAAAAGGACCAAGTGACCCTCGCTTCAATGGTACCCACCATGCTATGGCGGCTCCTAGACTATGGTCTGGCGAAAGAGAACGTCCGTGATCTGCGGATGATCTTGCTGGGAGGTGCTGCCGCCTCCCCTGATTTGGTACTGCGGGCCAGGACGTCAGGGCTCCCAGTAGTTACCACTTACGGTTTGACGGAAACATGCTCTCAAGTCGTGACCGGCCTCGTTCCGTGGCAAGACGAGCCTCAAGGGAGTTCAGGCCGCCCTATTCCCCCCACGGTCATCCGCATTATGGATGCCCGTGGTCGGGAAATGCCCCCGGGAGAATTGGGGGAAATCTGGGTGTCAGGACCTACGGTTTTTGAAGGATATTGGCACCTTCCAGAAACTACGGCCGAATCGCTGTCAGAGCAAGATGGCCGACGTTGGCTCCATACCAAAGATGTTGGCTTACTCGATCACAATGGCTGGCTCATCGTTAAGGACCGTCTGACCGACATCATTATTCGCGGCGGAGAAAATATTTCCCCTACAGAAGTGGAACACATACTATTGTCTCACACAGCAATAATGGACGCTGCCGTCGTGGGGCTTCCCGATATAGAATGGGGACAACAAGTTGCGGCTGCAATTGTGACACACGCTGACATGACATCTCAAGAACTCCGCTCTTTCTTGCGGAACCGACTCGCAGGATATAAAATTCCTACAGTCTACTTTAAGATGGATGTTTTACCTCGTACTCCAAGCGGCAAGGTGCAACGCCACCTAGTACGGCATAGAATACAAATCGGCGATGTGCTAGCCTTGCCTTGACTTGATAAAGAAAGGGATTCCAGCAGTGACTTTTCAGCAATTTATGCGCGTGGCGCGACCACCAACATTGACAGCGACGGTCGTCCCCTTGTTTGCGGGAGGAGCGATAGCATGGACTACCGGACATTTTGTTTGGTGGTGTTGGCTAGATATTATGGCGATAGCGTTTATCATGCAAATTGCCGCCAACATGCTTAATGAATATTTTGACTGGAACCGTGGCGAAGACAATGCGGAGTCCCTTGGCATTGGCGGCATTATCGTGTCGGGCGAAGTAACTCCACAAGCCGTGCTGCGCGGGGCTTTGCTATTATACGCCATTGCTCTGATTCTTGGGTTGGTGCTTGTGTGGTTTCGCGGCTATATCTTGCTCATCATAGGGATTTTAGCCATTTTGGGAGGATTTCTATACACCGGTGGTCCTTACCCGATCTCGGCCACTCCGTTTGGCGAATTGATGGTGCTCACAATCATGGGCCCTTTAGAAGTGCTAGGTACGACGTATGCCGCCGCCGGAGAAATGACGGCCACCGCATGGATTGTCTCCTGGCCCGTAGGCATCTCTGTCGCTACAATTTTGTTAGCCAACAATCTAAGGGACCACGTCAAAGATGCCCAGCACGGACGGCGCACCATTCCCATCATTCTAGGCGTCAACGGAGGTTTTAAGGTCTTAAAGCTCATGGTCTTGATAATTCTGCTTTGGATCACTGGTGCCGTAATTCTTAAAGCCTTGCCCCTGGCCATGCTGGTGATATGGGCCGCTCTGCCTCTAGCTATTTTGACGGTGCGCCAACTCCAAGCTCCCCATGCTCTCAGGAGAGCAGTTCCCATTGTCGGAAGACTCCACCTTATCTTCGGTGCTCTAATTACGGTTGGAATTTTGTGGAGTCGAATCGGGCATTAATATAGACAAAGGGGTGACTTGGCTATGAAACCCGTCGAATCAATGAAATTCACGACGATGTTGCTGCGAACTGCATTTTTGCTGGCTTTGCTGTTGGGTTTAGGAGACCTATTTAAGATTTGGACGGACACACCAGTATTGGTTGACGCCCACATTATTGCAGGCATCCTGGTCTTAGGCTCCATGTGGGCCCTAGCTGTCCAAGCTGGCAAAGTCGCTTCCGGTGCCGGCGGGCCCTTATGGGCCGCAGGTTTTGTAGTGCTAGTCGGTGCGGTAATTGCTCTATTTATGCGAATTTCCGGCAACCTCTGGGGCATTCTGCATTTGGTTTTGATGTTAATAGCCATGGGAATGGCCGAAATGGGTATTGCGCTCAGCAAAAGAAAAGCTCAAGTCCGTTAGACCATGCTAAATATGCCTATACAGCTTCCCTCAATGAGACGCCTGTTCTGGGTCTGGTTTGTTATCCCAGAAGCAATCGTCGCAGCCACACATAGTGATCCGGCCAGTCTTTCGGGATCTCTTCCATAAGTTGGAATCCGGCGGATTGGTAACAATGGAGCGCACGCAGATTATCAGGATCTACCCGCATGTAAACTACGGGATAGCCATACTCATTGGCTTGGTCATATAATGCTTCGACTAGTCCTCGACCAATTCCCTGGCCACGTCGTGCGTTGTTTACCACCAGATGGGCCAACTCAATATCACCTGCCGCCGGATCGACCCATATTTCCCCGTAAGCAACAGGCCCCATTGAGGACTCAAGCACCCATCCGTGCTGATCTGCTGCATTCCACCAAGAAAAATAGGTGTCATGAGAAAAATTGGGCAATCCTGTAGCCCAATAGCAGTCTACAGGGTCTCGGAGCCATTCAGCTAGATACCTTTCGTCATCAAGAGTCGCCTGTCTCAGGTATCCTAGATACCGCCCTTCCCTGTATTCGACGAGAAAACGAAGGCCGTTGGCTTCAAATTGATGCCGAGGACGAAACCCAAACCTCCGGTACAGCTTGTCGGCTCTTTGATTAAACGACGCGACCGTCAACCTTAATCCGGCCGTTAGGTTATTTCCCCGTATTTCGCGCACTACAAAATCTAAAAATTGTGCCCCAAGTCCTTTGCCCGTTAGATCAGGACGCATGCCAATCCCTATATCAATCACGGGAGCATCAGAGCCATAGACCCCAAATTGGTGGCCTGCAGGTACTTGCGCCGACTGACCTACGCAAAAGAATCCGACCAAAGGATCATTGTCACATCTCACGGATCGGTAACCATCAGATAACAATTCAGTCACCGATGCTTCGGTTCTTCCCATATCATAAAAATTGTATGGAGCCGGATAGGTCCAGCCACTTATTTGTATAGCATCTGCTGAGTTCATGCGATCACTGTAAAAATTCATCGGCAATTCCTCGTAACCCCCCCGCGAATGCACTGACATCCAACAAAGTTTGTGAGGTTCTTATGGACATATGGTTGTTGCCGGAAAACCTGGTGTACGCTGCAGGGTTCTGGGTGCTTGCCTTACGATGGTCGGCGATTCTTACGGTGGCCTCTTGGTTGAACTATGCTTGAGATTGCTGCCCGATTATCCACAAACTCCGGACTCGAATTTCCCGGGATGCATTGGCATAAGGCAGTTTTCAGTCGAACTATAGCATTCGCCGTTCTAGACGGATGAGGCGCGCTTCGTGGTCGGCAATAGACCGATCGAGTTTTTGATTCACAGTGAGCACTCCATCTGCCACGCCTTGCAGGTCGTGCCGTAAGGCTTCAATGAGGACGCGCGTCTCCTGATTCAACTGCGTCGCATGGGTCATTAAGTCCTTGCGGGTTTCCTGATTCAACAACTCCGCATGGGCCATTAAGTCCTTGCGCGTCTCCTGATTCAACTGCACCGCATGGGCCATTAAGTCCCTGCGTGTCTCCTGATTCTGCTGTTCCGCATGGGCCATTAAGTCCTTGCGCGTCTCCTGATTCAACTGCACCGCATGGGCCATTAAGTCCTTGCGTGTCTCCAAATTCAACAGTTCCGCATGGGCCATTAAGTCCTTGCGTGTCTCCTGATTCTGCTGTTCCGCATGGGCCATTAAGTCCTTGCGCGTCTCCAAATTCAACAGTTCCGCATGGGCCATTAAGTCCTTGCGCGTCTCCTGATTCTGCTGTTCCGCATGGGCCATTAAGTCCTTGCGTGTCTCCTGATTCTGCTGTTCCGCATGCTGCCGAGACTGCACGATTTGCTCAGTTAAATTGTGAAACATACTCTCCAGATAGGCGGTGAGTTCGGGATCCATGGCTACTCCCCTTCATCTAACTTTCTCCGTCCATCCATTCGCCAGAAATGCGGTCAATTCCTGCCCCAAAGCGTCGGAGACAAAATTTCCTTAGCGTATAGCCATAGCGAGCTTCAAGGTGTTGCAAAGCCCTATCCGTTCAGTAATTGGTTTGCCTAGTGTACCCCCAAGGTCGTGTGACCGATGGTGATCTAATGGACGTAGTCGATCTCTTTTAAGCCCCCTAAGAAAACATGACAATCGCGATCTCTCCTGGTAGGCTAACATTGAGTATAAAAGGAGAGAGAGGAACGAATGAGTCAAACGTATTCCGCCGAATTCAAACAGCAGGTGGTACAAGAAGCCCAGGACACGCACAATGCCACCTTAGTGGCCCGACGTCATCAGATCAGCCCGAGTATGGTGCGACGGTTGGTGCGAGAGACGGTGAAAGCCCGTCATCAGGACAACTCCCCGATGACCCTGGGGGATGAGAATGAACGCTTAAAGAAATTGCTCGGTGAGAGAGATTTAGAGATTGCGATGCTCCAAGATCTCCTGCGAAAAAAGGGGATCCGTCCGTGACAGAATTGTGCGAACATGTCGCCCAATGGCATGACCGGGCGCCCCAGGTGCCCGTCCAGCGATCGTGTGCCACCGTAGACCTGCCACGGGCCACGTTTTATGCCTGGCGCCACCCCCCAGTCAGCACCATCCCCGTCCCGATGGCCGTCAGCAGGCTCCTGGACGGCCTCCGCGAGGGTACAGTCTCACGCAATCCGGGGAAAAAGTCGCCGATGGCCAGATCATGGACTGGATTTCGGAACTCTTGATCACCGAGAATCCCGCTTATGGGTATCACAAAATCCCCGGGGTTTTGCGACGGCGGTATCATCTGCGTATCCGTTTCAAAAAAGTCTATCGCCTCTTACGGGCATGGCACTGATTATGGCCCCAGCGGAAACGCCAACCGCAGCACCCGCGCCGTTTGGCGCGGAATCGAGTGATCACGGCGCCGAACCAGCTCTGGCAAACAGACATCACTTATGTTTATATTGCGGGGGAGGATCGTTTTCTCTATCTCCAAGCTATCATGGATGTCTGTGACCGAATGATCATCGCCTACCACATTGGGCTGAGCTGCAAAGCGGCCGATGTGGTCCGGACAGTGCAGCAGGCCGTCGCGCAGCGCCAACCCGAGTGGGACACACCGCCGTTCTGCGTACCGACAATGGTCCTCAATTCATCGCGGAGGCATTTGAAAACGCTTGTGAGACCCATGGGCTGGAGCACGAACGCATTCCTGACGCCACTCCGAACAAAAATGCGTTGATTGAATCATGGCATGCTCAGCTGGAACGGGAGTGCCTCACCCAGGAATTTGTCTCATATGCCGAGGCGTATGCCACGATAACTCGATGGATTGTCTATTATAACCATGATCGTCTTCACGGACGTTGGCATTTTTGGTCTCCGGCGACGATGCGAGAAAAAGTGGCGGAAGGTTGCGAGACGTGGTCATCTGTACGGGTCTAAGATCTCCGGCTTCCTCGCACTGTCCCTCAGTCTCAGCCCACAGGGCTGAAAAATGATGCGACAATGAGCATAAGCTCAAAAGAGATCGCGAGTGTACAAAAAAAGGGGCGAAATCGGCGCGACATGACCTACGATGAGGACCGCTCTCAAGTGCGTACCGGGAATGAACCCCGCGCGATGGCCATCTTACGCAATACTGTCATCGGACTCCTCCGACGCCTACAATTACCCAACATTCAACGGGCTGTCAATCACTTACACCGCCGTGCAGATCAGGTGGCGACACTCCTGTTGTCCCTGACAGCCACCTCCTAATAGAACACTCACCAACCCGGTCGATGACCGGGCTACGCACCGTTGGCGTACAGAGCCGGTCTTCCTGCACAGAGGCCTTCTTCATGTGCCTCCGATGAATATTCCACGGCCCATCGCATTTTACATAATTTTCACACCAATACTTTGACGTTACCTTGGGTGTTGGCCTTCAGGCATCGGCGAGCCACGGTGGATGACATGACCCGTCTCTTACGGCCTGCCGTGTTTTGGAAATCCGCCGAAGCGGCCATCATGACTCGGGGCACCCGTCCTTGGGTCATCGGCTATTGCGATCTGGATGATTTCAAACAAGTGAATGACCCCTGCGGGCATGCCGTGGGAAACGCCGTACTCCGGGCCTGGGGCCAAATTTTCCGTGAAGAGGCCCGGAGTGCCGACATCATCGGCCGATTAGGGGGAGCAGAAGTGGGCTGGTGGATGCCGGAGAACACGGAGGAAGCGGCGCAAAGGGCCGTGGAACGGGTGCTCCGGCTTTGTCAGATCGCCCGGTTGAGGATCTGGCGGGCTTTGCCTTTTCTGCCGGCTTAGAGGAGGGGCACCTGGGAGACAGTGTCTGGGATGCCGCCCGGCCGAGCGGATCAGGCGCTGTATCAAGCCAAGGCCACTGGGAAGGAACGGGTGATAGTTACCAGGTGTCCAAGTTGAACCAAAGATAACACAACAAACCTTTCTGATGAAGGCACCACAAAAAAATAACTTCAATTACGGGAAGCCAGATCCAAGGGCTTATGGCTTTCAAATATTCGTCTTGGTTCCGTTAATATATGCGCGATGCCTAAATACAAAAAAATAGTCAGTTACCGCTTCGGAAAGTTTCTCGCATCAAGGTATCACCAACTGTGCCCCCCAGCCCTATTTTTGGCTCCTTGCTCCGACAGATGAATCAGTGTCTCCCGGGCAAATCGGGCACATTCACTCGAATTTACTCCGGTTTGCGCCCCGGATTAATTTGAATGGGTCGGTCACTTAAGATAGCCGAGCGAGCAGATTCCCAAAAAGGTGGGAAATCTGTGTGCTTAGATAAACCAACATGTGTGCAGCACAATCTTGCCATCCCGGTGAGATTATAGACGAATTCCGGCAAAGATTGCCATTCCGCGACCGACGAGCGTCTAACCCAATCAGTGTAAATGCTTGTTCCCGCAAAGCCCTTAAATCCCAATTCTCATCTCCCGCCAGAAATTTTTCAATCGAATTGAATGGTTCGTCACTCTTTTGTCGGTTATGTTCAATTATCAGGGTATGGTACAAATCAAGAATTCTAGGATACTTTTTCAATATCGGGTCTAGTTCATCCGCGATTTTCTCCGAAAAAGAAAAGTTGGATGGCTTCAACATGGGCACTACTAATAGGATTGCACCTTGCAACGCCTCACGGAGACGTGCCTGGTGAACACTTTTTCGGCGACTTGCCGGTTTACCCAATACATACGCAGTCCATTGATCCTGATTGATTTTAACAGTCTTAGATTGAGATATACCGGTCCCCATCCATGTCAGACACCACACGGCTTTAGTCACTTCCTCTAACGCCGTCAACACGAGAAAGATAGCGGTCCCATACCGTTTATGGTCTAATAATAATACCGCATCTTGTGCCAGCCGTTGGCACTTTTCAGTACCCTCTCTTGATATTTCCGCAAATCATCCAAAGGGATCTCGGTTAAATTTTGATAATCCAGATCCTCGCGATTTTTCACCCACTTTTGAGTTCCCGTTCCGTGGCAAAGGTTTGGCTGGTTTCCCGGCGTTTGCCAAGGTCTGGGTCGTAATACGTCACCCATGCCTGCCATCGGCCGGACTTGAGCTTGCGGGGTCTTTGGCATGGGGTTCCTTCGGTCGGTTGGGCATGGCTCAGGGAACCCGCCGTTCGAGGCGGGTAATGCGCTCTTCGTGGTCGGCGACGACGCGCCCCAGTTGGTCGCGTACGGTGGTGACGCCTTCGGCCACCAGTTGAACCTCGTGCCGCACGTCTTCCATCAGGACGCGGGTCTCCCTGACCCGTTGGTCTACGATATCAATCCGCTGGTTTGTCTTGTCATTCAACCGTTCAGCATGGGCCATCAAGTCCTGGCGCGTTTCCTGATTTAATTGCTCCGCGTGGGCCATCAAGTCTTGGCGCATGCCCTCCAAATAGGCTTTGAGTTCGGGATCCATGGCGACGCTCCTTATCTGGGATTCTTCTTTGATTCATTCGCCAGACAATCGGTAAGTTCCTGCCCCAGCGTGGTGAGGCGAAAATTTCGTGGTCAATCTGGGCACACACTCTAGTTTTAACTCCAGAGCGGCTTTCAAACGGTGATGTCCGGCGATGACGGTAAAGTCCGGGGTGCAGAGAATCGGATTGAGCAATCCCCGCTCCGCAATATCGTTTTTCAGTGCCTGGTACACGTTCTCCGGCAGCGGATCAAAAATGGTGTTCGCGGGGTTGGGCGTGAGTTTCTTTGGACCAATGGTTGACATAGAGAGCCTCCGACAGAAGAATGCACGATATGTCTCAATGTGCTCCTCGTCGGTCGGGATTGGCAAGAATTAAGTGGGTGAACACAAAAAGTCCGCCCGGCATGATCCCGCCTATCGAGACGGTGCCGCTGCGGGGGAACCTTACTCGCGCGGGGGAGTGGCGGCAATGCCCTCCCGTGCCATTCGCAAGTCCACGGCTCGCCGGATGTAGGCCATCCGGCTCTCTCCGGCAGATTCTGCCGCTTCGTCGAGGCGGGTAATCCAGTCGCGGCGGGCGCGGATGGTGATATTGACATTATCGGGTGAATGGCGATCTTGCTTACGATTAGACATCTTCAAACATCCTCCCTCATTAATTCTAATTATCTCAGGTGGGCTTCCCACCGTCTAGCTTATCAAAATTATTTTTCGAAAATGCAGGGATACTCATTGGCGTGATGG
>JAMDDZ010000133.1:0-5437 GCA_023488565.1 Bacillota bacterium | reverse complement strand
AGATGACCTCAAATGATCCATCGTCACACCCCCTATAACAAACCCCGCGGCTTTACCGGTTCTCGCGTCGGCCGGGCCGCTTTGATAGAGAGGGCAGAGAGCTTGTTGACGTGGGAAGAATGCCCTCAGTACCCGCCGGTGCCTGATCCCAAATCGCGGTCTTGGCGTAATCGTCATCAGCAGACGATTATCGGTGGCACACACATCACAGGGGAGGGACAGTAACCTAGACGGGATGAATTGAGCGGAACGGGGACTGGTGAGCGTGATGAAGAAGCCCCTCTGGATTGCGGGCGTTTGGATGTCGGTGCGGTACGGAGTCCTGCACCTCCCCATCGTCCAAGAGGCAACCACCGTCCTTCCCGCAAATGTGACGCTCCCCGATGGTCAGGTGTTGGGAGTCGGCAGCCTCCCGCTGTTCGTCGCCCATCCGGTCAACACGATGTCCGCCACGTTTCAGAACTACCTGAACCAGATGTTGGGACAGCTGCCGTAGGGTAGAAAATAAGGTCCGCACTTGCAGGTGCCCCTATCCTGGCGACTGTTTGACGGAAGTTATAATCTGTTGCCCCAAGGCACTATGCTGACTACCACTATCCCCCCCAAAAATCCGGTAGTATAACTGGTTATGCTGACATTACTTTCGACAAAACTCTAATGATTTATCTTTCTGCGTCCTCAGGAAGCCGAGAAATATTCGTTAATCTGGTAAGGTCAATTTATTGCTTTGCTCAAAAGCGCGGAATAACCGTCGGCTATCAACTAAACCCCACCAGGGGTGGATTTTGCATAGTGGATTGCGCGTATCAATTTATGATCGCTCCTAATGGGATGCTGTATAAATGTTCCGAAACATTTATAGATAACGACAACGTGGGAGTCCTCAATGAAAAAGGCGACTACACTCTCAAGTTCGACCGATGGTCCCGGTGGATGTATAAGGATCCATTCGACGATCCAGAGTGTATTACAATGTAGGGTACTGCCTTTGAGTTATGGAGGTTGCAGTCTAAAGCGTCTAAGAAAAGGAAGTGACTGGTGTCCCGAGTTGAAATATAACATATTAGATCCTATACAAATGCGATGTGAAAACGAAATGGGGCGAAAATATGTGAAGATCGTCCAAGTCGATAAAAAAATTGCCAAGCCGGAGGACGTGGAAGTAAAGACACGTGGAGGTGCTTCGAGCAGTTGCTGTCGCGGAACAGTTTACAGCGCATGGAACACAGCAAACATTCCTGGTGTATTAGCTGGGAGCGTTTGTTATTGTATACGAATGGACGGAACTTTAAGTAGGTGTGCCCTCATTGTTGATAAAAACCCAACGCAGTCGACTAAATCTCTCTATGATGTTTTCCCAAGCAGGTTTTGGTATACGGTACGTGGTCGTTCTTTACTTGGTTTACCATCTAAGCCATTCTAGCCTGGCCGTCGGAGCCACTTTAGGTATTCCTTCTGCGGTCCAAATTCTTCTGGCTCCTATTGGGGGGATAGCTGCTGACCGACTTGACCGTCCGCGACTTATTGCGATGTCCTATGGAATGTCGGGGTTGGCTGTCGGGTTATTATGGTGGATTTTGAGGTATGCGCCAAACTTGCCCATTTCCCATCCCTTGATTTATATCCTCTACGGAGTGTCAGCTGCTGCAGGTACGTTAGTCAGTCCTGCATACCGCACGTTGATGACCGAGTGGGTCACCGAAGGCGAACTCGTCAGGTGGGAAGGGCTGTTGAATGCCCTCGGTCAAGGATTTTGGCTCAGTGGGATCCTCTTGACGGGATTGATGATCACCTTCACAGGTCCCGAACTCTGGCTACTTCTCAGTGTATGCCTGTTTTTGGGGGCCGCATTGATGATGGTTCGCCAGTTTGAGCCGCATTCCTTCAGACCGAAACGGCAACCAATGACACATCGGGTTTTAAAGGAAATTCGCAACGTTAGCGTCTCGCTGTATCTGGCGTGGAGACATTTACGGCACCATCCTTTTATTTGGGCATTTGCCGTTATCATTAGTCTCAGTAATATTCCTCACAACCTGTTGTTGTCGCTACCGTTCTTTTTGGCCATGAATCTTCATAGAGGGTATGGTGGCTTTGGAATACTTGAGTCTTGTATAGTTCTGGGTGTCGTGATCGGCAATGTATGGATTGCAAAGCGCATTACAGAATATCGCATTAGGAACCTCTTAGTCTTGGCGTTCTTTACCCAAAGTGCCACTTGCCTTATTCTCTGGATTGGAGCCAGATCGTCCTTCATCTCAGTGTTGATTTTATTAACCACGTATGGTGCGACCGATGCGTTATTTACCCCTGCTTATGCTCATCTGAGTATAGTGGCGCCTCAATCGGTGCGCGGTCAGGTGTTCGGATTATTTAACTTAGTGGCTTTGCTCGCAACCCCGATCAGTACTGTCGGACTGGGGTGGTTGCTCACAATAACTTCACCATCTCATGTAATCCTTGCGCTAGCCATGACGTTTGCCCTATTGGCCTTACTGAGTGGTCGAATAGTTGCGTTTAAGATGACCACCGATCGAGAATAGGAGGCATTTAAGAATCTCCTTAAATCGGAATTCAATAGTCAAGCAAGCTTAGTAGTCCTTGTCATCATCAGTGACAATTACTGCTCAATTTATGAGTACTTGTTCCGTAAGCTCACGACTGTAAGTTAAAACCATATGTAGAGCACTTCTCATTGATATCTTTGGTTGTCCCCCGAACGGCAGTTCGTTGGTTTTCCCGCCCTGTTCTCGTTCTAATGCAGATAGATTACATCCATTGTGGTCACGGATATGCCAAAAAATGCCCAGGTTTTTTCACAATGTATTACCCACTTTTAAAGCGCATGATACATTTCAGTAACGTAGTCCTTGTCATTATGTCTAGTTGGTACAATCGAAAATCCGAAGAATTGAATAGGATGATTGCGCGTACTAACGATCTGAATCGGTAGAGGCGGGGGGATAATATGCAAATCCTGCCGATCACGGACTTAGCAAAGTCGGAATGGCTAAGATCGCCCAGATCAGTACTAATAGCGTTCGCGTTGTCCGCGGCTTTAGTCTGTTTTACGGGAGTCTTAGCATGGGGGATTCGGGGGCATGTGGACGCGTTCGCGGCCTTTGGCGGGGTGCCGCAGATGGCGGCGAGCGAAAACCCCACCGCTTCCGGCATGACCCTGGGGTGCGTCCCAGGAACCCCTACCGTAATCGGTTCATGCAGCCCGTGGGCCATTTTGCGCCCGTGGGCGCAAAACAAAAAACCCGCAATCGCTTGCGGCGTCTCAAAAAATATTGGCTGGGGAGGCAGGACTCGAACCTTCGCATGCGGGATCCAAAGTCCCGCCAAGTGGCGTATTTTGCATCGTTAATTGACTTGTATTGTGCCATAAAATGGCGTCCGTACGCCATTTCCCATAATATGGTGTCATGAATGGTGGTGGTTTTATCATGATGTTTCTGGATGTTTCTGCGGCCCGTCTGCGGCCCGTTTTCCTAAGAACGCCTCCTCCATGTCCGCCGCCGCTTGTTCCTGCATATTGGGCAGCAGGTGTCCATAAATCTGCAAGGTGATGCCGATATTCGCATGGCCTAGTCGCTCACTCACGACTTTGACCGGGACACCATTGGCTAACCAGAACGATGCCATAGCATGACGCTTATGCGACGCGTTCCATAATTGATCTTATGGGACTCACGCCGTTATGGGAAGTGCGGCCTACGTACCCGCACTGCGACTAGATTCTTGAAACCAACGCGTCCCATAATTTTTCTACATTCGCACGTGCAACTAACAAGGACCAATGACGATCTGCCCGTCATGGCTGAATGGTGGAAGTTCTAGAGGGGCACAATAAGCTGTCCTTTTCGACGGCAGTATTCCTTGCAAATCGGCAACTTATCAGGGCTGCCTACCGTTGTCCAATAGCCGCGGTGTTATCCGGCATAGGGAGGTCGATGGCACCACGGAGACCCGATGAACTACCGGCAAAACTGATACCGGTCAAGATCGGATTCATGAATTATGCGTAGAGTTTCTCCAGAAACATCAATAACCCCACCGATCAGGTCACGACACTTCCCATAACGGTGTGAGTCCCATAATGACGGAGGTCGTGAACGCGAATGTCCTTGCGCAAGTTCGCCTTCTTGAGAAGCCGCTTGAACATCGCCCAAACATCATTGGGCCACAGTAAGCCGCCCGAACGGGTGACAAAAACATACCCGGCCGAATTTTTCCACATAGCACCTTTAGCCAACCGTTCAAGTTTTTGCTGGTGTCGGTGTTGGCTTAGCAACTCTAACAAATAGGGCGTACCCGCTAATGTACGGCGTCCTTGTGCTGTCTTCGGTTCATGGATGCTCCGTAGACTGCCATCTGAGGTCAAAGCTCTCCGGATGTAAATGAGCTTCTTATCTTCATCGATATCGGTCCACTGGAGGCCTAAGGCTTCTCCCCGACGGCATCCGCTCAAAGCAAGTGTATACCACAACGCTTTAAGACGATGAGAATCGGCTACTTCTAGCAACGCCCTTGCCTCATCTGGTGTGGGCATGGTTTCGACAGGAGCCGTGGTCTTTTTCGGCGGCTTGGCTCGGTCAACGGGATTGAACGGAATCATCCCCCACTCCACGGCGTCACTCAGCGCGTTTCGCACCACCGTATGCGTATGACGAACTGTTCCCGCCGCTTTGCCAACCTTAGTCATCTCTGTGTAAATTCCTTGGAAGTCCAAGGCGGTGAGAGATTTGAGCGGTTTTTCTGCAATCGGCCGCGTCATGACAGGCTTGACGTATCGGCGATAGGCAATAAGGGTCGTATCCCGGACGCGGCCCGCTGCCACATCGTTCAACCACCGCGTCAAATATTCGCTCAGCGTCTCCTCGCTGGGTGGTTTGCGGTTCGGATCATCCCGGTACTGGGCCGCTTCCTTCTCTGCCCAGTTCTTGGCCTCTTTTTTAGTGTCGAAGGTTTGCGTCAATTCGTGACGCTTGCCGGTGTCGGGATCATACCGCACGACCCGCCCCTTCCATCGCCCCGATGACAGTTTCCGCGGTTCCACCGCATAGGGTTCCTTCGGTCGGTTGGGCATCGCTCAGGGGGCCCGTCGTTCCAGGCGGGTAATGCGCAGGTCGGTCTCGGCGATATACCGGTCTAACTTTTGATTCACGGTAAGCACCCCGTCTGCCACCCCTTGCACGTCGTGCCGCACGTCTTCAATGAGCACACGCGTTTCGGCGATTTGCTGAGTCAGGTCTTGCCGCGTTTTCTGATTCTCCTGCCGGGTTTCAGCAATTTGTTGCGTCAAATTTTGGAACATGCCCTCCAAATAGGCTTTGAGTTCGGGATCCATGACGGCGCTCCTTATCTGGGATGAATCTTCGTTGATTCATTCGCCAGACAACCGGTAAGTTCCTGCCCCAAGCGGTGCTCATTG
>JAMDDZ010000086.1 GCA_023488565.1 Bacillota bacterium | reverse complement strand
TAGGCAGAGTCAGTGCAAATTCTGACTGCAGAGTTTTTTGGTGTGTTCTGCAACGCTTGAATAACCGCCATCATTTCCATCCGGTTATTAGTAGTTGCGGGATCCGCTCCGGAGAAACTCGGCCCATCAACAAATACGCAGGCCCAGCCACCGGGTTGCCCTCCGGGTGCCTGATTGTTGCTGCACGCCCCATCAGTATATACCTGATACTCCGTGTTATTCATCAGTGATATCCTCTGCCTGGTATAGTATTCAACTTCGTATCGTATCCCAATATCCCAATTCTTCCCATGTCTTCTCATATTCCTTTTGCGACAATGGGAAAGTCAGTTTGTGTCTCCTAAATTGTTGTTCCCGAGAACAAAGTTCCGGAAACAAAGGATCCTGAAAGAATTCGTCAAACATCGGCATTTGGGCTCCGATACCATCGAAGGAAATTTCCCATGACGCATATATCCGAGTATGATCCGCCACAAGGAGACCCCGATGAATCCTGGCCAAATTTTCGTATAGATAACGGCGCACCGCTAATATACCCTGGACGGGCTGAATCAAAAACACCGGACTATAAGGCAATAGGTGTCTTTGCCCTAAAATATGTACGATTAGATTGCTGCCCATTCCCGATACCACAATCGCATCAACCGCCATCTGATGCTTTAACGGTAGAAGTCCATCACCAAACAAACCTATCACTCGGTTAGCGGTTCTCCGTCGCAATTCGTCGAGGCCTTTGGCGCTTGCCTCCGTGGCTATCACATCGTGGTCTTTACCAATCAAATCAAGACTTAAACGCCCGCTACCGGCACCGATATCCGCCACGCGAGGATATGGTCTGCACCATTGGCTTAGCAACTGCAATCGATTTTCAAGCGGTCTGGTAATCCGTCGTCCTCTCCTGTTTGCCCATCATAACATGATCATAACACTCCACACAAAGCGCCGTATAGTTGCTCTCGCCAATCACTACCTGGCCAGATTCAGCAGATAGCCGATAGGAAATAAAAGCATCAGACTTTTTACAGGCAGTACATACCGCATGGACCTTCATAACATCGTCAGCTATACACATCAAAGCCCCCATGCACCCAAACGGGTTTTCCTGGTAATCTAAATCTAATCCTGCGATCAAGACTCGCTTTCCATCGTGCCTCAATTTTTTTACCACATCAACCAAATCATGGGTGAAAAATTGGGCTTCATCGATAGCCACTACATCGGCTCCAGGATTAATCAGAGTGATAAGTGCTCGAGCGCTACCATCAGGCACCCCCATGATGGTCAATGAGCCACGCAATTCGGCAACCCGGCGCTCTATATCCCGTGAACTGTCACGAGAAGAAAAAACAGGATAAAACACATCAACTGTAAGGTCTGCGATTAAAGCCCGCTCTATGAGCCGAGACAACTCTTTGGATTTTCCAGAAAACATTTCCCCTGTAATCACTTTAATATTGCCCGCCACAAGCATCCTCCCTAAAATGGTCTATTAAATACGAATTCGACGCTTTCTCCTAATTTCCTACTGCATAACTTAAAACTTACCGGGTACAATACCATTAAAAACACGGCAGTAGTACTTGACGCTAAGGCTCGAGCCTGCTAAGATGTCATTTGTCGGAACACTCCTCGATAGCTCAATTGGTAGAGCACCCGGCTGTTAACCGGGTGGTTGCAGGTTCGAGTCCTGCTCGAGGAGCCATTATTTTTGGGCCCATAGCTCAGCGGTAGAGCTGCCGGCTCATAACCGGTTGGTCGGAGGTTCGAATCCTTCTGGGCCCACCAGCCGTGTACCGCAAACCAAAATGGGCGCGTAGCTCAGTGGTAGAGCGCTTGCTTCACACGCAAGAGGTCACAGGTTCGATACCTGTCGTGCCCACCATTCAAAGTCGCTTAGCTTATTGGGCTAGGGATTTTTTTATGATTAGTCTAGATGCCGTGACCGTGCGGCATCGCGTATGTCCGGATGGAATGCTTCGCGTGTCTACGAGGGAACTAGTTCCCTCGGTTCATCTTATGGAATAGTAGGCTTGACGCTTATGCCCTCGTAGGCTAAGCGCCACAGATATCAGCGAAATGCTTTTAGGTTATGCTCATGTGATTTGTTAGGACGTACGGCGTGTCACTAGAGGTCCATCGCCTAAAGCCATCCCCAGCGTTAATGCAATGGTCGGTAACTGCCCCGAGTCTATACCGGTGGCAAATCCGCGAGCTTCAAGATATGGAATCAACCGTTCAGCCTTAAGATTGCCTTTTGCACCGGGGGCAAAAGGACAGCCGCCCAACCCTGCAATCGCACTATCGAAAACCCGTAAGCCCATGTCGAGCGCCTGCTGAACAATGGTTAAAATCGAGACCGCAGCACCTTCATGAAGGTGTAGGCCTAGCATCCCGGGGGACAGGCCATCCAACACCCTCTCCATCACTTCGTTAAAACCCTTTGGCGTCGCTAACCCGACGGTATCGGCAAGACATACCTGATCGACTCCAGCCTCGAGATAGCGATCAACAACCATCCACACGGCGTTTGGCGCAATCGGGCCTTGGATTGTACAGCCAAAAGCAGTCGACACCGTTCCCCGCACCCATTTTCCGGCTCTCTTAGCCTCCTCAATTAATGGAGCAACCTGAGCCAAACTCTCGTCCGTTGTGCGATTGAGATTTCGTTGATTGTGTGCGGTGCTTGCGGATATTACAAACGTTAACACCTCCGCATCCGTCGTCAGCGCCCGATCTAGCCCGCGGCGGTTAGGCACCAGCACATGTCGTTGAACTCCTGGCCTTGAGGAAAACCCTTTCAGAACCCTTTCGGCATCCGCCGTTTGTGGAATCCAATCCGGACGCATGAAAGAGGTTACTTCGAGTTCCCTATATCCCGCTTGAACCAAGAGTTCTGCCAACATCACCTTATCCTCAGTCGAGACAACCCGAGGTTGGTCTTGTAACCCATCCCTTAATGTTACATCCACCAACGTAACTTGTCCGGACTCCATGTCCTTTCCTCCCTCCATTAAATCACTCCGTCCTCTTCTAAATCTCGCAAATCCCGGTCGGAGAGATTCAGCCATTCACTATACACCCGATGATTGTCCTGGCCAGGATGCTCACGAGCCAAATGCCGGATTTGTCCTGGCGTCCCAGAAAATTTAGGCACGATTCCCGGCGTCGGGACAGATCCGAGAGAAGGTGCTTCCTGTTGCAAGATCATTTCTCGAGCTCGAAATTGAGGATCGGAAAAGATGTCTTCGATGGAATAAATTGGGCCAGCTGGAATTCCAGCCTCATGTAACCAGGCAGCCAGTTCTTCAAGCGTGTGTTGAGTTGTCCATGATTCAATAATCCGGTCCAACTCCATTTGGTGCGTGGCCCGTGCCTGATGCGTCTGATACATTGGATCAGACGCCAAGTTCGGTGCTCCCATGACCTCTGTGAGTCTCTGAAAGACGCGGTCTTGATTGGCTCCAATGACTAGATATTGATCATCTTTAGTTCGGTAGGTATTCGACGGTGCAATTCCCGGCAGAATATTGCCTTGCCGTTCCCGCACATACCCAGTTAATCCATATTCGGAGACCGCACTTTCCAAGAGGCTGAACACGGCTTCGGTTATTGCGCAATCCACCATCTGCCCCTCCCCTGTCTTCTCCCGGGCATGGATAGCCGCAAGAGCTCCAATTACTGCATACAACGAGCCCAAAGAATCCCCCAGGGAAATGCCAAAGCGGGTTGGCGGGCGGTCCGGAAACCCATTCAAATACCTAAGCCCTCCCATGGCTTCTGCCACCGAACCAAATCCGGTTCTCTCGCGATAGGGACCTGTTTGCCCAAATCCAGAAACGCGGACCAGTATCAGCCGTGGGTTCAACGCGTGTAAGGTTTCCCAGGCAAGTTCCCATTTTTCAAGCGTGCCGGGCCGAAAATTCTCGACCACGATATCGATATGCGGCACCAATTGCCGAAACAGGTCTTGGCCCTTGCGCGTGCGAAGATTCAAAGTAATGAGTTCTTTATTCCGAGCTTGGGTCAGCCACCATAAGTGCCGATCGCGATACGTGACGTGTCCCCAGTCCCGCATCGGGTCCAGGGCATCAGGTGCCTCCACCTTAATCACCCGCGCCCCATAATCCCCTAATAAGCGCGTCGCAAACGGTCCCGCAATCAGACTCCCCAGTTCAACAACCGTGACACCCTCAAGAGGTCCTGCTGCCCTTTGGCACTCCTTAGTCCGCGTCACGTTCACTCGGCAAACCCTCCTCTCGGTAAAGTCCCAAGTTTTGCATTACCGGCTCATCGTTTATTGCAAACAGCAGCGCCTCTTGGGTGGAGGACATATTGCGATGCCGATGCCAATGCCATGGTGGAATCACGATTACGTCCCCTTGACTCCAGTCATACATCTGGCCGTCAATGTCTGTGCAACCCTCTCCTCGAAAGACATAATAAGCCACACTTGAGGTATGACGATGCGTTTTCGTGGTCTCCCTCGGTTGCAGGGATTGCATCGTCGCACCCAGGCTCGGCAAAACTGGACCGCCGGATCGCGGATTGCGATATTCTACGATGGCTCCGTCAAAGGGATTAAGAGCGACTTCACGAACCGCTTCCAACGCTTTTCGAGTAGCTTCCCATGGATAGACCATTAGCGAGCCATTCGCGGTCTTGAAGTCTTCACTGACCTTTGGATAAATACCGGCTGTGCCGAACACCTTGGCGGATTGTTGCGACGGCACACTTTCCTCTTGCATAGATGCGGAATACGGCTCCACGAACATTCCCCCCATCCATCGTGTCAGAGGAATATCTAACCCATCCATCCAAACCATCGGGCCCTCTCCTTCGTGGCGATGGTCGTGCCAAGCCCAGCGCGGTGTCACCAGAAAGTCGCCGGATCCCATCGCCATCCGTTCGCCATTCACGGTGGTCGAGGCTCCTTGACCAGTGATGATAAAACGAATCGCTAACGGTGTATGCCGATGGGCCGGGGCTTCTTCACCGGGCAAAATCATCTGCATGGCGACGTTTAAGGTATGTGTAGTCCCGAGCGTTTGGGTTAGGTCCGGGTGCGCATAGACTAGGACACGACGCGCTCCCCCCTGACCTGGCACCATATGGTCGGCCGCCGCCATCAACCGCGGATAGACGTCACTCCAATGCCATTGATAGGGACGGTACACTCTCAAGGGTTCGTTGGATAAAAACCAGTCACCAATCGTCCAAAGCGGTTCCAAATGGTGCTCCCGTACGTCCTGGTAGTAATCCTCCTGGCTCACTGGCTAAGACCTCCCTATGGTTTGCTCCTTTAATGTTGCGAGAGATTGACGCAAGATCTTTCCACTCGGATTGCGCGGAATCTCGTGACAAAAGAGGTATTGTCGTGGACGCATATAGGGATCCAACGTCGAGCAGTTCTTGACCCATTGGTCAATGTCATAGGCAGTCAATGTGTCTGAACGGCTTACGACGTAAGCCTTAACCACCTGTCCCCACCGTTCGTCCGGTACGCCTGCGACCGCTACATCCAAAATATCCGGATGCCCTAAGAGAGCATTTTCTACCGTCACCGGTTGGATATTCTCCGCTCCGCTAATAATCATGTCATCAACGCGACCCGTCACATGAAACTCATTCTCTCCTTCGAATCGGCAGCTATCCCCAGTAAAATACCATCCCTCACGAACACGTTCTCGGGTTTTTTCAGGTAAATTCCAGTAACCTTGAAATGATTCCGGCGAGCGGGTATCGATAATAAGCTCGCCCTCTTGGCCGACCGCCACTAGGTCATCTGGCCCCCCGCCGATCGCCACCACGCGCACGCGATGGTAAACGCCAGTGTGCGATTGTTCCAAGGTTCGCGGAGCTTCCCGATGAAATAAGGCATTGTAGGTTTCTGTGTTCCCATATACATACGTAATCCGGGGGCACAATACTTTCGCACATTGTTTAATGACATGGGGGCTCATCGGAGCTCCCCCATAGAGCACGTGGGATAATGAGGACATATCATAAGATGCAACTGACGGTTCTGTAGCAAGTGCATATAAGTGGGTAGGAGTACCGAAGAGATGCGTAATACCCACTGTCTGAATCAAGTCTAATGTACTTTTGGGTAAAAATTGGGGGACCGCGTAATAGGTATTATTAAGCAATAACGCATACAATAAGCAACCTTGTAACCCAATGGTGTGATAAAGCGGCATGAGTCCAATGACATGCTCTTGACCGTCATGCGGGCAGCCCCAATTTAAAGAAGGTCCCATAGTGCGCGCCACCACGTTCTGATGCGTCAAGGGAATCCCTTTCGGATTACCAGTAGTGCCAGAGGTAAAGAGTACCATCGACAAATCCCCATCTTTCACCTCGGTCAATGAGGACGAAGAGGATGCCGCCGACGCAACCCGATCCCATAAGCGATTATCACCTGGCCATAGTCGTCCCGCCGCTTCGACCTCACGCCATAAAGGGTCAGCTCCGAGGAGCCCTTGGATAAGGTCAGATTCCATAACCGCACAGCTAGTCCCTACATAGTCCCAAAAATATCTCACCGAATGAGGATGGACACGAAAGTTAATCGGCACGTACACTATCCCACTCAATTGGGTTGCAAGAAATAAGGCGACGTGCTCCTTGGTGTTCCGCAGTCCTACCAAGATGCGATCTCCGGGTCTTAGCCCCCCTGCATGCAGTGCTTGAGCCGTGGCCAAGGTCCGTTGGTACAATTCATGATATGACCACTGAACCGAACCTTCTACAACGGCCGGACGATTGGGCGTACGGTCGCATGCAGCAGCAAACGCCCATTGGACACTCATAACTTTTCATCCCTTTCTTTACCTTCTGGCTTTGTTTCCCTTTTTTATATCCAAATATGGGATCTTAGTTCCCCAGTCCCCGTCGTGTCCCCGGATGAGCATGGGCCACTGTCACACTTAACGTACCAATCCCTTCTACGGTGAGGCTAACCACATTTCCCGGGACGATAGGACCCATGCCATCTGGAGTGCCAGTGGAGATGATGTCTCCCGGGTAGAGAGTCATTTGAAAGGACGCTAATTCAATTAGGCGAGGTATATCAAAAATCAATTGGCGGGTAGTGGATTTTTGCCGAGTGATCCCATCGACCGTTAGTTCGAAAGAAATATCCTCTTCACACACCAGCTCATCTTTGGTTACCACACGGAGTCAAATCCCTTCCGGTAAGTGCGGTCTTCGTAACCGCGAACTGTGATGTCCATCACGCCGGTGTAGCCAAAGATATAATCCTTAGCCTTGTCTCGCGGGATATTACGTCCTTTTTCCCAATTACAACCCCCACTTCTCCTTCATGATCTGTCCTTCGGTCTGGGAAGGGAAGTTCCACCCTTCCCCCTGACCCAATCAACGAAGAAGGCGGTTTTAAAAAAACTCCATATTGCTCAATGGTGTGCAGCGCCATACCCTCATACACCGCACCCTTCACCGTCATCTCCTCTTGATGCAAGCGATAATTGACGGGTGCCGCCAAGATCTTCGTGGGAATGGGAATGGGAGGATGAAGTATAGCTTGATTGAGGGGGACGGTGACAGCTTGCTCCTCCACTAACTCCTCGATTTGCGGGCGCAGTGTGTCAAAGTGCTCGATAAACGACAACATAAAGGTCGGCGGCCAAGTAGACGCGTAGTAAGGACAGGTATCTGTCACATCAATGATCTTATCGTTTTGAACAACACCGATACGCGAGTCGTTAAACACGGCGACTTTCATCGCGTTATCCTTCCTTTCCAAACTCGGGAACTCGCCGTTCTTTAAAGGCTTTCACACCTTCGTAGCAATCCGAGGTTAGAACCAGGTCGCGATGCATCACTCGTTCAAAGTCAAAGGCCGCTGAAAGCGGCATTTCTATTCCTCGCCACACTGCTTGCTTCAAATCTGTGACGGCCTCAAATGGCGCTTGAACAATTTGCTTGGCCATTGTGTCGACGCTCTCGGAAAATTTCTCAGCTTCAACTAATTCATCCACTAATCCCCATGAGAAAGCCTGTTGCACTGAGATGCTCTGACCTAACAGCGCCAGACGAAAGGCTCTTTGTGAACCAACCAACCGACTCATCATCGCAACCGCTCCCCCACCCGGAAACAGTCCTAAATTGATCTCTGGGAGGCCCCATTTTGACGGCCCATCTTTAGCTATACGAAAGTCGGCAGCAAGAGCCAGTTCCAAGCCGCCGCCCAAACAATGGCCGTTGACCGCTGCGATTACTATTTGCGGCATAGACCGCATCAAGAGAAATGTGTCCTTTAATGTTTTCCCTAAATTATCCATTAGTGGCACGTCATGAGCATCAACGGTGGATACGTCCGCGCCTGCACAAAAGATCTTCTCAGCAGCGCTTTCGATAACGACAACCTTCACGCTCCGATCTTGGGCAACCTTTTCCATTAGTTCCCACAAAAGTCTGCTCGTCGACACATCCAATGCATTAGCCGGTGGACGATTGAGGATAAATTTTGCCACTGCACCTTCGTGCTCCAATAAAATTGATGTAGTCTCTGCCGACACAGTTGTCACTCTCCCCATTCTGGATTCAATAAACTCACAAAGATTTCTAAATCATGGTTAGCCCGCCACTCACACTCACGGTTTGCCCGGTCATATAGCTAGCCTCGCGGCTGGCGAACATTAATACCGCTGGTACCATCTCTGCTGGCCGGCCAAAACGCTTCATTGGAATGGCGCGATTTAGCGCTTGGTAAAGTTTCGGGTGCGGGCCTTGAAGAATTTCCTCCACCAAAGGTGTGTCCGTAGGACCGGGACAAACAACATTCAGTGTGATACCCTCTTGGACCATTTCCCGGGCTAAGGCTTTGGTAAACCCAATCAAACCTGCTTTGGCTGCCGAATAAGCGACTTGTCCACTCGTTCCCACGCGTCCCGCATCCGAACTGATATTGATAATCCGACCATAATGCTGTCGTTGCATCAGCGGAACAACGACCCGGCAACAGCGCATAGCCCCGAGAAGGTTAACATTTAGAGTCTCCCACCACTCTCCCTCATCCGTTTCCAAGAACGGTTTGATGCTGTCCGCTCCCACGTTATTGACAAGAATGGACGGTGCCCCCCACCGTGAGTAAACTGTTTGGGCCATCTCGTCAACGGAATCAAACTGAGCGATATCGAGGACTAACGCATCAGCGCTATACCCTAACCCGCGTAATTCGGCTGCCCGCTTCTCTTGCTGTTCGGGCATATTTCCAGCAATGATGACGTGGGCACTCTGGCGGGCGAGCCCCTCAGCGATGGCCGCTCCAATGCCGCGCCCACCACCCGTTACAATGGCAAGTTCATTCATGAAGGGCCTCCTGACTTAGACTGGGAATCCATTCAAATGGGGATTGGCACGAATTGCACCACCATTGTTGGGTGAGTAGGCGCGAACCCCAGTTGACGATCTGCGCCGTATCGGATGCATGGCAAAAAGGGCACGTCACCGCCACGAAATATCCCCCCCAACCACGCGGGTCCATCGGTCCTGAAATTCTGGTAAGTAAGCCATCGCACCAGCATTCATCAAGAATTGGGTAAGAAGCGGACCTAATTGGGCCGCCACAGCAGCAGACGCCCGACCCACTCCTCGTCCATCTTGGAGAAAAATTCGCACCCATTCGGTAGTAAAGGGTAAGGCTTGTGTCAGTTCCTCCCTCACTTTCTCTAAATTCGGCTTAAGCGCAGGGTCTTCTCGGCTCCAGTCATGGATGAGAGTCAATATGGCCTCGTCGACCAACCACATTACCGTGATTAAATGTGGCCACGTGGCCCATTTATTAAAATTCAGCAAAGTGGTCTCTTTGTTCCAACTTTCGTCGACTTTAAGCTCCGTATCCGCGGCTCGACTTTCTCCGGTATACCAATTGTAAAAATAGCGCGCTTGACCATAATTGGTTTGTGCTACCGCTACGCTCGCAATCGCTGCGGCTAGGTCGGGTGCCACGGGCCCAACTTTAACCAACTGTTCCCCAATCAAGTACTTTAGTCGTGACAAGGTTAGTAACGCTGGGCGGACCCCTACCGGTGCCTGTTCCATTAAACCCGCTCCTCTCCGATTAATGTCCGCCCATCAATGATCACAGGTATTTTCTGCGATCTTTTTATCGCGTATAAGGTATGCCAGCGCTGTTCATCATAGGTTGTCGCGGCATAAAAGCCGGCCAATATCGAATTGGGTGCCCACACACTCCCAATAACGTGTACAGGATCTCCCCGCCGATGTTGGGCCATCACTTCGAACTCGTCTTCCCTCCATAGAGTCATGACTTTACCCCCCATTTTTCTAACTTCATCCGGCCTCGGGCGGTCATCCGCTCTTTCTTCCAGGAGGGATTCCACACAACCTCGACGTGGACCGCTGCAACACCCGGCAGACGTTGTAATGCCTCCTCAACATCACCAACAATCCAGTCAACGCAACCACAACCGAGGGATGTGAGGGTCATTTGCACATTAATCGCATCTTCTTTAAGTTGAATACCCGTCACTAAGCCCAAATCCCACACACTGATGGGAATTTCTGGATCGCAGACGGATTCCAGCGCTTTCTTTACCTCTTCTTCTGTGACCACGTCAAACCACCTCATCGTGCAATAACTTTAGGTAGGTCTCGCGCCCTTGGCGCAGCATCTTGACATATTCCTGTCGATAAGGACCGTGTCCCTTGAACCGTGCCAAGACGTCGGTCCATTCCACAGGACGATCAAACCTCCAACGCCGCTCAGTTTCATCCCATTCACACGGGTAGGGAAAATCGTAGACATACTGTTGCTGTTCACCATCCCAGTGCACCGGCGCATGAATTTCAATCGAATCGAGAAATTGCATGGTGGATTTCATCCATCGTTGACGCATCTGGTCGTTGGTTTCTCCCTTGAGGTGAAGATCGAGTTGCAAAGACCGTTTTTTCAAATGATCTGCCATTCCAAAGAAGTCAAGGCCCATCACAAACATCCAATCCACAGCGTCTTGAACCATACGGCGGCCCTCGTCAGTCTGAACCATGGCTCGGATCCCAGACTCGCCGTTGCGGACGTGAAAACCTTCTTCAGCGTCCACTTTGACTAAGGCCCGCTTCCACGGACCATATGACGTGTGGTGGAAAATATCCCCAAGCAAAACGTACCCGGCACGGTCTAACAGGGCGTGTAACGTGAGAAGTTCAGCATAGTTTTTGAGCTTCAAATCCATGAGATAGGGATTGCGAAATTCACTCGCGTCACGCCGATAGATAAGATCATCAACATCTACGCCTAAAAGTTTTAACAGGCGATAGGCAATATGGGCATGACCCAATTCATCTTGGACAATCGCCAGCTCGGTAATCCGGCGATTCAAGGTCGGAACATATTGCAAGGCATCTAGAATACTGAAGATACTAATAAGCTCGGTGTCGGCGGTAATAGTCAGGGTTTGAATCAATAGGCGCTTATAGTCCTCCGACATGTCTGTTTCCGACTCCACGACAAAACCACTATCCAACTTCTCGATCAATGCGTCAGTAGATATCATGCTATCTCCTCCTTACTAACCATACAGTAACTTTTGACTAAAGACCTTGTTGCAACAACCCCCCAATCACTACTTCGTAGTAGGTATCGGCCAAACTGTCGATAGTCAAAGGGCCCTCGAGAGAAACCCACCGGTAGCTCCAAGCCGTCATTCCGACCAAACCGTAAGCCACAACTTTTGGTGGCACAGGCTTCATTACTCCCAATGCGATCCCTTCCTCGATGATGCCAGCAATAATCTCGATTACTTCTCGTTCTTTCGCGGAGATAGCTTGAAAATGTTCATCAGCCAAATATGACTTTTCTTCAAAAAAAATTGCCATCTCATCATGTTCTACACAAAGATGCATAAACTGTCGCACTACCTCACGAATTTTTTCCTCTGGGTTGCGGATCTTGTCGGACGCGATCCGGCGAATGCGCGCCAACCACTCACGGATGGTCTTTTCATAAATCTCATAGAGTAGCGCCTCTTTGGAATCCACATAGTAATACAATGCGGGTTTTGTAAAGTGGAATTCCTTGGCCAACTCATCTAACGATGTTTCCCGATACCCATTTTTCCGAATCACCGCCGTAGCCTTCGATAGCAAATCATCACGGTCCATCTTTTTATTCCTTGGCATCCTCCAACTCCTCAGATCGCCTGACTAACATGTCTAGGCTTAGTCGGTCGAACACATCATCGCCTCGACAATACGCTATCAAAACATCTCTGAGCATTCGACCATATCGATGATACCAAAGTTGCCCGTATTCTACCGACGCTAGCCGCGGATATCCTGTATATCCGAGTCCATTGCCCACTTCAAGAAACGACTGCGTTTTGGCCAAATCCTGAAACTCTATGGGTTGGTCCTCCAGTAATTTTGCCCTTGCCCAATCAACCAGTTCTGGTCGAGCTACTGCCATCGATGATGTTTCCAATATTCCTGCATGTACATCACCGGGCAGTTGATACCCAAAAATTTCCGGCGCCCGACCACTGAGGACATCTTCCATTGGAAATCGCTCGTAGCCGTGAATATACCGCGTCCCATAACGAAGGTTGATTTCCATCAGGACCGATTGTGTCGTTATAACAAACGGCGGATCAATGTGAGTCGAAATCAAAATGCCATGGGAAAAACCATTAGTGGCGTAGCTCTCCATCACGTCCATTAAATAATTGCGATAATGTTCTTTCCGAATAGAGACGGATCCTGGATACTCGCGCGACAAGACAGCAGGAACATAGTAAATTGGCGGCACCTCCATGACGAGCCATCCACATTCCTCTTCTACAACCTGTGTCATGCGGCGAGCCATTTCTTTAGCCACCATAAAGTCGGTGCCTAATGGAAGATGCGGCCCATGTTGTTCCGTGGGACCGACTACCATCATTAGAAGCGTCGTCTCGCGACAAACGGACTCCAGATCAACCCAGGTGGTATCCACTAAGCGCATCACAAGGAACCACGCTCCGTATCCAATGGAGGAGTCGAAAAGTAGGGTGGGACAAAATCCGATTCTTGTCCAGTTAACCACAATGCCCAATGCAAATTATTTACCGCAATACGTAAACACTGGTGGATAGCGGGGACTTCTGTTCTTTCCAATAACCTTTTAGTCGCTAAATAGATCTCAGCTATTTCCAAGGGCTTATCTTCATATTCTATCATGAGTGTGCCCACCCCCCTGACCGGTCGAGTTCTCGACGAAATTCAAGTTCCCGGGTATCTACGATCCGTTTAGCCTTTAATTCCGTTCTAGGCAAGGTTCCGACTTCAACAATTTCAGCATTAAGTCGAACACCGACCACATCCTTGATACGCTGCACCACTTCGTCAGCGATGCCCTGCCATCGTGATACATCCCAGTGGGCCTCGGGCTCTATGCGAATTAATAAATTATCGAATGCACCTTCACGACTGAGCACCAGTTGAAAATGAGGGCTGACCCCGGGAACATCACTTATCAGATTTTCGACTGCGGCTGGGTATACATTAGTTCCTTTAATGGTGATCATGTAGTCACTGCGGCCTAAGACCACTCCATCCAAATATCGCCAAGTCGAACCACATCCGCAAACCGGACGGTTAAACGCTCGCACCAAATCGTGGGTACGATAATTGATAAGGGGCTGCGCACTATTGGCATAAGTAGTCAGCACATTCTCCCCAATATCGCCATCCCCCACTTCGTTTCCAGAAACGGGGTCCATTGACCAAGAAAAATTTGACATCTCCGACATGTGAACTCCACGGCGCAATCGACACCCGGGAGCAACGGCATCCACCTCAGCGATTCCCAAGAGCTCTCCGCTAATCGCACCAAATCCTTCATCTAACTTCTTACGTACAGAGGAAAGCGAGCAAGGTCCCGGCTCCCCGGCATGGTATGTGAACCGAAGGGAAGAGGACGCTAAATCTACCCCCATCTGCCCCGCCGCCTCCAAAATCCTTAACGCGTAACTCGGCGTGCTAATCAGCACCGTTGGCTTGAGGCGAAGAATATTACGCACATGCTGTTCTGTCGTTTGACCGCCACCCGAATAGAGCTTGGCCCCGAAACGCCGCACACCCCAATAAGCACTCCAAAATCCTGCATAGTTGCCCCAATTAAAGGCGAAATAGAAGCTGTCCTGAGGACGGATTCCCAACGCCCACCACCCGTAAATCCATGATTCACCGTAACGCTCGGTATCATAATCGGTAAAAGGAATTCTCAGCGGGAGTCCAGTTGACCCCGATGTCTCGGCGTGATGCGCAATATCTTGTTCTCCTACGGCCACCGTGGGTCCATAAGGCGGAAAATCTTCCTGGAGTTGCAAAAAGTCTTTCTTGTCGGTTAATGGGACCCGGTTTTTAAAGTCCTCAAGGGACCGAACCATATCAGGATGAAATCCTGCACGTTTCCAATAATCACGATAGAACGCACTACGCGTGTATGCATAATCCAGCAGCAATTTCAATCGCTTAAAATGCAAGGCATCGATCGCCTCTCGATTTAAAGTTTCTGCCCAGTGATTCCAATACCGCGATTCGGGAATACTCATGTCACCATCCCCTCTGAAATATATCATATATAATACATTGTTACGTTGTCAATTCTCTGATAGAATATTTTTGCAAAACAGCAAAAACAAACCGAATCCGATTATCCACGCATTACCAAGGAGTAGCCGTAGTTATATATGCGGATGGACTAAGACACTAAAACCACCGTAAACACCCACTATTTTCATGCACCAAACCTTTCGTCATACTTATCTCCATTTACTTTCATCTATGGCTTCCCTCCTTATTCCGGATGGACACGGGAGTTGTGATCCACACTTTGCCCAGGACTTTGGGCCATGGATAGCGAATAACTCCTCCAAAATGGATGTCGTAACGGAAAGCCCTGGGGTTGGCAATTCTGGGTCATCAACGGAGTCGCAGTGGAGTGCGGATGTCGTTCCTGACATTGTCGCGATGATTTTCGACCGATGCCCGGCTGCCGTTGGCCGGTCGATGACTACGATCCAAGAGACGGAGGAGGGCGTCCAGTACTTTTTGGGCCAAGCGCTGATGCAAATCTTAGTCACAGCGCCGGAAGACTTAGGGGACGCTTCCTCCTGTCGACTATGTCATACGCCGCTCCGGCAGGTCGACGGCCATCGCTCACGTCCAGTGCGGGAGATTTTTGGAGACTATACGTGGGCGGGCGTCGTCATTCTTTGCCCAATGGCCAGGGAAGTGCCGTACCGACCGAGTCGGCCATGGGACCCGGCAAGGCGTCGCCAACCCTAAGTGCCATTCTTGCTCGATTGGCGGTGGAAACGCCCTTTGACCAGGTGTCTGATGTCGTCGATCGGACGCTCGAAATCCCAGTTGATGGAGAAATGGGGCGACAGGTGTCCGAAAACTTAGGACCTCCGCTTGTGGACGGGGTGACGCCGCAGGCGTCGGTACCGGGCCCCCTCGAGTCTCGTCGTATCGTCGGCTGGCGCGATGACCCTATGGACGGGGACTAGCACGAAGGGAAAGTCGATGTCTGTGGGCGTCTCGATCCTCAGCCGATAACGTCCGTTATGCTGGCGCCCGAATCCTCCCGATATGGACCCGCCGAGTTTTGTGTCGGCTTCGAACTATGCTCGCAGTGGAAATCCTTGATTTCTATCACGCCAGTGAGCATCTGTGGAACTTGGCGCACGCGGTCTGGGATACCGAGTCTGCGTCAGCTTCATGGGTAGCACAGTCCTTCGATCAGCTCAGGCACCGCGGGCCGACTGATCTGGCGATGGCGTGGGCTACCCTTCCGACCTTAATGACGACGCTTCAAACCGTCGTCATTCGAGAACAACAATATATTCGGTATCATGAAACCCGCATCGAAGCGCGTGTAAAACGGTGCTCAACCAGCGGGAAAGTGCCTGCGGTATGCGATGGCATAAACGCGAAGCGCCTCCGCACATTACAACGCTCGGGTCAGTGGGGTGCGTTTTGGCACGCTCAGTCAATCTGGCAAAGGGTTTCAGACAAACGACGGATTGCGGCCTGATCACAAAGTTGAAGTACACCCCTTATTTCGTATTCATTGACAAACAGAAACAATTATATTATACTATATATTGTTAACAATAAGTGAATTCACTTCACGATAAGTGAAAGGATGAACGTGATGAAAATCGGATTCTTCACCTTAACCGACAATCCTCCAGCCTATGGCAGCTCGCGTCAAGACCCAAACCTCATGGTCAAGCAGTTGGCAGAACAAGGAGTGTTAGCTGAAGAACTAGGATTTCACTCGTTTTGGGTGCCAGAGCACCATTTTGCGTTACTTGGAGTGCTTCCCTCACCATCACTACTGCTCGCATATGTCGCTGCCCGTACTAAACGTCTACGGCTAGCTCCGGCCACCGTGCTCCTCCCCGTTAACCACCCCGTTCGTATGGCTGAGGAATTTGCCTTGCTTGACGTTTTGAGTGATGGGCGTGCCATATTTTCCGCCGGCCGAGGCTATGACAAGCGAGAATACGATGTCTTTGAGACAAATTTTGAACAAAGTCGGAACATTTTTTTTGAGCAATTGGAAATAATCAAAGGTTTGTGGACCAATTCCACGTATTCCCATTCAGGAAGTTTCTACCACATCCCCGAAACTACTATCGTACCTCGACCTGTGCAACATCCCTATCCTCCGATTTATCTGGCAGCATTCAGTGGCCCTACTATTAAAAAAGCTGCAGAAATGGGAGAAAACGTCATTTTTGCACCATTTGCCGCCAGTATGGTATTCGGTAGCGTCGCTAAGGCAGTTGAGACCTTTCAAACAGAATCACAAGCTCATGGCTTTTTGAACAAAAAGACAAAAATATCATATTTCCTCAACGTGGTAGAAAACAAATCCGAAGAAGAAAAGACCAAACAACGGATGATGAAATACTTTCACGGGATACTCCCAGCCTTCCCATCGGATCCCACCACCGCACCCCCTCACATTCGCTATTTCGTCGATATCGTCGAAAAACTAAAAGCAATGCAGACCACAGATTTAAGCGACCAGACGATTATTGTGGGTGATCCGGAAACCTGCGTCACGGCACTCAAAAAGGCAGAGGCGGCTGGGGTTGACGAAGTGATTCTCTACCTAAATTTTGGTGGGTTAAGTCACCGGGAGACGGTTACCTCAATGGAAAACGTCGCCAAATATATTTTACCTCACTTTAACGAGGAGTAAATTCAACCCATGGCTGAATCAGAAGGAATCCATTCCGTGGAAACCGCGTATTCCATTGTAAATGCGGTAGCACATCATCCGTCTCCTATGACAATGACGGCGATTGCCGCGAAGTGCGGCATGTCGCGAAGTCAATTATTCCGCTACCTCGTCACCCTGCAAAAAACTGGTTTTTTACAAAAGGACCTGGCTGGTCGGTGGAGCTTAGGGTCAGAATTAATTCATCTAGGCTTGGAGGCATCAGCTCGGTTAAGTGTACAAACCATAGTCCAGGAGCATCTAGTAGCCCTTCGCGGGGCTACCGGAGAAACTGTGGCCGTCGCAATTTGGGGTATACACGGTCCGTTTTTTGTACAGTGGCTGGAAGGGAATAATGTGGTTAATGTTGGCGTGCGGGCTGGCACGGTACTCCCCTTATTAAAAAGTGCGACGGGTGAGATCTTCACAGCCTTTACCGATTGGGCTCTCTTGTGTTCCGTCAATGCTCACACAGACCAATTCGATCTAACGGAATTAGAAACGGTTCGTGATCGGGTCCGCCAGATCGGCTACAGTTGCACCGAAGGAGGATATTTACCCGGACTTTCAGCCGTGTCAGCTCCCGTATTGAATTCTAACGGCACATTGGTAGCCGCTTTGACGGTGGTGGGTTTTCAAGGTTCTTTGGAAACCCATCCCGATTCATCCGTGGTCCGCACCCTACTGAACACTTGTGCAACCATGTCAAGACTTTTGGCGTACCGAAAGTGAGGCAACAGACGATGAGTACCCCCCACACGTACTTTCCCCTGGATCAAAAACAGTTTCGGCAGGTATTAGGAACCTTTGTAAGCGGAGTCACCGTCGTCTTAACAGAGGTTGACGGAGAAATTCACGGGTTAACCGTTAATTCATTTAGTTCATTGTCCCTGGATCCTCCGTTAATTCTGGTATGTATTGCCAAGATCGCCAACACCCACCCTAAACTCGTAGTTTCGCAACAATTTTCAGTATGCATTTTAGCCGATGACCAAAGAGAAATTTCCTCCCTCTTTTCCAAACCTCAAAACGATATCTCAGGAATCCTGCTATCGAGGATACCCCAAAGTCCGGTGCCAAGTATTGAAGGAAGTTTGGCCGCTCTCTGGTGCGAAAAAACTATGCAATATGAAGGAGGTGACCATACCTTATTCATAGGGCGCGTAGTCGACATGAAAGTCAATCATGCCAAAAAACCGTTGGTATTTTATCGGGGCCAATACGGGCATTTTCACGAGCGTTCCCCATTCGGCAGTGAAAGTACGTTAGGCAGTAAGGATATCCACTGAAATTATTGCGTGATGCCAACCCTTTGCTAGTGGGGTTGGAATGGTCCGTAATGCCAATCGATATGCCAATCCCGTTTGCCTGTGACAAGGCAAACCTTCAAAAACAATAAATGTGATATTATATCAGGAGCCGTTGATGGGAGTGCAAATATGCCACTATTGGAATTTGAAACTAAAAAAGACTACGTCTTTCGACACGTCAAGCAAAAGATCCTAGATCGCCAGTATGAACCTTGCCACCGCCTGAAATTTCGGCAACTTGTACAGGAATTTGGCACCAGTGAGATTCCAGTGCGCGAGGCCATCAACCAATTAGCTTCGAGTGGATTACTCACCATTACTCCCCACGTGGGTGCGATCACCACTCCAGTGTCATCGCAAGACCTGCGGGAGATTTTCGAAATTCGCTCGGCGCTTGAAGAATTGGCCACCAGACGTGCAGCCGAGCATCTGACCCCCGAAACACTAGACGAAACGATGTGTTGAGTAAAGTGGTATATAATATATTGCCTTAAAAACCGGAAATATTCTAGAGGAGGATCGACAATGGCATCTGATGTTCAAGAAACTCGGCGCCATGAAGATCGGGAACGACTCTTTTCCGCATTGCCCGGTCATCACCTAGGAGCCTTGTGGGATGTATACGCCGAGTCTTTGACCTCGGAACCAGTGACCCGGGAAGTGCCATACCTCTGGTCTTGGAGCCACATGCGGCCGTTGCTTTATGAAGCCGCGCGGTTGGTTCCTACTGACGAAGCGGAGCGGCGCGTCTTGATGCTTTTGAACCCTGGGCTTAGGGGAAAGTCAGCCATCACTCCGACTTTATACGCAGGCCTCCAAATTATCTTGCCTGGCGAAGTGGCAAGGTCCCACCGTCATACTCCCAATGCCATCCGGTTAGTAATGGAGGGTCAAGGGGCATTTACTGCGGTCAATGGCGAGCGTACCGTGATGAATCCAGGGGACTTCGTAACCACGCCGACATGGGTGTGGCACGACCATGGCAACGAATCGGACCAGGCTGTAGTCTGGCTGGACGGCCTGGACCTTCCTCTGGTTACTACGCTTTCCAGCGTGTTTTACCAAAAATACCCGGAACGGCAACAGCCGGTGATGCGGCCATTGGGGGATTCCACCCTTCGTTATGGTCGAGGGTTTCGTCCAGCTTACGATAGCGCCGCCACGCACTTTTCCCCCATCGTCAGTTACCCCTACCGTGATGCACGTGAATTACTAACCAGGATGGCCCACAACGATGGCGTCAATCCACACGACGGGCATATACTTCAATACCTTAACCCGCTTACTGGCGGCGCGGTATTGCCGACTATGGATGCGTTTTTGCAATGGATTCCTCCTCACAGTACCCTCACGGCGCACCGCCACACCAGTGCGTCCGTGTACCTGGGTGTGGAAGGTCACGGTACAATTGAGATTAACGGCGAGGCCTTTGACTGGGAGCCCCACGATGTGATTGTCGTACCCTCTTGGTGGCACCATCGACATGTGAATCCTGGTGATGAACCTGCGATTCTGTTTTCATTTACCGATAGGCCGGTTATTAAAGCCTTGTCGCTCTACAGGGAATCCGAGTAAATTAATCAATTGGGAGTGGTCGGGGCCATCGAGGTTCCCGTCCGCTGGGGTGCCCGGCGTCCAGTGCCTCGACCGCACTATACTGCCTAGCCTCAATCTACAAAAGAACCATTTTAGCGGTAAACATTTTGGCCCACCATTACTTGTATGCGACGCTATGGAGAATCGGGGAATATGACGTGTCTGATCCGTTTCATTTCGGTTTTGGCAAACCACATTGAGTTAGGAGGCACGGCACGGCTTACTCCATTGCCCGATGGAACACCCTTTGTCGGCGGAACGCAAATGTTGGAGTTAAGTAGGGATGGCAAACGACTTTATGAAACCAATTCCTTCTATTTCCTCTGGGGATGATCAATTTTATCCCGAAGGAATCCCCGGAGTCATGTTTAAGGGCGATATTACTGCTGAAGGAATGCGGATGGATCCGAATTTTCACGTGAAGTTCCCGGGTCATCGGGCCGACCAAACACGGTTGCAAAGGGGGGAACTGTTCTACAGATTTCCTATTGCTTTTGCGTTTAACACGTCATCGTCAGGACCCGCACGCATGTGCGAACCATTTCCATATTACCTGTACGAAGCTGCCAACGTCGTCTAGCGACAAAACAATGTCCGACAACAGCGAAAAACCCGCAGATAAAAAGGCGGCGATGCGCTAGCATCACCGCCTTTGTGAACAGAAACAAGTCAGTTACAGCGTCATGGCCGCAAACAAGAGGGCAATATAAATCAAGGAGAACTCAAACGCTCTTTTTGCCGAGCGGTTATCAGCATTTTGATTTCGAAACAACTGCACTTGATAACCTAAAAATACCGTCCCTGCGATAATCGCCACAAGCAAATATCCCCAGTTAAGGTGTCCCACTCGATACAATGCCACAGAGGTTATGATCACTAAAACGGTATAAACCATTGTCTGCACAGTCGTAGCCCGCGAACCCCGTACTATAGGCATCATCGGGATTTTGGCCCGCCGATAATCGTCCTGTTTGTACAACGCCAGTGTCCAAAAATGAGGCGGCGTCCATAGAAAGACAATCAGGAACATAAGCCATGCTGTAACTCCCAAATGTTCTGTTATCGCTGTCCACCCCACCAACGGCGGTACCGCGCCGGCAGCACCCCCTATCACAATGTTTTGGGGCGACCGCCTCTTGAGCCAGATGGTGTAAACAAAAACATAGAATAGATATCCTGATAAACAGGTCAATGCCGTCAACAGATTTACCATAGAGAATAACCAAAAAAACGAGAATACGCCGGCTGCCACTCCAAAAACCAAGGCGTTCACCGGTGGTATACGCCCCACAGCCACCGGGCGATGTTTGGTCCGTTCCATTACCTGATCAATATCCCGGTCATACCACATGTTAACGGCATGCGCTCCACCGGCCGAAAAGGCCAATCCCAGCAAAGTGGCTCCCGATGTAATCAGCGGGGGCACTCCGTGGGCAGCCACCGTCATCGCACACAATGCCGTAATCATGAGCCAAAGGACAATGCCTGGTTTGGTCAAAGCCAAATAAGCCCGCAAAATATCGCTCCACGTCGATTGAGTATGTCTGGGGTCGATATTCACATCCTTGGTTCGAACGACATGGGCACTTTGCATGACATCCTCCCCTAACCAGGTATTCCCGGTTTTTGCGATGGTGCTGAGACTCCGGTTTGTTTCATGTCGGGTGAGCGTTCCCGATCAAAACTTATAGCCCAGTGGCGTAGCACTAAGACCAATGTTGTCATAACCACCAGTTGAAAAATCCACCAAAAGATATCCCACCAATGAGCGATCCCCGGGGAATGCGGAATGACAAACGGAAGACTAGGAAAAAATCCCTTCATCCCAATGTTCCTCCTCTCAAAAGCTCTAACCCGCGTATCCGATCAAAGTATAAAGAACACGATCCACAGAGCAATCCATCCGACCGTTACCAAATTCCAGAAGTGGGAGCTGGCTTCCAGATCCCAGTGTTGGTTTGGCGTGTATCCCACTAGGCGTCCCCGCGAACGAGCCGCAAATAGGAGGAACAAACCTAAGAGCACATAGACTAACCAAAATCCGGTTCCAACCCAAAACACTTCAAGAGAGGGCATCGTCACGCTATATCCTGCGTTTTTAACTACGGTCCACATGATGAGCACCAGCGCAAACGCCAATACCCCTAGCCAGAATGCACCCGTCAATCGGGTTTGTATGGCTTGTCCATTGTTGTGTTCTGCAGCTTTTCGAGCGCTGTAGGCTAACCAGGCACTAATGAGCATCACCACAGTGATGACTACACCCAAAGATTGGCTGTAAGGTCCCACTTTACTCCCGGCGATCAAATAGCGCACAGCTATCAACACCATGAACACTACAGCTTGACTAATCAAAAATAGACTGAATCCGGCGCGGTAATGCTTAACGCCAACTCCGTTCTCTCCGTTCACCGAACCGCCCTTTACCGACACCACGCATTACTCCTTTCCTCTCTCCCCCAGACCCCGGAAGATCACAGTCCTGGCGTTTGTTCCTGCACCGAGGGAATAACTACCGGATCGGGAACATTATCACCATAGGTGTAGAAACTCCCCACCACTTCAGGCAATACATCGAAATTCTTGGCAGGGGGCGGAGAACTCGTCTGCCACTCCAAGGTCTTGGCATCCCAAGGATTTTCTTTAACTTTTGGACCTTTGATCCATGCCCACACGATGTGAATGATGTTAATCCCAAAACCTGCACCCAAAAAGAATGCCGCAATTGACGTCCAAAAGTTCTCCGGTTGCAGATATTTGGGATAGGCACTAACCCATCGGTTCATGCCGTGCAATCCCAGAATGAAAAAGTTAAGAAACGTAGCGTTAAAAGCAATGAATACCCAAATTGCGCCCAATTTGCCCCAAAACTCACTGTAAGTGCGCCCGGAGAATTTGGGCAACCAGTAATACATAGCCGCCATCCAGCTAAACACCATACCGCCTATAATGGTGTAGTGAAAGTGGCCCACCACAAAAAATGTATTGTGGAGTTGCAGGTTAGCCGGAACGTCCGCAAGAAATAAGCCGGTAAGGCCACCAATCAGGAAATTAAACATGCTCATCAATACTAAGAGGGTTGGTGTTGTGATCCGCAACCGGGAATTCCATAGTGTTCCGATGGCAGCCAAGTAAGCAAATCCCGTCGGAATTGAAATCATCTCGGTAAAAAACGAGAATGGCAGCATCTCGCTAAAACGCATCATTGTGAACATGTGATGCGCCCAAACCATCCCTGACAATAGCATAACGAACACTAGCCCCAGCACCGCAATGGGGCGTGCAAATAGGGATTTCCGGCCCATAACAGGCAGGATCTCGTTCCAAATAGCCAAAGCCGGAATCACGACGATGTAGACTTCAGGGTGGCCAAATAGCCAGAACAAGTACTCATACCCTAGAGGTTGCCCAAACACGTTAAACAAGTTTAGTGGCATCACCTTGTCCAACATTCCCAATATGAACGTAGCCTGTATTTCTGGCAGCCAGATAATGTTGAGAAGGGACACGGTTAAAATGCCCCAAGCGAACAAGGGCAACCGATTCCATGTCATTCCTTTGGTTCGTTTAAATAGGATTGTTGCGGTAAGATTAATGGCTACAATCAATGAAGAGGTGGTTAGGGCAAACACCCCGAGATAGTAGTAAAGCAACCCGCTGCCGTCCGAGGCCGCCAAGGGTTCATACCCGCGCCACCCCGTGCTCCACTGTCCCAGCAACGGCGACATGGATATCGTAAGCACCCCAATGGGAACCAGCCATACAGAAATTCCGGAGGCTTTGGGGAACATGGTTTCGCGGGTACCAATCATCAACGGTACGAAGTAGTTTCCCAGTCCGCCTACCATGGCAACGGTAGCCACTGTGAACATCATTAAAGTACCATGAATCCCCACCGCGTTGAGGTAATCCTCGGGGTAATGAAATAACGTTGGCTGATAGTTCATCAGTTGAAACCGCATGGCCATCGCGATAAGACCCGCAACCAAAAAAGTCCCGGTGGAAGCCCCTAAGTATTGGAGGCCGATCACCTTATGATCCAAGGCATACTCGTAATATCTCCGCCAGCCCGACGTTCGTACTCGAGGCGTGGGGTACCCCATCATTGGACGCACAATATAATCATAGCCCCCAATTCCTAAAAGCCATCCGATCAAAGCCCCAAACCACCCAGCGACGGATCCCACTGCAGTTAAATAAGGACTATTGGGACTGGGATCAAGCCAGGCGGCGATTGCCGCTAAAACCACAAAACCAATGCCTGCCCACAGAAAGGCTCTTAATACCGGAGGCCATGGGGCGATCCGTTTTGGCATGGACGCCATTTGACCTTTGGGCAAGGGTTGTGCCATCGCCTAATCCTCCCTTAATGAAACTTATTGGATAATTGTCTCGATTTTTCTGTCGCATTACGATCTCGATGCCTGTTGCTTGGCCCATTTCGCAAACGCCAAGCCCGTTACCACGTGTAGGTTAGCTTCCATATATGGATGTCCCGGCCCACACACCTCGGAGCACTGCACCCGGGCCATAGGGTTTTGTTCAGTCGAAATCAATTTGGTAGCCGTTATATAGATCACCCGAGTCTCGCCGGGAATCACGTCATATTTGACCCCAAATGCCGGAATCCAGAATCCATGAATGACATCGATTGCAGTATCATAGGTGTGAAATGGGTCATAGGACCGTAGTACAAATTTGACAGGCCGGTCAACCGGAAGGTATAAAGTATCCTGTCCGTTTGCGTTTAGCGATTGCGTAATGTTGTACTGTGGATAGCTGAATATCCATTCCCATTGGCGTGCTGTAACGTCGACTACCAAAGGATTGGGGTTGTTGGCCGGCAATTGCGCCGCGAATACTTGCTCTAACCCACTTGCGTTAGGGTGCAGCCATACAAGCAGATTTACCAGAATACTAATCAATATCCAAGAACCGACAAATACTTTGTTGTTGCGCGTTTGTTTCGGAGCGTCAATGACTTTTTCTCCACGCTTAGCGCGGAATTTAATCATCGCAAAAATAATCATCAATACAACAAACACAAAGATGGGTACGGCAACCCACACAAGAAAATCGAAGGCATGGGCTCCAATAACGCCAAGATTGGAAGCCGTCCCAAAATATGGTCCAGTGCCATCAGGAGCCGAATTAATCCAGGTTGTAGCCCCCCATTCCCCTAATAGAGAAATGACGACCCATAATAGCCCAAACACCAACACGCTTCCCATCGGAGGCACTCCCTCCCCACTGAATATTTCCGCTACCGATGAACTGTTGAAATTCCTTATACTGGTTTACGCTTTAATCACATTTAGGACGCCACGCATCCCAAACCGCCAATGGGCGGCATATTGAACAAATCACCCATATTGCCAAATTCCGGGCTTGTCAGGTACCACAAAGGTAAGATCGATATGGCCACCCGGTTTCAGGGTCGGACTCAATGCCCCTCCATATTCGATCAAATAATCCGACTTTGGACCGATAAAGGTGGGGATTGCCTTGCTGTAAACCAGGTTGTCCATCTTGTAGGGATTGCTGAATGTCACAGGAACCCCGTCCCAAAAATCTTCAGTAAAACCGTCAGCGGTCAGTGTGCCAAATATTGTCTGTTCACGACTCACGTGACGGCCAATTTGCATTTCGTGGTAACGCGTCAAGCTCATGTTTTGCAACCGCATGGTCATCTTGTCCCCTACGCGCCACGTCATGTAATTAGGCACAAAATAAAAATCTTCTTGGTACACATGAACCAGTCCCGTATCAACTGGTGACCCGAAAATGGCCCGCGCCGCATCGACAATCGGGGTACGTGTCCACAGCGCAGCGGCCCCAGCCACCGCCAGTCCAGTGGTGCCTAGCAAAAACTGTCGGCGGCTCCAATTTGGCAATTCTTCCTCGGGCCCTCCCGGAGTCTTGTCTAGGGCTTCATCCAATGGGTTAACCCCCTTCATCAACACAGTAATAAATTCCCTTTCCCATAATTGGGACAAGGTACAGACATTGGTATTCGACAGGAAGTTTTAAACTCCTTCAACTTGCTGAAGAAATTTTAATTGTTTACGAATCATGATCTTTATCATATAGTTCATTTGCATTGCACACATAGGGTGAGGGCATCATTTATATCAAGGAGGTTGTGACAACGTCTGGATTGCATCCCGGACTGATATTAGTTGGTTTGTTCGTTATTTCACAATCATTGATAAGATAGGAGCCGTTATTTAGGCTCCAATAAGTAATTGAACGACAAGGATGCTGTACTCTGTGAAGGGGAATCGCCTTCCCTACACTACGGATTCCCTGGTAAAACACTGCTGAAGACTACCGAGTAGGCGGGGTTAATATCGGCTTTGAGGACGGATTTATCCGAGGAATGAAGTTTCGAGCGTAAAAAATCGCGGCTCCCCAAGTCAGGGCGCCATCAATGATCGCAAGCAACGCCAAGGTGACCATACCAAGCAACGGGGAAAATGTAGCCCAGGCTACTCCTGCCGCCAGCATTTCTGCCACCGCCAAACCAATAAGCCATGCCAAGGCGATAAGAGCTTTTTCTAATAGCGAGCGTATAAGCCAACTCACAAAATCGCCAAATGACGCTTTGGCGAATGTCATCCGCCAAGGCCACCACCAAAATATCACGGGCAACAAAAACACTAACGATATTAAGCACACTGCCATGGTAATCCCAAAATTTCCGTTACCTCGTCCGATGGGAACACCAGCAACAGCCATAAACGCCAAGGACACTAATGCCAGAAGTCCCGCGGAAATATACCCTAACCCAATCGACGGTGGCACCCAACGCCGCGTTATTGTTGTGGTAATTACCACGACGGCCAAACTGCTGATTGTTAATTGAACCAGGGATTTTGACAGCGTGCTCAGATTATGATGAAACGTTATTCCGATAACCGGATCATTAAATGGCTGAATCCGAAGCAACAGAAACGGCACTACGGAAGGATTCACTATTGTCCATAGAACAAATATAATAACGGCAAACACCAAGGAACTCCACCACATCTTCCAACTCGACTGCCAATATTCACTTGCCATTTCCCATGACTGCTTCCACGTAGAGCTCACAACCATCCTCTTCCCTATTTTGATATGGGTACCCACTACGGTTGTCCTGCAATTTGCGATTTCGAATGTTCTGACCGATGCTGCAGCACATAGTACCACATTGTCGACTGATGCGATGTTTCAGGCACAGCTGCACGCTCTGGAAATCCATATAAAGCCATAGATGCCGTTAACGAGATAAAGGTCACAACCGCCATTAGAAGATGGATACCCAATAATCTTCGCCGCAAAGGACGGCGCCGGACATCAAACCGAATGTAAAAAGTAAGCCCAGTCAAATACGTTACTACATACGCCACATATGCCACATAAATCCAGTCGGCCACCTCGGCACTTCCTTTCCCGGCCTATCGAAAGTGCCCTTGGATCATCGCCAGTGTGAACAATACCAGCGTTACCGTAGCCAAAAGCACATGAAGGCTAACCCAGCGCAGGGGCAATCCCCCCCGCGGAAACATAACCATGGCCGATCCGGATCGGCGACGAGAAGGTCCGAATAGTGCAAATCCAAAAAACACAAAGGCTCCGCTGATGGCAACTGCTATGAGACCAAGGTAGGTCATGACCAAATACGTCATATTTCACGGCCCTTCCATAACTCTGTGCTCGCATCTTTAGTAGTGCTACGCTACAATAGCAATACTCCAGTGGTTTACTCTAAACAGAATCGAGTGAAGCCCCCGTGAATTTTACTCTCATTGCCGCGCTAATTTTTGTAATTGCTCTGATTCTTGTCGTCATTGTTGCTATCGGTGAACGACGTGATGGGCACGCCCGGGACGACTAAAACTCATAGTCATGAAGCAAGGTCACTGCCAAAATGATGATAGACACAATAAATAACGGCACTTCCGTTAGAAATACCGAGCGTACAAAATCCACGGCTTTTCCTCCCTTCAATTTCCTTTGTGATGGGTTCACCTCAGAACTAAGGACATTTATTAGCCCGTCATGTTGATCCCATCTCTTTCAGATTATTAAAGCATAGGGGATCCAAGGCAATGGCACAAGAGTTAAAGGATGGCGTGATTCGAAAATAGTTATCTCGTAACGGTACCCGAGCACGATGGCCCATGCTATAATACCCAACATCCAGGGACCCCAATGAAAGGTGAGACTGCCAACGTATGTCGTGGTCTTGGAATCCAGCAATATTAGTTCTCATCGTCATTTTAGGTGTGTTGTACCACACCTTGACAGGGACTCTTCGTTTGCGATGGGCGGTTGCTGTGGAACAACCGCGGATCTCGCAACAGATGTCTTTCTTTAGTGCATTGTCCCTCTATTTTCTTTGCGTGGGTAGTCCACTCAACATTTGGGCAACCCAAGATTTATACGCAGCTCATATGGTCCAAGTAGCGCTACTAACCCTGGTAGTGCCTCCGCTGATCTATCGGGGCCTTCCCAAGGGGCTACTTGAAGCATGGTACGCAGTACCCATATTACGCCGAATTGTGCGGATTGCCGGCCACCCTCTCATAGCCCTCTTACTTTTCAACATGGTCATGTGGGCATGGCAGTACCCTCCTCTGCTGGATTGGACGCTGCAGTTCAACGTGCCTTACACCATTGGCACACTGTTGGCAATGGTTACTGCTATTTTTCTATGGTGGCCCGTATACGCTCCCGGCCGATTAACCGTAGCGAAGGGGAAAAAGTCCCAAGGAGCACGCCAATTACTGTCTCCAGCTATTGAAGGACCCTTAAATCCTGAAGCTCAGATGATTTATTGGTTTCTTAATTTCGATCTAATGATGCCCCCCACCATTTATGTGATCGACACGTCTTCTCCTTTTTATACCGTCTATCAAAGCATGCCGCACTTATTCGGCCTTTCTTCCTTAGCAGATCAACAATTGGGCGGCCTAATTATGGGCGTGTCGATGGCAATCGCTTACGCCATTGCCTTCGCCAGGGCATTTTCCCATTACGATATGTCGTCGTGGTATGCCTAAATTAACGCGATGGCGATGGACAACGCGATCAAATCCCGACTTCAGGCGTTGCGGACACCGTCCTTGCCAATTCTAATCGGCGCCAGGCAATCTCGGTTTCTTGCCATTGGTTTTCGTAATAGGCGAGCAGATTAGCCACGTATGGAAACCGTGGGTCACCCAGGTCTTGAGTTTTTGGCCAAGTGCTCGATTGTATAAAAGTCAACGCTTGCTTAATAACTGTGTCTGTATTCTCCTCCAAATCCTTTGCCCAAATAAACTTATCTTTGTCCTGCTGCCATAATTGGATGGCTAGTACAAACGCTTGGTCCCAACTCACTAACGGATGGCATGTTAAAATATGCGCGACCAAGTGACTTGCTGTCATAGGCCGTACTGAGGACAACACCCAAGAGACATCATTGTGACGATTCCATGGAAAAAAGTGAACCCACATGCGCAGTGACCCTGGGCGTAACAAATCGTAAGATGTAGCAGCTAAAACCACATTCGGAATGCGCTGTACCGCCTCATACCAAAAATGACGAAAGCGACCCAGACGCCCGTCTTCGGTATAGCGGCCTTCAGGAGTCAAATATAGCACATCACCCGGGCGCACTGAGGCAAGGATTTCATCCATTTGACGACGAACGTGCTGCCGAATGTCATCTTTGCAAAAACTGCGGTAGGGCTCCTTCAATATTGTTACTGCCCGAGGCGTAACCGCTGCCGCCACATACCGCGGAGACCAAAGATCTCGCAGAAACATCGGAGGCTCTTTCTCTTGCGCCAGCAGTTCGATGATCTCTTTGGTAAACACATCGTTCAGCGATAAGTTGCCATTACTTTTAAATACAGTGTATCCCCAACTGCAAATAGGTCGAAATAATGGTTCGTTTTCAATCGGGCGTACACCCAACGTCCATAACAGTCCATCCAAATTAACGCCCGATAGCCAACGTCCCCATGGCAGCGGCATACGCGTCGGCAGAAATCCCGGTTCCATGAGGCGTTGGGATCCAGCTGAGATGACCCGACTACCAAAGTGCCGCGATTGTAGCAATAATACGGGAATTGCCATCCCCTCAATATCGTGACCGTGATTGCCAACAACCAAAGTAGCCCCTTGATAGGCGGGGATTCTGCCTAACACCCCCACATGGTAACGCAATTTAACATAACGGCCGACCGCAACGGATACAATCCAGGCCAGAATAGGCGACCATGCTTTGGGTGTATGACGGCGTCCCACGAGCAACACCGCCACGGATCCTAAGAAAAAGGTGCCAGAAGCCAATAGAAATAAAAATTGATAGCCACTTTTCGCATCGGCGGCATGCAACAATACCCAACCCCCCATGGCTGGAGCAATCACGGCTGGGAAATTTGATGCAATTCCCCAAACCCCTAAATCGCGGGCCACATTAGCTAAATCAGGGATTGACTCTAACCCTAGAGCCCAATCTACAGATAAAAATGCGCCATATCCCACCCCATACAGCAGTGCCCACAACGCCACCAATGATAAGCGCGGGTCCAACCCAAATCCCAACGCGGCAATGGCCATGGGCAGACCCGCGAAAAACACGATAAATTTACGACTGACGCGGTCTGAAAGACGTCCCATAAGCACGGTAGAAACCGCTGCTCCTACCAAAGCCAATCCTGCTACTAACGCCGTTTGAGACGCCGGCGACGAAACATGCAGCACGTCACGGAAAAAATACAAGATAAACGTCATCAAAAAAGTCTGACCCAACAGCACTAAAAACCGCGCCCAAAATACCCGCACAAAATCGCGATGATTGCGTACCATCACATGCGGGCCAGAGAGTGTTACTGTCCCTTTGGGCTCGCGCACCCATGCAGTGGTGAAAAGAGCACCAACCACCAAAACCATCGCGATGGCCCGGTAGCTAATATTGGTACCGCTAAATCCGGCAAATCCCAATCCGGCCACAGTACCGAGCAAGCTTGCCAAACCCATGTAGCCGGAAGCTTTTCCCCATTGATTTTGCGGGAGCACCTCAGGCATCATGGCTTGATAGGCACTTTGTGCGCCGGATTGACCCGCAATCATCAGGACAAACAACAGCGTCAGCGTCGTTATGGAACGCGCATACGGGATAATGATCAGGCCTGCTACATTGGCTGTGGTACCCCACCACAACATGGGCTTTCGTGGTTTTCCCCGGCGTCTTTGCCGGTCAGAATAGGCTCCTGCTATCGGAGGGACAAGCATGGCTAAAATTGCAGCGAGACTCGCTAATCGAGCTAGTTCTCCAATATGTCCCGCTCTCGACAAACGCACTAAAGTTACAGGTATTAAAATAGTTAATAGCGCCGCACCCTCCATGTTAAGAGAGAACCAATAAGCCGACAAACCCCACTGTTCCTTTTTGGGATGCATAAAGACACCCCTCCCTATGAGAACCAACAAAAATAGATGTCACTACTAATTATATATAACGTTTGTAACTTGTTCCATGAAATTGTTGAAACACATCAACCCCCATACCCCATCCTATGGAGTTCTCGGCGTTTGGTATGAATAAAATTCCTAACGGTTCTCTACAGGATGAATGATTTAATTGGCTATCCGTATTCTGTGATTGATCCCGCGTGTTCAGAGCGCAGGATTCTCTCAGCGATATTCTGTTGAAATGATGGTGTGATAGATGCGGCGTCCATGAAACGCCTTGAGTTGATCACGCGCAAACGCCCCGGACGCATTGCACGTCTTTCTCTCTGCCTTGCCCCGGATTTCTTGGCACGGGTGTAAGTTGTCCCTCTCCCTTCGCGTTATGTGAACGTCCTCCCCAGCCCTAAAGGGCGGGGCTTCCACGTGCGACCGGCAGGTCGCCTCTCTTGCAAGTGAAAGTCTAGTCCCTGCTAGTTTCCTCGTTCAAGTGGGGTAGCCAATAGTGGTAGGGTGTCCGAAGTAATTCGGAATCTGGTGGGCCGTGCAGCCTGTAACCTAGGATATCCAGCCGGCGCAAGTCCGGCCGTGGCAACTTCCCATTCGGCCACGTAGCAAATCGCGCATCGGAAGGGGGTGACCCATCCGGTGAAAGCCGCGAAGATAATGTCCCTGTTCGCTGAAAGGCGAGGTCAGACGGAGGGGCTAGCCAGAGGCCAGGCCGTACCATTAAGTGATCTCTGCTGCGTCGAAAGATTCCCCGTGAAATCTGACTAACGGGAACGATGAAGGGAGTCGAGCCTCGGACCCACAGGCGAAGACTGGTACCATTCGGGAAGCGATGGGAATGGGCACCGGATGGTCCTTCCGGCGTAAGGGAGGCGGCATGGTGTAAGGACATCTTGGCAAAGCAGGGAAGGACTCGAGGCCCGCTTGGAGCACCCGCGAAAGGCATGGCCGCCCGTATAAGCGTAGAGCGCGAAATCGGGAGGTGGCGTCGAGCCTGACGCATCGGGTTGTAGTACTGAGGACTCGGCGGACAACATAACCGCCGGCGAGGAAAGGACCCGTGGACGACCCATGGTACCCGCCGTCGTGGCAAAAGCTTCGGCTTGAGGACCGCGGCCTCGTAGGGCTACCCGTAGGTCGGAACCAACTCGGCGGGCTGGGGCGGATAGGCGGGTGCCTTTAAGCCTTGGCCCCGACGAGGCAGATTTCGGGTGGAGTGGTCGTTTGAAGCCGTATTCGGGAAAACCGACCGTACGGAATTTTAGAGAGCCTGCAGGAAATCGGGCAGGGGGACGCGCTGAGGCACCGTCAACCGAAAGGGACGGCCAACGGAGCGAGCGTCACCTACACCACGGCGCCTGTGAGCTACTCGACTGAGGCAAATCTCGGGGCTGTAATGCAAATGAACCAGGGGTGGCCTTCAGTGGGTGGCGAGCCCTCGTGATCTGGGCGAAGCCCTCTGCCGTGGCGGTTAATAGGGTATCACTCCCGAGAGCGAGATTGGAACGAGCAGCACCGCAACGGACCCCTGGGGGGTGGTTACGGATTGCACCGAGAGAAAGAGAGGCGACTGACCCGGTGAGACCCTGTCTGGTCCGGTGGTTCAAAAAGAAGGGCAATGCGATGACCGCCAAACCCCCACCAACGGGTGGGACAGGGAGTCGGAGGCCGGAATAGTAGCGAAGTACCGCACGAGACAACATAACTCGGCGGGAATGCGAAGACTGGTCACTTCAATAGGACTTTAACAGGACTGTTGCGCTTGGTAAGGCTAGATTGGTCCTTGCACCTAAAGACAGCCGCGTCCCGGACGGGACGCCTGGGGTAACAGGTGGAGGAGACGAGGATGCAAACAAGGAAATGGTATAGTCTGGCCGATAAAGTCTGGGATCCCTGCAATTTGGCCAAGGCGGTTGCGGCCGTTGTGGCTAATGGGGGGGCCCCGGGCATTGACCATATAAGTT
>JAMDDZ010000021.1 GCA_023488565.1 Bacillota bacterium | reverse complement strand
AGAGCGTTTTCCCCAATTCCATGGCTGGTGCCACAGCCTGTAAGAACTCCCAACAGAATGAATGCAATCCCGACTCGCTTCTTATCGAAGTTCATGGGAGTGGACCTCCTCTACACAACAAACGCTGCCATGACTTGTTCGGTTACGCTCATGGAAAAACAGAGGTGCCGATAACAAAGCCAAAGAGCGTTGCTCTTTGGCTTGTCCGACACTTCTTAGACATCCAAAGCGTTCAAATCGGTGGAGACCCCAATCTAAGGTGGCGATGCCATATTCCATATAGGCCCAGTTTACCCAACCACCAAACGTTTACGGGGGACAATAGGACTCGCCATCCATCGCAGAGAGCCACAAGGCGATGTACGACCAATGGGTGGAATTCCCATTCATACATGATCGATTAACTCAGGTGACAGGGATTGGACCTTAAAATCGCTAGGGTTATACCTTACATTCCGCGCCCAAAAATTGGTATTTACTTCATTTCCTCAAATGGCTCGGGAACCACGGTCATGGTACGCACGGGCGGTATCGTAAAGGTGCTGTCCGGTATACCGACCGCCGTTAAGATGGCTTCCAAGGTGGGATGAAACAAGGGATCGAGGGCGATGTGGCGTTGACCCTGGGGATCGGTAGCGACCTGCAAGGACTCCAACAACCGGACCACTTCGTGGCCGGTCGGATGCGTCAGCAGGCGACGGGACGGCGAGGGAATGGATACTCCCGTCCGGCGGAGGCGCCGTTCCAGTAAACTATAGAGGAGGCAGGCCACGAGGAGCACATAGCCCAAGGCTTCGATCCGTTCCGCTTTTTTGAGGAATAACGCGTCGACAAACAGGGGGTCTTTGACAAAGTGAAAATGACGTTCCACGCTGATTTGTCCCTTGTATTCCCGGAGTAATTCCACGGTGGAGACCTCGTGGTCGGGCACCGTGGTAATCAACACGAAGGTGCCGCGCCGTTCGAGTTCCTGTTGGCGACGCGTGGCGTCGACCGCGCCGATCGTCACGGCCACCCGCCATTCCTGGCAGCTATCCTCGGGTCTGGGGTCTTTACGGGGGCGCCCGGGCTGGCGGTGCACGGTTTCCTCAGCAATCGTCGTGTCTGCCGCACACCAGCCCGACCGCCACGCGTCTTGCCATCGCTGCACGGCAGCCTCCGCATCGGCGACACAGGCAAATCGCTGCCGCTGCAGATCCTGGGCGGCGCGTTCCATGGCCCTACGGGATCGGCTAATTTCGCGATCCAAGGTCTGCGTGCGCCGACGATCCAGGGTCGAGGATCGATAGACGACCAAGCGATAACGACGCCCTGCAATCTCCCCGGTTTGCTCCGAAGCCCAATAATGCGCCGCATCGCGGCGCTGCCCTATGGTCCCCAGGGCCTGCCATCGATTCGCTGCCCACGCAGCTTGTTTGACCGTGGCCACGATGCCAAACGTCTCCGGGCACCGGGAGACAAAGCGGATCTGTTGTCGGTCGAGACGCTCCAGGTTGGGACCCGTCACGAGGGCGGAGTCTGCAATATAGAGCAGTTTGGCTAATTGTTCGGGTTCCAGGGCGGCGATCCACTGCTCCAGCATTTCGGCATTGAGCGTTTTATCGGAACGCTGCCCCGACTCGACGGTGCCAAAACGGGGCACCCCCTCCCGATTCACAAACAGGGTTAGCAGAATTTGTTTGAGATCCGGGCGATGATCTTTCGAATGTCCATAGGCGGGATGCACTGGGGCGGTGTCACTCCCCGCATACTCGCCGGTCACGGAGCGCGAGGTACTATCCCAGTGGCCACTCTCTAACGTAATCTCCTCCCGGAGATACGCCTGGGCCGCAATGGCACTAAATACCCGGGCCGGATGGGCCCGGGCGAGTTTATCCAACGCCCGTCCCAAGCTATCATCGGTAAAATCCGTGGCCTCCCGGCCAGCGCCGATGAGGATCGCCACATCCGTTGTGGCCCATCGTTCGGTGAAACGATACAGGGGGGATTTGCCCAAGAGCACATCGAGGACGAGTGCCAAAAGGCGCTCCCCGGGCGAGATCCGACAGTGATCGCGATCCCATGAGACCAGGCGATTGATCAGGTCCACGAGGCCGATGTCATCGGCCAAGTGACGAAACAGGGGGGCAGCGCCCACCACACGGCTAGTGGGTGTGAGTATGTTCATAAGGGACACTTCGACAAGCAGAGGCCAAACACCTTTACGGAATATTCTGACTATAATTAATAAAATTGGAAGTTTTTAGGTGCGGAAAACGAGTTTTATGCCCGGGCTTAACTGGCTGGCGGATTCACCAACCACTTCTAAGTTTTTGGCCACGGCGTCCTTCATCATGCGATTAGCCAAGAATGTCTCCAAAGTTTGGTCCGCCGTGTAAGCAAAAATCGTGGTGATTGCGTCAACCATGGTTTCGATGATGACATCATCATCCCGCGGGGCGCTCAAGCACAGACACTCCTTCTTGTTGAATCTTCGGTTGCAATTTTGGGTGAATTTCGGCCCACGTGTGGAGGTCGACAGGGCGACCCAAAATCTGAGCCATCTGTTCCGCAAGACGATTTAATCGAAAAAAGGTCACTTGCTGGTCTTTGTCAAATGCCACGACGACATCGACATCGCTTGTCGCACTGAAATCGTCTCGCGTTGCTGAACCAAAAATCACACAATCGGTAATGTGTTGTTCGGAACAAAATGACCGCAATCGATTTATCTGGTGCGCGATTACCGGTTGCAACATTTCGCCCCTCATCCTTTCTGCGCATAAGAATATACGGCCTTCTACTCATCATCTCATCTTTCCCTATGAGTATATCATGCATGCAGTGCCATCAGACACCTTCGCATCCCTCAGGGAAGATCGACGGAACACAAGGGTCATCGTGAAGGATATTCAAGGAAAGGGTACCCACCAATCAACAACGCCGCATAGAATAGAACACGAAAATTCAAATGGCCTACTCGGTGGGCTAGTGTCAGGGGAGGTCATTTGAGGCTTGCGAAAAACAGGCCGAGGGACTGGGTTGCCATGAGGTGGCGCAGATTAACGGGACTACGCTGTGGCTCAAGTGTCGTATCTGTCACCACGGAGCGATGGAACGGGTATTTTAGGAGCGACAAGGTAGATCACGCGAAAACTCAAATACGCTGGCATGGGTTTAGCGAAAATAGCTGCCATGCTGGTCTCGGTGATCGGCTAAGGCTGCTGGCATCACGGTTAATACCCCGCGATGTGGCCTTCTGGGTGAGTGGTCAGGTTCTCCCGTGAGGAGAATTGAGGAGAAATGCAGGGGACTTGTTCCCTGCATTTCTACGCTCTCCGCGAGGCACGCCCAGCAAGGAATTGCTGGGCCAGAAAATAGCGTGGGGGTAAGGCCATGCCATTTGTCTAATTCATGGGCGGTTTCATTCCACCGATCTTCCGCCACCACACAACCCGCAAATCGGGATAGTAGGGATTAGCACCAACACCTGCAACAACCGCCTGGCCTCTTTGCGGGCATTTCTGCAATACCTATCGCGCAATGATGTCGCGTTGCTCTATCTGTCGAAGGACGCCAGCCATATTCTCCGCCTCCAGCGAGACGGCAGCGAATGCCGGTCGTGGATTCGTTTTGTCCATGGTTTATCGGAGGCTTCACAGATAATCATGAGGGCGAGATCGCGGCGCCCGGCCTTGGCGGCACCGATAACAAAGCTTGGACCGCTCGTTTACGCGCCGAACCCGGTTGGGCACGAACCCATCAAGAACTGCGGCTCAAGGACATGACACTGCAATTGCTGTGGCGTGAATATCGGGCTCAAATTCCCGACGGCGGGTACGAATACTCGCAATTTTGTGCGCGTTATCGCCGTTATCAACAACGCGTGGATCTGGTCTTGGGCAAACCGTATCGACCCGGTGTCCATTGTTTTGTTGATTATGCGGGACCGACGGTCCCGATTATGGATCCGCACACCGGGACGCGTCAGTCGAGGCACATGATTGTCCCGGTGCTCGGCTACAGTAATTATACGTTTAATACTTCAGTGTCCAGTACTAACGACACGTCGATAACCGAATATGTATTTCGGGAAGCCCCGGGGCCAGTAGGATCAGGTCGTTCGCTCGCGGCGCATCGCTTGATACAAATGGTCCATTCTCTGACAAACGAATAGGGGAAAACACTCCTACCGCAAGACGATTATATGAGAAATGTCTCGCATGTATTTCTGGAAGGACTCACGCGGCGACTAAGTGATGGCCAGAACATTTTACTCGCAGGACCGAGGCGCATCGGAAAAACGTCATTGGCCTTAGAGGTGTTGCGACGCTTACATCGCGAGGGGCATGATGTGGCGCTGGTGGATATGTTTGGCACTACCTCGGTGCGGGAATTGGCAGAACGCCTGGCCAACGCCCTCTTAGAAAATCGGACCGGAGTACAGCGCACCGTGGAAAAACTCCGGGACATGGTTCGCAGCGCCGCACAAACCGAGGTGCGCCTTTCGGTACAGGGCATCGAGTTGGGAATGTCGTTTGCCCGACGCCAAGGTTCCGACATGGAATTGCTCGAAGAATCGTTAGGGATTACGGATAAACTGATTCGCGCTTCGAACAACCGAGTTATTCTTGTCTTCGATGAATTTCAAGAACTGTCCCGAATTGATGCCGATCTTCACAAGATTCTCCGGAGTCATCTTCAGCAAAAACCACACATCAGTTGTCTTTTTCTTGGATCGAAACCGACCTTGTTAGCTCAATTGTTTTCTCAGGGAAATGAGGCGTTTTTTCGCTATGCGGTGTCTCTTCCCGTCCCGGAAATTCCTTCCGATGCGTGGTCCGGCTACTTGGTCCGAAAATTCTCGGAGCGGGGGATCTCCATTACACCGGCGGAGGTAGGACTCCTTTTGAAACTCACCGGGGGTCACCCCCAAGATACTATGTTAGTGGCCTCCGAAGTTTATTACGTGCTCATGGAGATGGAGAGTCAGGTGATGGAGAGTCAGGTGGTGAGTCTGACTGTGCTAGAAATCGCGTACCAGCGGGCTCTCGAGAGTCTCATGCGGGCATTTGAGGAGCTGTGGGGGAGCCTCAGTGAACATCAAGGAGCTCAACAGCTTATTAAAAAAATAGCGTACGGGGAGCGGCCCTATGGCCAAAACGCCTCGCCGGCGCGCGTTGGTCGGATCTTAACCTATGTCATGAACCAAGGTATTTTAGTAAAGATGGGACGCGGGCACTATGAATTTTTTGAGCCGATGTTCCGCGATTACGTTACGCGGCTGTAATGGGAACTGCAGCTATGGGCAACGAGATCCTTGATACGGCGGTCTTTTGTGGCGCGTTAGTCAAACCCGATGGCGGCAATATGCGTTGCCTTCGACTAGCCAACGTTTTATCCGGTCAGTCCGCAAGGCGTGCTGGCCGAATTTATCCACGTCGCTACCGTGCGCGGCTTAGGCCATGGCCGAAACCGTCGCCTCTAGCGCGGCGAGGAGGTCATGGAGGCGCCCGCCCCACTATTGGATACTGCGGGTGCCCGTTGGACTTCGGGCGTTCTGCCCACTTACAGAGGTGGGCCCGTTTGTCTGTGGACCGGTTCAACTTCCCATAATCAGACAACCTTCCCCGTGCACCATACGTCAAGCCGTTGCTAGCTCTGGCGAAGCGAAGGTGACGTCCACCCGCCCGTTTTTAAAATATCGTAGGCTCTCAACGGCCATCAGTGGTTGCCATTAAAGTCCCTCCGATCAGGATTGCTTGGTCAAGGCAGATATATTGGCCGCCGGCATAAAATGGCGATATACTCCAGATAGACAGAAGATGCACGCCACCCGGTTGATGCCCGGATGACGTGCAGAGCTCCGAAGTCTGCGATGGCTTGGCAAATTTCCTGAGTATCATCGTAATCCGCCGGGGTGGTCTCCCGAGCGGATTACTTTTTGCGACGCACGAGCCCTCGCCCAATCAGGCCGACTATTGCAACTGCAACAGGTACGGTGAGATGGGTGCTCGTCGGCATCACCTTCCCCCGGTTCTACTCGCTTCACAGAACCGGCAGACCGCAGACCCGGCACGCCGGAGGAAAGTTGATCAGGGCTTATCCAGCCCGCTCATTATCAGTATACCGTCCGTCTGGAAACGGGCTACTCTTTACAACTGAGGAAAACGTCCGACGGCAATGATCACGGTTGACTTGTTCGTCCTCGGTTTTTAGCGAATCATTTACTTAACGTTGGTCAAGTCTTGGATAAGATAAGTCCATCAGAACGGTTCCACGTATTCTCAGAGACGTAGAGAAGCCGCGAAGGTCCCACAAACAGACAGTGATAGCCAGTGATAGCCCCCCCACTGATCGGGATATCGCCGAAGCCTGTAGAGGCCCATGGTTCTTGTCCTCCATATGTCTCACTTTCGTTGATCGATGGTAATGCATCGAGAATGGGTGGTCACAGGAGACCGCCCTGGGGCCATAGCAGCGGATATCAATCCCCACCTGCCGTAAATGATGGGTCACGTAGATCGCCGTTTCGGCAGCCGTTAGCGGCCGCAAATGGTAGGCTAGGGTGATCCTTTGCCGTAAGGCGTCCAAAAGCCGGAGTGCCAGTTTTCGGGCGTAACTCGGTGGCAAAACGGGCGACAACAGATGGGCTTCACCCACAATCGCCACGGGCAGCCGTGCTTGTTGCCTCCAGAGGGTCTGCCGCACCGTTTGCTCTGTCTCCAAGCTGAAGGGACTTCCCGGGGGAGTGCCAAGGCATAAACCAGAGCTCGGTAGAAAACGCGCGGCGTCCACGGAGCTGCCGTGAGGACGAATAGACTGGGATAGGTTTTCAGTCGAGCGCCTCAGAAGTCACACCGCGTGGTTTGGGCACGGAACTCTTCAGGAAAGTTTCAGGTGTGGTGCAGGAGTGTGCACTACAATGAACCAGGATAATCATATCATACGGAGGAGTGACGGGTGCATCATGAAAACCCAAACGGGACGCTGGGGGATGGTGGGCTTAACGATACTCGCCATAGTGGGATTGTTGAGCGGATGTGGAAGCCGTGGCCAACCTGTGGCTAGCTCCCCGCCGGAGATCCATGCTGAAAAAGCCGCCCCAGCACCGCTTGGGCCTACTCCCAAAAATTGGCCTACGGACCATCGCAACGTAAGCAACCTGTCGCAATTTGTTAAACCCTCGACAGGCACTGGTCCCTCCTACGTGGTGTCGTTTCCGTTCAAATTGGCTAGCGATTCACCGGTAGTTCATGGTGTTTTGTATCTCACCTCGGGCAATGTGTCAGGGTCTAGTCATCCCTCCGCAGGTACGGTATGGGCAGTGAATCCGCAATCCGGCAAGGTGATATGGCATCGATCATTGCCCAACACCGCTTTTGCGGAACCAATTATTAGTCATGGCCGCGTCTATGTGGGAGTAGGGAATATTGCGTTTCCGCGCACCCCGGGGAGCCCCAACGAGACACGAGGTACGGGTGTTAGCGGAGTGTGGGTATTTTCTGCGCACTCAGGGAAAAGCTTATGGCACTTTACGACGACGGGATCGGATCAACCGCCCGTCACCGTAACGCGGGGTGTCGTCTATCTGGCCAGTGGCAACCGTATGCTATACGCTTTAAATGCGCGAACCGGATCCCTGCAATGGTCCCTGGGCCTGAATTGTTATGTCAGTCGCTCAGGTCCCCGCATTGTGGGCCACATGTTATACGTCGGCGGCGCGAGCCCATCAACGGTGGTTGCCGTCAATCTGCTCACACGTCAGGTGGTGTGGCGTACCGTATTGCCCAATACCCAAGCCGGTGTAGACGATACGCCGTTGGCATACTCCCACGGTATGTTGGTGACTGCGGGAATCGCTGTGCCCCACGACGTGACGATTTCTCCTGCTAGTCCCCATCATTTAGCCCAGCTGTATGGGATCGCCGCGAATACGGGACAGGTGTTATGGACCGATACGGTGGCCGAAGGTACCATGCCGGATCTCAAGGCCAGTGGCACCCCCGTGATCCGTGGGGGCATCGTCTATGCAGGCAATGCGATCAACGGCACGGTGACCGCCGCGTCACTCAAGACGGGACGGGTGTTGTGGACCTTTAATGCGCAGTCTCCGGTGAAAAAACCGCCGGTGGTGTCGGCGCATGCTCTCTATTTGGTGAACTTGCACGGCACGTTATTCAAAATCTCCCCTGAAGGACACTTGTTGGCGCA
>JAMDDZ010000153.1:385-33831 GCA_023488565.1 Bacillota bacterium | reverse complement strand
CTTTTTTTACTTGGCGAGCATCGATAAGACCCACTCCCACTTCTACCGGCGATTGTTCAGCCGCCAGGCGTGGTACCACTTCAGCGTCCGACACCGCATCAAGGTAAAGTCGGGAAAATCCGGTGGTGGCCAGCGGTTCAATCCAACGATGGACACCAGGCCCCCAATAAAGGGCAAGACTTTGGGCCACTGTAAGATTCTTGGTTAGGGCCGTAAGAGTTTCCTTGACCTCACGAATATCCCACTCGGGATAATAGGCCAGAGCCGGTTCATCCCATTGAATCTCTTGAATTCCGGTATCCAATAGCGAATGGGCCTCCAGCCTCAAGACTTCTACAACATCGTCTAACAAGGCCTGCCGATTATGATAGCTGTCATCCTGAGACAGTTGCAAAAACGTAAATGGCCCCGGCAATATGGCCTTCAACGGCGCCTTTGACATACCCACAGCCTGGGTCAACCACCACCGGACGACCCCTCCTTGAAATGAGAGGCGACCGCGAATCAAGGGGTGTCGGTAATAAAAATTGTTGTCCAAGAACCGGAGCAATCCGGCAGATTGCACATTGTCGACATCACGCACAACACCGTCAAACATGTCATTCCATCGAATCATCCCATCGCTCGTCATATCCAGGCGATGCGCTTCGGCTACCTGGATAACGTGACGAGTACGGTCCCTAATGATTTGTTCTAATTGGGTCAGGCCAATGCTTCGTCGTTCAAATCGCTGAATGGCTGTGCGCACACTCGGGCCATTATCTGCGGGGATCTTAGGGTAGGATCCTAATGTTGTAATTCGCATGCAATCGCTCCTGTCATAGTACCAATAGATGGACATACAAAAAACACGCCTGAGAAGAGGCGTGAGCACTCTTCTCATCTCTAAGGACAACGCAACGCTGCGTCCTTCAGGAATTGGCACCCACCACTACGCAAGGGGGGGTTGCCGGGCTTCATAGGGCCAGTCCCTCCACCACTCTGGATAAGAAGTAAAATTTATTAAGTTTTAGGCAATGTACCATGTCGGAGTGATTCGGTCAATGGGCAATTTTTCTCGGGCTGCCGATATTGCCATTTAATACCAGCAATGCTAGGATGAGCCATAACCGATTGAGGAGGTGACACGATGTCGACACCGTCGGACCTTGCACGAAACCATAAAGGAGGAATGCATCTTTCTCCATCTCAAGAGAAGCCTAAAGCTAAAAAGCATTATTTCCGTAATACGCTACTTATTCTCATCATCTTGGCGGCATTGGTGATGTGGCAGCTCAACCCCGTCATTGCTGGATTGGGCACCTTGCAACATGGACTACGCCATGCTGAAAGCACCAGAGCCCTCCTTGCCAGCATACTATCGGCTATTTTCGCCAAAATCCACCATTGGATCATGCCGCTACTAGCACACCTCTAGCATTGAACATAACGCCCGCGCATTCCCCTTCTTAGGCGCAAGCCAAGAGGGGGTCAAGCGGGCCAGCCCGCAGGGCTAGACAAGGCCCAGACTTTTGGTTTAGTCTAACGGCTCGGCGCAGCGGTCGTAGAACCAGGAACTTCCAGAGGGTGACCTCAGAAACCCCCGCCTCACCCCGTTAGGGTCAGGCGGCGGGAGAGTTCATTGCATAAAGTCGCGCCCTGCGGGCCAACATCGGCTTTCAGGGCGCTCTTGCTTATCGCCGTCCCAAACGAAGAAGAAACAAAAACAGATTCACGATATCAATGAGTAACGACACGGCTAAAACCACTGCGGTTCCCTGAGTCGGCATGACTCTGCCCCGCATCCGCATTAAGGAAAAGTCAACCATCAGATATCCGGTAAAAATCAGTACCCCAATCAGGTTAAACGCCCGGGAGGCACCAACACCGGCGAACGCGGGTATGAAAAACGAAAGCAAACTCACCACGATCAGCATGATTAGCCCAATGAACAACAGGGGCATCATGCGGGAAAAATCCCATGGTATCCATGCGACGACAGCCGCTGACATCAAGATGGTAATAACCAGCACCCCAAGCGTCTGTAAAAGAAGCCCCGGATCCGTTGCGACCGTTGCCCAAATCACCGGCGATATCATTATACCCATGCCGATTGCCACCACGGCACCCCAGACGAATGCCGCCCCGGCGCTGGCCATGCTCCGTGATACCATGATAGTGCCAATAATGGCAGCCGCGAATCCAACCCAGATTCCCGCGGCACCCAGTCCTACGCCGAACAGCACCGCCACACTCAAAATCGCCAAAAGCAGCCCCAGGTACCCTAGAGTCCGCGCCATTAACCGTCCCGGCACTCCGTCACTCACGGAATAGGTGGCATAAGGAGACCGATTAAACATGTTCCATCCCTCCTATACGCTTGATAAGTTTGTCATACTACAAATGTCAACAAAAGTCAAATACCATGTTTTTCGTGTTACCTTAAGCCTACAACAGGAGTATGCTAAAATAAAACAAATCACTACGGGAGCGGTGGACATGGCTGACGACCTCTCATTTGATATTTTAGCGGCTAGTCTTCGTCAAGACACCAGCGATATATTAACTTTTTTAGAAGTCTTGGCCAAAAAGTTAGAAGCCGCAATTCCGCTGCAAACGACGGTAGACCGTCGTGGCGGCCTGTTTTCCAAAACCAAGTCGGTGCATGCGATAAGAATCCAGGCTGGCGAATGGCTGTACATCCTCACCCAGGATCATGGACGGATAGACGCCCAACGAGTAAAAATGGTCCGAGGGATCGCGTTAAAAACGGAAAGCGGTTCGTTGTCCCAATGGATTGAATGGGTCAGTCAGGAACTGTTAAAACTGGCTAGTGAAAGTTCCGATGTAAGAACCGGACTCGAACGATTTCTATTGTCGTAGGCATCTGACCAAAATTCGTTATGTGCCACAAAGAAGACAAATCTTTTTTCAGAGGAGAAGATTCGTTTGCCGCAAAAAGAGTGGCGTCTGGATACCCGTGTCGCCCATGCCGGGGTTGGCAGTGATCCTGCTTATGGATCGGTTACTACCCCAATTTTTCAAACCGTCACATACCAACATACCAGTGACGGCTTTGGCCCATTCGATTACTCTCGCACCGACAATCCTACCCGTCACAGTTTGGCGCAATCCATCACGGAACTAGAAGGCGGGTCGGGCACCAGTGTTTTTGGTTCCGGGATGGCGGCCATTACGGCCTTAGGCCATTTGTTGAAATCCGGCGACCATGTCGTATTAACTCAGGATGCCTATGGTGGCACTTATCGCTTGTTTCAAGACACATTCCAAAAATTCGGAGTGACCGCGACATATGTCGACACGCGCGACCCAGACCAAGTGGCATCCGCACTCACTCCTCACACTCGCTTGCTGTTTATCGAAACCCCCAGTAACCCATTGTTGCAAATCAGTGACCTCAAGATTTTAACCGAATTGGCACATGCCCAGGGGGCATGGATTGCCGTAGACAATACCTTTATGACATTTTTGCGGCAGCGTCCATTTGATTTTGGGGCAGACTTCGTCGTGTACAGTGCCACAAAATACCTCGCAGGGCATAACGATGTGGTGGCCGGATTGGTGATTAGTCGTAGTCCCGAGTTGGCAGAAGAAATCGCCGTTATTTGCAACGCGTCGGGAGGCATCCTAGCGCCGTGGGACTCCTGGTTATTGTTGCGTGGACTAAAAACTCTAGATTTGCGCCTTGACCGCCAAGAGCAAAATGCCATCGCTCTAGCCCAATTTTTAGCGCAGCATCCCAAAATTGCTGCGACCTATTATCCGGGATTATCCCAACATCCGGGGGGATTGCTGCATCTGCGACAAGCCACTGGCCCCGGCGCTATGATTTCTTTTCGGCTCCATGACCCCGAATCGGTCGGCCCAATGATGGACGAACTCCATTGCATCATCCCTGCAGTCAGTCTAGGCGGTGTAGAATCATTGATTACCCATCCCTTTTATGAGACACACCGAGAATTGCCGGAATCGGTGCGCATGGCCCTAGGTATCACCCCTGGGTTGGTCCGGCTTTCAGTGGGAATTGAGAATGTTGCTGATTTAGAGGCCGATTTAGCTCAAGCATTGCACGCTATTCCTTAGGAGAGAAGGACGCTCTTTATGTCTACCAAGAAACCATCGGACACCACTTTTGTCCACGCCAGCCAACTGGATCCGCAACTAAGCGCTGTAGTCCCTCCCATCTATCGGGCCACCACATATCATCAGACGAATCCCTGGGCTCCGTCTTCATTTGATTACGCCCGCTCTGGAAACCCTACCCGTGAAGCCTTAGAAACCGCTATGGCGACCATAGAAGGGGGCGTTCGCGGCTTTGCGTTTGCGTCAGGCATGGCTGCACTGACCGCAACTTTTTTGTTGCTGAGCGCCGGAGATCACCTTTTAGTTACCCGGGACTGCCAGGGCGGTACCCAAAGGGTGTTGCGGGGGGTATTCTCCCGTTTCAACATTGCGGTAACCTACGTGGACACCGACCAAGTTGAAGATCTGGACCGAGCCATTGAACCAAATACGCGGGCCATCTTGGTGGAAAATTTCTCTAATCCTTTTTTGCATGTAGCGCACGTGCCGGCCATCGTAGACTGGGCGCATCGTCACCAATTATCTGTGTGGATTGACAACACCTTTGTCACTCCTTATCTGCAGAACCCTCTAACGATGGGTGCAGATCTGGTGTTGCATTCAGGAACCAAGATGATTGGGGGACACTCCGACGTTACCGCGGGACTCGCGGTAGCTCGCACCCAAGAACTGGCTCAACAACTTTATTTCATTCAAAATGCCTGCGGACCCATTTTATCTCCTGACGATTCATATTTGGTGCATCGCGGGCTACGCACACTCCCGGTGAGAATGCGACAAGCATCACAAACGGCTATGGCGTTGGCGCTCGCATTGACATCTCACCCTGCGGTGTCTCAAGTGTTTTATCCGGGATTGCCATCACACCCAGGTCACGCCGTTGCCAACGAAACCATGGCCACTGACAAAGGATTTGGTCAAATGGTTACCTTCCGTCTCAAGGATGTCGCGTCAGTGCCCCGGTTAGCCGAAAGGTTGCACTTTGCCCGCATCGGAGCCGGGCTTGGCGGAGCCGAGACCATCGTCTCGCTACCGGAGTTGCACTGTCATGCCGCACTGACCCAAGAAGAGCGCAACGAGCGGCAAATTACTTCTGATGTAGTGCGGGTGTCGGTGGGCCTGGAAGATCCCACCGACGTGGTTGCCGAGTTTCTGAACGCTTTGCAAAATTGACATTCTCCCACGAAAAAATCCGGGGGATTCCCGATCCTTCCGGCATCGGGTTCCTGATTCATCACACCATTTGCTTCTTAGGGCGTTTCTCGTTCGTCCGCAAGAGGGCGCTCCCCAGGCTCACCGGGTGTGGCCCGCCCTGCGCTTGACCATCAACCGATTGTGTCGAGGAACTTGGTTTTCGTCTCACATCGGCCCTTGGGTTCATTCTAGCAAATGTGGCCCCGGGCTTATATCCCCAAGCCTAAAGGCCGGGGCTTTACGACCGATTTTGGTAACTTACGACTGTGCCAACCAGGCATCTTTGGCCAAACGCCGCACCACCTTCCCCGACGGCCCAATGGGAAGTTCCGGCGCCACAATAATCCGGGTAGGACGTTTATAGTGTGCCAGGTTTTGGCGGCACAGTTCCTCCAATTGTTCAAGATCGAGGGTACCCCCTTCGCGCTGGGTCACGACGGCAATCACTCTCTCTCCGCGGCGCTGGTCGGGAACCCCAAAAACAGCCGCTAGTGCCACTCCCGGATAGCGCAACAACACCTCTTCAACTTCGCTTGGATACACATTTTCCCCGGCAACGATAATCATGTCCTGTTTGCGATCCACTAAAAACAGCAGGCCGTCTTCCCGCTGATAGCCCATATCCCCTACTGTCAAAAATCCGTCGGCGGTAAATGACCTCTGATTGGCTTCGGCGTTTTTCCAATATTCCGTCATTAATGAAGGCCCCCGAACAAAAACTTCTCCAACAGTTCCCGGTGGCACCGGCTGCCGGTTATCGTCTAGAATTTCAATGTCCTGTCCAATAGTGGCATATCCTACCGATCCAAGCGGGCCATCCAAGGAGTGTCTAACAATGGTAGCAGCGCCATATTCAGTCGATCCGTAAATGTCATACAACCGGGCTTTAGGAAATCCTCGAATGATTCGGTCCCGAAGCGTACTGTCTAGAGGTGCTGATGCCGTCATAATCACTTCCAGTCCATCGGCTCGAACTTTTCCTGACTCGACGGCGTCAGCTAAGAATGTCAACATACTGGGCACAAACATCCCATAATTGACGTGATGAAAATTTATCTGCTCAATCACATGATGCGGATGAAAGGTGCGATGCGGGTAAATAGCGCACGTGGCTCCAATAGCTACGGAAAGAGTGACAAACCACATAGAGTTCACATGAAACATGGGTAAAATCGCAAATCCTATTTGGTCTGAAGAAATACCCAGTTCGCTTACCAGTGCCAAGGCAATCATGATATTGCTCATGTGGGTCCGAATTGCTCCTTTGGGTCGGCCCGTAGTACCGGACGTATAGACTAAAACCCAGGGGTCAGTTTCCCGGACCGTCACAAAATCCGGTTCCTTGACAGGTGCACCACTGACCATGCGAGTCCAACTGCCATCGGGTCCGGTGTAAAAAACTCGGGCCTTTTCAAAGGGAATTTGACTCAAAATCGGTTCAAAATCGGGGTCCGCTATTACCAAAGAAATATCGGCGTCTCGCATCGCGTATGCTATTTCGGGTGGCGCCCACCGTAAATTCAGCGGCACTCCAACTACTCCCGCTTTGGAAATCCCGAAGTATAGTTCCGCCATCTCAAGCCCGTTAGGCAACAGCAGTGCTACACGTTCCCCAGGTCCTACGCCCTCCTGGTGAAAACTCCACGCTACCTGGTTCGCTTTTTGATTCAATTGTCGGTAACTTAATTGCTGGTCACCGAATATCAGCGCAGTTTTATCATTCATGCGGTGCGCAGCCCCTAATAGCGCTGATCCGACTGTTAGCAATGCTCCTCGCCTCGATTCTTATTGTTCAGCTTATTTATCTCTCCAAGGTCTCCGTCAACTGCATCACTTCTTCATAATACGGCATTAGTCCCATGATGAGATAGCATGAGCCGATCTCTCGGCGAAAGATGTGTCTTCGTTTATACTAAGCATAAATAGATCCCGGCACCGCCTGGCGCCGGGATATTTGCCCGATTTTGTGGTTCATTCCATTGCCAGCTCGGCCGAACTGGATTGATTACCTAAATTCGACATCAAAACGAAAATTCCTACTAATATTAAATAAAAATTTTTGTCACTTAACGGCTGCCAAAAAACCTCCGCCATCCAATCCGAACACGGGGGATTAGTTCCACGGGAAGACCTGCCAAAACCAGTTGCGGGGTTGTTTGCAACAGTAATTCGGATACTGCCTCTCCATACCGCCGTTCAATCACGGGCTCGTAAGCCGATAACCTCAAGGGCCTTTTACGATGAGTGTAGCGGTACCCGCATATTGCTTAGGCAACACAAATTTACTGAGGATACCGCTGGTCGCGGTAGTTACCGCCGCAATTAAAATGATAATGCCCAGGCGCTTACGAATAACTCGCTATAATTCCTGTAGCTCCAGTAGGGATTCGAATCCTCGTCTATCCAATGGAGTCGACATCCTCATGGTAGATTCCTCTTGGATCCTTCGAAAATTAAGCAGTGATATCAACAGTTACCTGATTATATAATCAAACATAATCATTCACTGCCGTTGGGCTGACCTTTTTCTCACGCAAATACGTGGAGGGGCTTGAGAACGGGGCCCCTTATCGGCGTGTACACTTCTCCCTTTTCGGTAAACCGTCATCCCAAGAGAAGCGTTCAGACTCCACTCGTACCACCCGAGCACTACCAGACAGTCAGTGGCTGAATGATAGACCTGTGCTGTTTTAGGCATACGCCTGCACAGGCTTTGGTTCATCCGCACGGTTTTTCTTTCGCGGATAGACGAAGCTGCCATTCCACTTTCGGTACAGGTTCATCATACCCACAAAATCCGCATCTGCATGGTATAAATGAGATGGATTTTGACAAGCGAAATGGGGACCAGTCCGATTTCCTTGTGTGTGACAATGCGGGCACATTTGCGATGTATAGGCTGGATTGCGTTCGACCGTTAAGATTCCTTCGCGAAACGCCAAGTCGCGTACCCATTTCATGATCTGGCCCCGCAGCCAATACGCTCGTTTATGGTTCTTCCGCCCCGAACGGCTCATCCGTTCTTTGGGTGGGCGATACCGGCGAAGATACTCCAACACAATCACTTTCGCTTCGTGGGCCAAGGCGAAATCGACGATCTGGCGGGCAACCTGCCGCGCCGCGTTCTCGTCAATGTGACGCACTTTTCCCCAAAGTTCGACGTTATCTTGCGCATTCGCTTGAAGCCTGCCGCTTTGGCTCCGTTTGTTCGCAATCACGTTCAACAACTGATGCCGATGATGATTGACTTTTCCCCCGTGAATAAATTTTGTCGCCGTCAGTTTGTCGCTCCGGAACGCACCCATGACAGCCAAACGATTCACCCCAAGATCAACGGTGACGACGGACATTCCGGGATCCGCGGCGAATTGTTCTTTGGCTTTTTGCGGTGCATCTACCCATTTTTCAAACGGTACATGGAACGCAAACCGCAACCCGCCCGGGTATTGCTTGTCCCGTTTCGCATAAAGAGCAAGGGACATGGCGCACCACTCGCGAGGGCGAACGGCCGCCCTTTCTGCGTCTGTCCATGCTTCTTTTGGAGCTTTACGCGCTTTGATCGTTGCTTCGTATATGCGCACCGATTCCGCTTGTGATTTAGTCAACGCGTCTTGTGCTTGACGATGAAAAGTCACTGGTAGCGGCACTAGCTGCCATTTGCCTTCGTAAAACAATTTCACCGCGATAAAGTCATGGCGAACTTGACGCTGAACTTCCAAATCCACATCAGCCACATCAGGATATTCCACCATATCCGCATAAAACGTGATGGGTTCGTTGGGTTGGCCTAGTTGTGGAGGCCGCTTTTTGCGATCGGTGGCTTCCCATAATTTGAGCAGACTGTACCACGATTTTACTTTGCCAATCGCATGATTGATGGCCGCACGACGAAGGCTGACTGGCATGGTTCGCACACTTGGCAGATTTTCGATCAATGGTTGCAAGGGATGAGGATGTGCCTTTGTGTCCAGCGTGTGCATTTCTGCAAACGTGAGCAATTCTTGATTTGTCCATGACCGTTCATACGGTGTGCCATTCTTGCGACGCGCTTCTTTCTTTGCATCCAACACCGCTATATGCCCGACGAAAAACTCTATATAAAACGCAATCGTCTGGTTATATAAGGCTTGTGTGGCTAAGATGGCTTGCTGTTTGACGGCATGAACTTCTTTATGGATACCGATCTTCACCGTTTTCACCAGCATTGGCATGTGTTTCACCCCCTTCCATCTCATTGATTAGCTGTTTTGCTTTTTGTCGAAATTCCTGTGATCGTTTTCCATACAGACGAGCCGAAAACACGGTTATTATCGTCAGCAAATCGTTCACCAATTCTTCTTGTGACGACTTCGGTTCTGTTTTATGAGTGACTTCGACTGTCACACCGTGACTACTTAAAAATCGCTCCAAATACCGATACCCAAACCGTGCCAATCGATCAGGAAATTCAATCAACACTCGTTGAATCTCGTGTTGTTCGGCTAGTTGTAGCAGTTGATGGAGTTGCTTGCGGTTCTCGTTGATACCAGATGCTTGCTCTTGAAACATACGCGACACTTCATATCCGTGATCTTGTGCGTACTGTTTCAATCGCTGTACTTGCCGTTCTAAGTTGCCATCTGTTTTTTGCTTGGCCGATGACACTCTGGCATAAATCACGACTTGTTCCTGTGTGCGCACTCCTAAAATCCGTTTGACTTCGCGAGCGCTATATAAGCGTCGATTCGTGGGGGAGCGTGTTTCTTGAATTTTTCCCTCTTTCTGCCACCTGCGGATCGTTTGAGGTGTGACACCTAGCAATTTAGCTGCCTTACCGATGGACAAAAACTTTTCCATTTCCATGATAATATTATAGCATTTAAGATACCATTTGAATATATCTTTTTATACTCGCGAAATTTGTTACGGTTGGCGCCCAATTTGACTAAGCAACAACTGGGTTACGCTCTTATTAGCATATCCGACATGCCATAATGCGACCCCAGCCAAATGGTCTTTTTGAGCCAGAGCAATCTTTTGACTCATGCCTTGAAGGCTTTCCCACCAGGCTATGGTTGGTCCGTTGGCCGTTATGTATCGCGCGTACGTCTCTTGATATAAAGTACTCCACTTAGCGTTTTTGTTCATAACCGGGGTTACCGCGTTGTACGGAATGGTAGTCGCCACGGTGCTACCCACTGGCCAACTGTAGCCATAGACTGGAATCCCCAAAATAATTTTGGAGGCAGGAACCGAACTTAACATCCGAGTCACAATGTTGGACACCCAAGGCATTGCAGCCACCGGACCTTCCAAAGATCCATCAGCGTGTTCATCATAACTCATTAAGATAAACTGGTTGACTTCAGGAGCGAGCTTGCTGTAGTCATAGGCACCGCCAGAATGAGGCACCACATCCATTGTAATGACGTCGGTGCGCGGCAGAAAATCCCTTAGATCGATAGCAAAGGCCGTTAAATCGCTGCTCAAATGGGTATGCGGGGGTTCAAAATCAATATTAACGCCCTGAAAATGCATTTTGCCCACCATGTCAGCTATTGCCCGAGCAGCTCGAATACGGGTGAGTGGATCTGGCAAAAAAGCTTGTGTACCGGTTGCATCATTCACCAAAGGAACGATAGGGATATGTTTTTTTTGCACCTGCGATAAGATTGCGGAGTTTACGTGACTGGTCAGGCCGCCCAACCTGTCGACCGAATACCAAAATGGCGAAAACTGGGAAATAGCATGGGGATATTGATAGATGGCAGTTAACCCGGTAGACACGTCGTTGGCCCAAAAACCTATCACTTGCAGCTTGCTAGATGAAGAACTCGACACGTTTTTTGCCGCATGGGCATTAAAACCACACCCGGTCACTGAGACTGCCAAAGCTGCAATCGTTCCCCACAATTGTTTACGAACACTGTGGCCCATTCAGAATCACCTCGTCGTCAGTGTGGTCGAAACCACAGCAATAAATGCTCTGAGGTGATTCCCAATACCGGAAATCTTAGGGTTGAATGTGGGGGTTCAACTTCAAATCGGACCCTACCGTGATAATCATGTCTAATCCCGGGTAATCATGATAGGGGCTCTCGGTAATTTCCGTGGCCGAGGCAGGTCCTAATGCCGATTGAATCCTGGCAACCAAATACTTATCTCCGGTAAAGTCCAAAATTTCATTATGGACATGATTATGACGGTTAGACCAATCGATTGCCGACACGGTAAATCCTTTGGCCTTAAGCCACGCCGCAACCTCATCGGCTGGCTGCATAGAACCGGTTCCTGCCTTAATAATAATGTGGACATTTTGGCGGTCTGCGGCTGTTAAAGGCTTCTCCAGGACAACCTCATCGACCATCATGTGCATCAGGCGCTGATCCAGCACCCAATAATCCAACGGAACCTTTAGAACCGGGTCGGTACGCACCACCGGATGCCCCGGTAGCGTCGCGTAACGCACTGCGGACAGCTTAACATGCGTGGCAATTAAGCCAAGCGACAACATCTGCGGCAAACTTAAATTTGTGTGTACAATATCTTGACGCAACATCGTGATAATTTCAGGAAGTTTATAGAGTTGACTCGGGGTCAGAACTTTTTCCAAAATCAATTTCACAATGTACTGTTGCTGTTGGATCCGGCTGATATCTCCTAGAGGTTCCGCCCGAAATCGCACATATTCCAACACCTGTTGCCCATTTAATTTTTGCACTCCCGGGTTCAAGTTGATGTCCAGAGGATTGCCTACACCACCGTAATGCATGGGTTGGGTGACGTCCACGGTTAAACCGCCCAACGTGTTGATGATTTTTTCAAAGTTCCACATGGTGGTTTCCATGTAATAATCTACGGGCACATGCAATGTTTGCTCTACTAGTTTAACCGCGAGTTTCGGACCTCCAAAATAATTGGCCTCATTAATCTTCGTTTCCCCTACCCCAGGGATAAACACCAAGGAATCCCGTGGAATGGACAAAACACTGGCTTGATCCGTCTTAGGATTCACCGATACCAACATCATCGTGTCAGTTCGGTCACGAACATATGGGTTGGTCTGGTCTTTGTTGTTGATTATCGACAAGGCATTGCCCAGGAGCAAAATCGTGATACGGTTTTGAAACCCTGGCGGATTCTTTTTGAGTACACGACTAGTTTCCACCGCCGCTGGCTGTATCGCTCGATATCCCAGGTAGGCGGCTGTGCCACCTCCAACCACCACGATTGCTGCCAGCAGCGCTAAAAATCGTCCCCAACGAAATCGCCTCATAGCCCCGCCCCTTTCAGGCATACCGCAGATATTATACTGTAGAATCGGTCGTTCTGATCGCGAAATTTCGACCATCTTTCCCAAATTGCTCGATGGTTCCGTGCGTCCAGCCTTGTCCCTGATAACGTAGCAGGGGCGGCCAAGGTTACATTACTGGGCAATGCCATCTTCTTCCGCAGGCCCGTTGATGTGTTATGATGAGAAGACAAATAGGCAGGGGGGTTTTTATGCGCCTTTGGATACTCCCGGTAGGAACATTTTCCGCCGACGAAACGGTTTTGGACCCTCATTGCGAACCGGGCAATATTCTCTTCATCCCGGTATACGCCTATTTAATCGAGACACCTAACGGACTGTTTTTATTTGACACAGGTTGCTCCAACCAATGCCGCACTAATCCGCAAGGGCTGCTGGGTCAAGAATTCTCTCAACTGTTGCAGCCCCGATTGGCACCAGACGACTACATCACCGCACAGTTAGCTAAGATAGGTTTTGCACCGAGCGATATCGATGGGGTCATCAACTCGCACTTGCATTTTGATCATGGCGGCGGCAATAGCGCATTTAGTCACCACAAATTTCTAATCCAACGCTCCGAATGGGCTGCAGTCGCCTCAGATCCGGATCAATATCCTGACTCTGCCGCTCTAGATATTAACACTGGGCAGTTGCATCTTCTTGATGGCGACTACCGCTTTGATACGCGATTGTACGCGGTTTCTACCCCCGGTCACACAGAAGGCCATCAATCACTGATCGTGGAACTCAATGGCGGTCCTATCGTACTGACCGGTGATGCCGTCTATACTCAGCGCCAGTTTCATCCAGATAACATCGGCACAGCCACCAATCCCGACCAAGCTCGGCTATCCGTAGCCCATCTATTGCATCTGACCGAAACACTCCATGCTCGACCCTTTTTCTCTCACGACCCCATACAAGCGGAGAAGGAATCTTGGCGATTATCCCCAGGGTTCTACCAATAGTGAGGATGTCATGACAAAGCCGCGCAGTCCCTTGGTCAAATGGTCGATTTTGATGCTAGTTTTGCTTATCACGTTTCTAGCGGTATTCTATGTGCGATACTGGTCTGCGCTCACGTCTCTGCCGGCGCGGGTTCATGACCGCACCATGGCGCACCACGGCATTCCGGTGAGCCTTAACCAAGTAACGCCATGGTTTACCAAAGGGTTAATAGCCACCGAAGACCGGAGCTTTTACCGCAATTGGGGGATTTCGTTTGAAGGAATAGGCCGAGCCTTGGTGGTTGATATCGAAACCGGCTCGTTTGCCCAAGGAGGCAGTACCCTCACCCAACAACTCATCCGGGATTTGTTGCTGTCACCCCACAAAACGATTCCCCGCAAGGTCACCGGCACACTATTGGCATTGATGACAACGGTGCTCTACAGCAAACAGCAAATTCTCACCATGTATATCAACGAAGTCTATTTAGGCCATAACAGTTATGGTGTTGGCCGCGCTGCCCAAACCTATTTTGGCAGACCAGCTAAAAATCTGTCCCCCGCTCAAGCTACCCTGTTAGCGGGGTTGCCCCAAGCCCCGTCGGCTTTAAACCCGGATAGCCACTACCACCAGGCTAAAACACGCCAGTGGGAAGTTCTGGAAAGCATGGTGTCGGATCGCCTTATTACCTTGCACACAGCACACCGCATTTATTCCGCACCGCTGAATTTGGTTGGCAGTTAACATGAAGGATGTCGTATCGGTGAATAGATATTGCCCTAGGAATATTTGGTTGGTTAATTGGTTAATAATCTCCCCGACATAGGGTTTTAGGCACATGATGTATCGCGTACAAAGTGCCTGACGGTGATGCCTTTTCACCATCGTTTCGTGCGAAAACCCGCATGGGTAATCCTATGCGCGGAGCGTTGCGGCACGCCCCCGATCCCAACGGTTGATTGGAAAAAATTTGCCCTGCAAAGGCGAGACGCCCAAAAATATTCCGGGGCGAAGACACCGTGCCCCGGAATAATATTGGAGTTAACGTTGCAGTTTTTTAAGTTCCCCAATTAACCGATCATTTAATACGCGAATATGGGTGCCTTTCATCCCCAAGGAGCGAGATTCAATAACCCCCGCGGACTCAAATTTGCGCAAGGCATTGACAATTACTGAACGGGTAATACCCACACGGTCCGCAATCTTAGACGCGACCAACAATCCCTCTTCGCCACCCAGTTCCTCAAAAATGTGCTGTACTGCTTCAAGTTCCGAGTAGGATAAAGTATCAATCGCGACTTTTACCGCCGCCTTCTTCCGTGCCTCCATTTCCAGTTCATCGGATTTGGAGCGCAAAATTTCCATCGCCACGACGGTGGCACCGTACTCGGCCAAAATAAGGTCTTCGTCGCCAAATTCCCGTCCAAACCGGGAAATCACCAACGTCCCTAGTCGGTCTCCGCCTCCGTTGACGGGCACGATAGTCGTAATCTTGTTCTCATAAATGCAGGGTTTGTCACGAAAAAATACGCAACGGCGACTTTCTTGCGACACATTGGGATATGTTTCGTCAACTTTTAACAATCCAGAATTGTAAGATTGAGGAAACACCTCTTGGCCCAAGACTTCGCGGATCATCACGTCGCATTCAAACGAATCCAACAGTGCATAGCCTAATACCTTACCGCGGCGGCTCACCACATACACATTGGCGGCAATCAGTTCGCTCAAAATCTGAGCCATTTCTTCAAAGTTTACCGGATGACCCGCCGTACGTTGTAACAACCGATTAATCCGTCGTGTCCTTTCAAGCAATTCTTCCACGACCAAAGCCTCCTCAAATTTGGTTAATTCGTCACCACAGTTCTAAATTCCGGGTATGAGTATACCATAACTTTGGTTTGGAATGTGATAACGAAACCAAAAATTCAGAGTATATACCGATTAATGTCAATATTGTCCGCTATCCGAGCTAATCGCTGATCCACGTATGACGCAGTAATCGGAATAGTTTGTCCTTGCAAGTCTGGCGCCTCAAAGCTAAGTTCTTCCAATACTTTCTCTAAAATCGTATGCAGTCGACGGGCTCCAATATTTTCGGTATCACGGTTGACCCGATCTGCGTAACGGGCCATCGCCCAAAGTGCCTCGTCGTCAAACCGGATCTGAACGCCTTCAGCGCCCAACAGTGCCTGATACTGAAAAATCAACGAATTTTTAGGCTCAGTTAGGATGCGGTAAAAGTCTTGTTCCGTCAAAGCATCGAACTCAACGCGAATTGGAAACCGTCCTTGCAATTCCGGTATCAGGTCGCTTGGTTTTGACACATGAAATGCTCCCGCGGCAATAAATAGAATGTGGTCGGTTTTCACGGGGCCATATTTGGTGTTTACCGTGGAACCTTCGACAATTGGCAAAATGTCGCGTTGAACTCCTTCTCGACTGACGTCAGGTCCCCGCATGTCTTGCCCCGAAGCAATTTTGTCGAACTCATCGATAAAGATGATACCCTGTTGCTCTGCCCTCCAGACCGCGTCAGCATTGGCAGCGTCAGTATCAATCAGTTTCTGTGCCTCTTCCTGGGTTAAAACCTTACGCGCCTCGGCAACAGTCATCTTGCGCCGTTTGGTTCGCTTTGGCAACAAGTTGCCAAACATTTCGCCAAGATTCATTTGATTGTCCTCAGAGCCGGGAAAATTGCCCATCATGGGCAGTGTAGGCCCGGAATCCTCGACCTCCACTTCGACAAGTTCATGTTCCATGGCCTTCATCCGCAGTTTTTCCCGCACCCGCCGCCGTTCGTCATCGATGCGCCGCCGTTCCTCGGCATCCACGGGACGGCGTGATTGGTAATTTCCCCCGGCTCCACCGAACAGCGCCTCAAAGGGGTTCTTGGTTGCGGTGTTGTCTGATGGATCTGGTACCAACGCCTCCACAATACGGTCTTCGGCCGCACGTTCGGCGCGATCTTTAACCGAGCCTGTCCGCTCTTCCTTTACCATGCGAATGCTGGTTTCCACCAAGTCACGCACCATCGCGTCAACATCGCGACCCACATAACCCACTTCGGTAAATTTTGTGGCTTCAACCTTAATAAAAGGAACATGGAGTAAACGAGCCAATCGACGTGCCACTTCGGTTTTCCCCACGCCTGTCGGGCCAATCATCAATATATTTTTGGGAGTGATTTCTTCCTGCAGTTCTGGGTCGAGGCGGCTACGGCGCCAGCGGTGGCGCAAGGCCACAGCGACCGCTCGTTTGGCTTCGTTTTGACCAACGATATACTTATCTAATTCCTCTACAATTCGCTTTGGTGTCAACAATGCCTCATCCATCCCCATCGCCTCCTAACCCAATGTTTCAATTGTTAAGTGATGATTGGTATATATGCAAATATCTGCCGCGATGTCCAACGATTTTCTCACAATCTCCTCAATCGCAGGAGTTTGATCTAAGGATGCGAAGGCCCGCGCCGCGGCCAACGCGTAACTGCCTCCGGAACCCACTGCAGCAATATGGTCATCCGGCTCAATAACTTCCCCGGTCCCTGAGAGAATGAACAAGTCGTGGGTATCGGCCACGATCAACAGCGCCTCTAATTTCCCCAACATACGATCGGTTCGCCACTCGCGGCTCAAAGCCACCGCTGCTCGCGGCAAGTTGCCGTGGTGTTCTTCCAGTTTCCCTTCAAATCGTTCAAACAGCGTTAAGGCATCTGCAACCGCACCCGCAAACCCTGCAAGAATGGCCCCTTGGTAAAGGCGCCGGACCTTTCGCGCCGTATGCTTCATCACCGTATTTTGGCCAAAGGTTACCTGACCATCACCACCAACAACAGCCTTCCCATCTTTTACCATCGCCAAGATAGTGGTGCCATGAAACAGTGAGTCCCCCATAATTTGACCCTCCATAAATATTACTCTAAATTGCGCCGAGCCCGCGGATGAGCCGCCTGGTACACTCGGGTCAGTTGGTCTTGCGAGACATGAGTGTAAATTTGCGTAGTACGCAAATTGGCGTGGCCAAGCAACTCCTGGACAATGCGTAAGTCGGCTCCGTTCATTAATAAATGGGTTGCGTAAGAATGGCGCAACCAGTGCGGACTAATGTTACGGCTTACCGCACTCCGCAACATAGTAATCTTGACGATGCGACGCACGCTGCGAGTGGTCAGTCGGCCGCCGCGACGATTGAGGAACAAAGCTTCGGTCGCAGTTTTCACCAAATAAGGACGCGACTCCGTCACATACCTGCGCAATGCCGTCAGGCCATATCGGCCCAAGGGCACCACACGCTCTTTACGTCCTTTGCCTGTCACTTTAATCATCCCATCATCCCAAAAAATATCTCGGAGATTCATGTCCACCACTTCTTGACTGCGCAACCCCGCTCCATACATAGTTTCGATCAAACCCAAATTGCGTACACCTAATGGGCCATGCTCCAGACAGGCTGTTTCCATCATCGCCGTGATCTCATCAATGGTCAATACTCGGGGCAAATGCGCGCGAAACTTGGGGGACAGCACCCGGCGGGCCGGATTAGTCGTTCGCAACCGCTCCTGTTCCAAGTAACGATAAAAAGAGCGGACCACCGATAACTTGCGAGACATGCTGCGAGCAGAGATCCCTGATTCCCCCAGTTGCAGCAACCAACGTCGGATGGCCTTGGCGTCAACCAAGTCTAAGTCTCCTATCTGTTCTTCGAATTGGAGCAAATCCGACTCGTAGGCGCGCAATGTTTCAGCAGATCGCCCTTCCACTGCCCGTAGATGTCTAAGATAATCGGCAATCCAGGGACTAACTGGCTTGGACATTGGTGTGCCCTCCTGGCCCCGCAAAACACTCTAAGAGATCGATCAGCGCCTTTTCATGTAAAAGGCGCTGGCATTCATCACGAACCCGGGCCAGGAATATTCCCTTAGCCATTGAGGCACTTCCCAAAGAGTTTAAGCACTCCACCCTTCCCACGGTGACTAGATCATTGGGCTTGTTCAGATTCATACCCGCATCCCTCCTTAAGACAGAGGAAACTTTCGCGATGAGCACGGCGCTTGACTGCCATTGATGATCCACACTGAGGGCACACTTTATCCGTAGGTTGGTTCCAAGTCACAAAGTCGCATTCGGGAAATCCGCTGCATCCGTAAAAAGTGCGCCCCCTGCGGGTTCGGCGGATTACTAGCGGTTTTCCACAGCGAGGGCACAAGGCCGCGGTCTTTTCCAAATAAGGTTTGGTGAACTGGCATTCGGGATATCCCGTACAAGCCAAAAACTTTCCAAAACGTCCGTATTTGACTTCCATTGGTTTGCCGCACTTCTCGCAGACTTCGTCCGTGCTTTCTTTAGGAAGTTCCAACTTTTCTACATCTGCTTCGGCACGCGCCAATTCTGCCGCAAATGGTGCATAAAATTGCCCCAGCACATCTTGCCATGCCATCTCGTTGGACTCCACTCGGTCCAATTGGCTCTCCACTTCTGCGGTGAACGCCGTATTCACGATTTCCGGAAAATATTCGCGTAAAAGCTCGACCACAACACATCCCAATGCTGTAGGTAATAGGCGCTTTTGGGACCGTTCGACATACTGCCGTTGCAATAAAGTTTCAATAATAGGGGCGTAGGTCGATGGCCTTCCAATTCCTAGTTCTTCCAGAGTCTTGACCAGCATGGCTTCGTTAAACCGCGCAGGCGGTTCTGTAAAGTGCTCCGCAGCACTAATATGGGAAATCACCAACTCGGTTCCCTCGGCGACATCGGGCAGGGGACGCAATGACGAATCGAACTCTTTGTCAGAGTTGGCATCAGTGCCGTCCTGCGCTTCTAAATAGATTTCAGTAAATCCTTTAAACTTGATGACCGCGCCATGGGCTCGAAATTGCTCGCCATGCTCCGCCACTAACTCAATGGTGGTGGCATCATATACCAAGGGTGCCATTTGGCTAGCGACAAATCGTTCCCAAATTAACCGGTAAAGACGCAATTGATCGCGATTCAAGCTATTCTTGAGTTGGTCAGGATGCCGAGTCAACACCGTTGGACGAATCGCCTCGTGGGCACCTTGGGATCCCACCGGATCCCGATTTGGCCGCGAGGTCATCTGATCTTTTAGGTAGGCGTCGCCATAATGCAACGAGATGTATCGTTTGGCCTCTGTTTCGGCTATGTCGGCTACCCGCACCGAGTCCGTGCGAATGTAGGTGACTAAACCTACGGTCCCTTCCCCGGCTACTTCTAGTCCTTCGTACAGTTGCTGCGCCAAGCTCATCGTCCGTTTTACCGAATACCCCAGACGTCTAGACGCCTCTTGCTGCAGTGTTGACGTGGTAAAAGCCGGTGCAGGAAATCGACGTCGTTCACGGGTCTTAACAGATTGCACCAATACCCGGGAACCAACCCCTACATGCCCAAGAACCATTTCCACATCGGAAGCGCCGAGTCGGCCTTTTTCGCCCCGCGGTCCCACATAATCGGCTTGCAAAGAGAGTGCGCCTTGACCTGCTTCAAGGCTCGCCGTAAAATACTGCACCGGTACAAACGCTAAAATTTCATCTTCCCGGTCGACCAATAACTTAAGGGCAGCGGACTGAACCCTGCCCGCAGACAAGCCGGGCCGAATTTTGTGCCATAGTAAGGGAGATAACTGGTATCCAACAACCCGATCCAATATCCTCCTCGCCTGTTGGGCATTAACTTTAGGCATATATACGGGGCGTGCATTGCGAATGGCATGGCTCACCGCGTCTTTGGTAATTTCGTGAAATTCGATGCGCCGGGTGGCTTCCGGTTGAATGCCCAAAGCTTCCGCCAAGTGCCACGAAATCGCTTCCCCTTCGCGGTCCGGGTCAGTAGCCAAGAATACCTTATCGGCCTTTTTGGCAGCATCCTTCAATTGCTTCAAAATTGGCCCTTTGCCGCGAATGGTAATATAACGCGGCGTAAAGCCATGCTCCACGTCTACCCCAAACTGACTCTTGGGCAGATCCCGTACATGGCCCATAGATGCTTTGACTTGGTACCGCTTCCCTAAAAAGCGACTGATCGTTTTGGCCTTGGCTGGCGACTCCACGATAATTAACGGTTTGGCCTTAGGCAATCCTGCACCCCCCGCAATGACATTGGTCTATTATAACAAATTTCTCCAAGCTTCCTTATATTGTTGACCTGACGCTACGGCTCATCCCAGTGGAAACTGCGGCGGTGACAAGGACTAGGGCCTAATTCTCGTAATCGCTTTCGATGCAAAACAGTCGGATAACCTTTATGCCGGGCGAAGCCATATCCCGGATAGACAACATCCAGCGCCTCCATATAACGGTCGCGGATGACTTTCGCGACAATGGATGCCGCCCCGATGCTTACCGACACCGCGTCCCCATGAGTAATCGATTGAACCATATAGGGTCCTTGAAGCGGCATCGCGTCGCTGAGCACTACGTGGGGCGTAACCTCCATGGCTGTAATCGCCCGTTGCATCGCCACTTTGGATGCCTGATAAATATTTATTCGGTCGATGGTACGTGGCCCTACCATTCCTACGCCAACAGCCACCGCGTTATGTAAAATTTCCGGATAAAGTCTGGCACGGGCCAATGCCGTCAACGCCTTGGAATCGCGGATTCCCAGAACCGGGCAAGAAGGATCCAAGATCACCGCCGCGGCAACGACGGGTCCAGCCAAGGGCCCCCGTCCGACCTCATCGACCCCTGCCACCAAGCGGCTGGCCACCCAATAAGGAGTTTCATAGCGGGACAGCTCTTCCCACCAAGTCTCGGGTTGGACTCGGCTACTTGACATGGGGAGGCCACTCCACACTACGCGGTCCAAAGGCGCCATCACGTACCGCAATGAGCACGGCTTGAGCGGTACGATGCAAATCTACCCGGCCTCCCGTCATCAAGTACCCACGCGAGCGTCCCCATGCCTCCCAGTCGCCGTTTTCTTCAGGAAACATCCACTGCCAGGCCCGCTCCGCCATCTCTTCCAATTCTTCGGCCGGAACCGGAACTACACCTAACAATTTTAATCGCCAATCCTTGGATTTAGACGGTGTCACTACGCCAGGCAAGTCCAGCCATTCCCAGCCACCAGGCAACCGAATCCATTGCGGTCCTCTGGTCACCCCAGGCTTGGCACCAGTAGCCACCCGATGTTTGCCCACCATACGATTTAGCAATGTTGATTTCCCTAAGTTGGGCAATCCTACTACCGCTAGCCGATATGGTGGTTCTAAGGCTTGCTTTAAAACAGCACGCAATTGTTGCTCTGATTGATGAGCGGTGGCATTTAGCGCCACAGCAATCACGCCATGGTTCCGATACCACTCAAGCCAGGACTCCGTCGCCTCGGCGTCGGCCAATTCCATTTTATTCAGCACCACCACGCGTTTAGCGCGACCCACCCACTGAGCCATAGGCTGATGGCGAGTCAGTTCCGGTGCTCTGGCATCCACTACCTCCACAAAGGCGGTCAAATATGGGGCCAGTTCCCGGATGACTTTCTGGGTGGCAATCATGTGCCCGGGATACCACGACTTACTCTTTGTCATAGACCTAGTTTAACCAATGTAGTTCCGATAAGGGCCACCAAACCAAAAACGCCTGCCCTTTGAGATTTTTCATGGGAAGAAACCCAAAGTACCGACTGTCAAAACTCTTGGGCCTGTTGTCCCCCTCCACCCATAAATCCCCCGGAGGGACCTTGATCGGGGCCACATTCATCGATTGCCGATATTTTAAAAAGGGCTCGTGATAGCGCTTTCCATCAATATATACCACATTGTTTCTCACACTAATGACGTCTCCCGGAACCCCAATAACCCGTTTGATCCAATCCTGGGATTTGTTTACCGGGGACTTGAATACCACAATCTGCCCGGTTTTTGGTGTTTCGAAGTCATAAATTAATTTGTTGACCAGCACCCGCTCGTTATTTTTCAGCGTGGGTAACATTGATGTGCCTTGAACTTGAAATGATTCAAACACAAAAGTGCGAATTAAAAATGCCAGCACAAATGCTAAGACCACGGTCTCTATAATTTCTCGCCAGCCACTTCTTTGCGACACCGAATACCCCCTTACGCAGGGCGAAGGCACCCTCCACCTGAGAGTACCCCCGCCTGACCCATCTGCTACCGGCGTTCCTTAATCCGCGCTGCCTTACCACGCAATTTTCTTAAGTAATAGAGTTTAGCGCGGCGCACCTTACCCCTACGCACCACTTCAATGGATTCCAATCGTGGCGAATGCAACAAAAAAATCCTCTCCACGCCCACGCCGTAACTTACGCGGCGCACCGTAATCGTCTTGGATAATCCCGTGCCCTTAATGGCAATTACGACCCCCTCATACATCTGAGTTCGTTCGCGATTCCCTTCACGAATTTTTACGGCCACCCGCACGGTATCGCCAGGTCGAAACGCAGGAATATCGTGCCGCATTTGGTCTTCCTCTAAAAGTTTAATGTAATCCACCTGTATCTCCTCCTTTCTTTAGTAAATGGACGTCACTATCGTGTAACAGATCCGGCCGACGGGAACGAGTCACCTCTTGGCGCACGTTACGTTTATAATCCGCCACTTTGGCGTGGTTACCCGAAACCAGCACCCCTGGAACCTCCAGGTTGCGATAATTCTGTGGACGGGTATATTGAGGACCCTCCAGCAAGCCATCGAGATCTTGGCTAAATGAATCCTCCAACGCTCCGCCACGGGCGCCTAAAACCCCTGGCAGCAATCGTACCACGGCATCGACCATTATCATAACAGGCAACTCGCCACCTGTCACAACGAAGTCTCCCACCGAGACTTCTTCAGCCCGCAAAAGATCGATAGCCCGCTGATCCACGCCTTCATAATGGCCCGCGACGAATATTAAATGCTCACAGTGGGACCATGCCTCGGCCGTTTTTTGGCCAAACGGGGTGCCCTGTGCAGACGTCACCACCACTTTGCCGGGAAGCGCATGATGCATCATGGCCCACTCAACTGCTGGCACCACCACATCGGGGCGCAATACCATGCCTACGCCGCCCCCAAAAGGATAGTCATCGGTGATGCGATGAGGCCCCACACCGAACCAACGTAAGGGAACTAGACGCAATTCCACTAAGGCCTTGTCTTGAGCTCTTTTCATAATGCTCGTCTCAAACACCCCAGCCATCATCTCGGGAAACAAGGTGACCACCTGGATGATCATTATGTCGCATCCTCCAGACCGTCCGGCAGAACAACCCGCATCACTTTCACTTCCACATCGACGTCGCGCACGACCCTCCGCAAAGCCGGAATCAGCAACGGTTTAGCATCAGGGCGGGCGACCTCAAACAAATCGTGATGCTGTCCCGAACGGATAACATGCTGCAATGTTCCCAATACCCGACCGGTGTCGCACTCTTCAACCTGCATCCCTAGCAGTTGATGCCAATAGTATTCCCCGTCCGGTAATGGCGGAAGCTCTGCGACAGGAACCCACAAGGTTTTCCCTCGCATCAACAATCCTTGTTCTCGCGTAGACACGGAATCTAGGCGCATTAACACCAGATTATGATGCGTTTTCGCTTCGAGAACCGAGATAGGTTTCGCGTCGGAAGACAGCCATACGGATTTTCTGCGTACCAATCGGTCAACAAAGTCGGTAGTCGGATAGACTTTCATCGTACCATCAATTCCGTGAACGCCGACAATCTCTCCCACCATCACAAAACCCGCACGATCCTGCATCCGGTGGCTACTCATGAGACTTAGCCGTCTGCTTCATTTCATGGACCTTTTTAAGAACACCGGTTTGCCGCAACAAAGAACGGGCCGTGTCGGTCGGTTGAGCCCCATTCTGAATCCATTTTACTGCCTTGTCTTCGTCAATCTTCACCACGGCCGGATCTTTTGTCGGGTCGTAGTACCCTATTTCTTCAATAAAGCGTCCGTCGCGGGGAGCACGGGCATCCGCCACCACAACACGGTAAAACGGTCGTTTCTTGGCGCCCATGCGGCGCAAGCGAATTTTCACCATATCTTCTGTGCCTCCTTCCTTTCCAAAGTGGTTTAGCGGGGTGGCGGGAAGGGCATCTTGGCCAATTTGCGTTTCCCACCCGGCCCCTTAAATTGATGCATCATTTTCCGCATGTCTTGAAATTGTTTTAAGAGCCGATTGACCTCTTGAACCGATGTGCCACTGCCCTTGGCTATGCGGCGTCTTCGACTCCCATCGATGATATCGGGACGCAGTCGCTCTTTGACCGTCATCGAATCGAGAATTGCCTCGACACGCACCAAACTGGAATCATCGACCTGGCCCTTGAATTTGCTGAGTTGTCCCATGCCTGGCAACATTTCCATCACTTTGGATAGCGGGCCCAATTTTTTGACTTGGTTCAGCATGCTGCGAAAGTCCTCCAAGTTAAAAGAGTTGCTGGTCATACGTCCAGCCAAACGCTCGGTGTCATCTTTATCTAGGGCTTGTTCTGCCTTTTCGATCAAAGTCAGCACGTCACCCATTCCCAAAATACGAGAGGCCATCCGATCGGGCTGAAATATCTCCAACGCATCAACCTTTTCACCCGTCGCCACAAGTTTTATGGGCAACTGTGTCACCGCACGAATGGACAATGCTGCGCCACCCCGGGTATCCCCATCGAGTTTGGTTAAGATTACTCCGGTTAACGGCAACAATTCTTTAAAGGCTGTCGCCACTCGAACAGCGTCCTGACCAGTCATCGCGTCCACTACCAGCAATGTCTCGTGAGCAGGGACCTTGCCCTGCATTTTCTGCAGTTCTGCCATGAGTTGTTCGTCCACGTGGAGCCGTCCGGCAGTGTCAACAATCACCACATCACGGGCCAATTGCCGGCTCTTTTGCAATCCCAACTGAGCTAACGCCACGGGATCTAACCCCGCCTGATGCACCACTGGCATGTCGATTTGTGCACCCAAAGCCACCAATTGATCCACGGCGGCTGGGCGGTATATGTCGGCTGCCACCAGGAGCGGCTGCCTGCCTTGGTGATGCAACATTAAAGCTAATTTGGCGGCCGAGGTAGTTTTGCCGGAGCCTTGCAATCCGACCAGGTAAATCACTGTAGGAGGATTGGAGGACATTTTGACGCGTTCCACCGTTGTTCCCATAAGGGCAACCAAGTGGTCCCGAACTACCCGAACGACACCCTGATCTGGAGTCAGACTTTCCAAAATGTCTTGGCCCACCGCATCACGTTCTACGGTGGCTAGAAAGTCTTTAACCACTTTGAAGTTGACATCCGCTTCCAACAGCGCCAAACGCACATCGCGCAGTGCTTCTTTGACATCTGCCTCCGTCAGCCGCCCTTTGTTGCGAAGCCGTTTGAAGGTCGACTGCAACTTTTCGGTCAAGTTCTCAAACATCGGAGAGCCCCTCCTCCAGCGCCAAACCACGAGCCAATTCCATCGCTTCGCCGACTTGCGGACCCACTGGCAACTGACTGAGTAACTTTACCAACCGCGACAACGTGGCTTGCCTTTGCCGCATCGCAGCCACCAGTCCCAATTTGCGCTCATAGTCGCGAAGCAAGTTCGCGGTACGCTCTAATACATCTTGTATCGCCGCGCGAGTTACCCCTTGCAACGCACTGATTTCTGCAAGAGACCAATCTTCCTGAAAATGCAGCTGCCAAATATCGCTTTGGTGTTCCGTTAAAAGTGGTCCATAGAAATCAAACCATAAATTGGCTTCGGTAACGTCCACGTTATTCACAAGGTACGGCCTCCGGTGTCAAGCACTACTCCTTAACAGAACAACAAGGCACATATTAAAGAAAAAGTGTACCGGTGTCAAGCAAGACCGGACAAGGATACTCCTTGTCCGGTACGTTAATAGATCACGATCTGGAACTAGCTGACGTCTACACTCGGAGAACTGCCTTGGCATACCTCTTCATACACTTGAGCCAATTCCGACGCCATCGCATCTCCGCCATGGCTTTGATGAATCACGGTTTGACCAGCCAATCCCATCTTATGAGCCAAATTCGCATCATCCCAAAGTATCCGCGCATAATGCCACAGCGTTGCCACGCTGTTGGCTTCACACACGAATCCGTTCACAGCAGGGTCAATCCAATCGGCAACCCCGGGCACATTGGTTCCAACCACCGGAGTACCCGATGCCAGCGCCTCCAACACCGCCATTCCTAAGGTGGGTCCCTGGTTGGGGGCGATGACCGCTTGGGCAGTAGCAAAGTACATGGCGACGGCCCGGTGGGGCATGGGCCCCAAAAATCGCACATGATTCCCCAAAGTCTCAGCCAGCTCCGCTAATCGCGGATCTTGCGGATGACCTTGTACCACTGCGCCCCGATCTCCTCCGATGAGAAGCAGTATTAAATCGTCCGGTAAAGACTGAGTGGTCATATATTCCAGCACCTCATGGATACCCCGCCCGACATCCAAGTGACCGACGTAAAGCAAAGGCCGGCGCGATAACCCCAACCCTTTAAGTACCGGACCTGGGTCCCGACTAAAAAAGCTGGTAACGTCAACCCCGGGCGCCACCACGTAAATTGGGACCTTAGGTGCGTAACGGTGTACTAAATCGGTTTCCTTGAGATAAGGCACCACCACGGCATCGGCTTGGGCAATCAGATCTCTCTCATGTTCTTGACGAATTTCAGAATATGTCCCATAGGGTCTCTTCACCCATTCTGCCATTTTGTACGGCGAATGCACCCAAGGGACCTCTAGATGTCGAGCAATCCGTTCTCCAATCAGCCCAGAAACCCAAAAATGGCTATGCACCAATTGGTAGCGACGGTGATTACCCTCGATCCAGGTCATCGCGTCGTGAAACAGTTGATCTTGCAACTGCAGCCATTGGTCATCTGACATCGGCGCTGACACACGAGAGGTACGGATCACTTGACCCTTTTGACCCAGGCTCGCATGATGCGGCAGCATCGGGTGTTGAGCGGCAGTCAGCACATCGACCCCAAACCCTTGGTGCTGCAATCGCAGGCTTGCTTCCCGAACTACTATTTGCTGCCCGCCCATTTCACCCCCATCAAGAGCGTTTAGCGGGTCAGCAGTTAGCGATATTTGCAATACTCGGCGTGGCAATTTCAAAACACCTCCCAGAATGAGACGAGCCCACAAAAAAAGCCCGACATGTTCCCGGGGGATAGGAAGGCACGAAACCCATATAAACCTTGAGCCCCCAACGCCTACGAGGTTAGCTGACGGGTTGGGACCGTGGACCTGCCCCTTGCAAACGCAATTCACCCCACACAATCGGGTCCCCCGTTTCTGACAGGCAGAATTCGGCGTATTCAAGGTAATGTCTATACTATACCCAATTTTTAGGGAACGGTCAAATTAGCGAGAAGGCTCGTTGTCATCACCCAAGATCGCACGCACATAGTCGCGTGGATTAAAGGGCAATAAATCTTGAGCGGTTTCGCCCACTCCTACATACCGAATGGGAATTCCCAGCTCATGATAAATGCTCAATGCAATGCCACCTTTGGCGGTCCCGTCTAGCTTGGTAAGAACGATTCCGGTCACTTTAACACTGTCCATAAAAATTCGGGCTTGGCTCAACCCATTTTGTCCCGTGGTGGCGTCAATCACTAGCCACACTTCGTGAGGCGCCCCCGGATACTCCCGTTCCACTACCCGGCGAATTTTTTGCAGTTCCAACATCAAATTTACCTTGTTTTGCAGGCGGCCCGCAGTATCAATAATCGCCAAATCAACACCGCGCGCCCGTGCCGCCCGCAATGTGTCATAAGCCACTGCTGCGGGATCTGCGCCGGAAGCTTGGTGCACGACCTCGACTCCTGCCCGACGTCCCCATTCCACCAATTGCTCCACTGCTGCGGCACGAAAAGTGTCAGCGGCACCCAAAATTACGGTTTTATGCTGCTGTTGCAATAAATAGGCAAATTTTCCGGCTGTTGTCGTTTTGCCGGTGCCGTTGACTCCCACCATCAGCCAAATCCACGGTCCCCCCGGGTCTAAAGTTAACGCAGGGCGCGGTTCGCCAAGTTCTGCAACCATCACCTCAAATAGCTGCTGCAAAACCTGATCCGCGGTTTTTGGCCGTTCTTGCTGTACCTTTTTCCGTAACTGACCCAACAGGTATTCAATTGTCCCGGACCCCAAATCCGCCTCATAAAGCACTTCTTCGAGCTCATCCCAGAGGTCTTCGTGCCATTCCCGCCCAGTAAATAGAGTCCGCAACCGATCACCAAGCCCAGTGCGAGTGCGGGCCATTCCTTGCTTTAACCGTTCCCAGAAATTCGCCACGTTATCCACCTCATCCATTACGAAGATACTTGTTCCAACAATACCGAAACCGTACGGCTCTGTCCTTGGCCGTCCCCAGCCACTCCCCATAAGGCATCCGCAATTTCCATAGTCGATTTGTGGTGAGTCACAATAACACATTGGGTGTGTTTCCGCAATTCCGCCAAATAGTCGGCAAAGCGGGAGGCATTAGCCTCATCCAACGATGCCTCCACCTCGTCCAACAAGATAAACGGAGACGGACGCACTGATAGCAAAGAAAACAGCCAGGCGATGCCCCCCAGTGCTTTCTCACCACCCGACAGCAGCCCAAGTTGGTTCGGCCTTTTACCGGGAGGCCGCACCCACACGTCCACGCCGCCATCACCGCCAGGGATCCATGACAACCCGCCCCGTCCTCCGGAAAATAGCGTTTGGCACGCCATACTAAACGCTTGCTCCACCCGCGATGCGGTAACCTCAATACGTCGACTGACTTCCTGGTCTAACTCATCTAAAGTCTTTAAGAGATCTTCCCGGGCTAAGGATACATCGTCCAATTGTTGCGCTAAGTATTCCCATCGCGTTCTCAATTGTTCATATAATGCCAGGCTTCCAGGCATGATATCCCCTAACAAAGCAATCGCCTGGTCAAGACGTACCAGTTCCGCTTGTGCATGCGTGATTTGATCCGATTTAAGTGAAGGTATTGCGGGGTCTTCCACAAAGTCCGCCCAGGCATGCTCCACTTTAAAAATGTCTTGCTCCAATTGTTGCACTTTCGCCGTGAGGCGACGATCCTCATGTTGCAACGCCCGCAACCGGTTTTCCAACGCTAAGCCATCGCGTTTAAGTTGATCCCATTCACGCCGTTTCTCCTCTAACCCGATCCGTTGTTGTTCACGATGGCTCACCGCAGCTTCACGCTCGGCCATGACTAAGAGTTTTTCCCGGCTCCCGTCTTCTAAGGCCGTGATAACTTGTTGCAAACGTGTCACCATGCGCAGTCGGTTGCTTTCCACACGTTCTTGTTCGAATCGGATCCGTTCACGCAAGGCCTCGGCTTGCGAGTAAGCCGATAGACTTTGCGAGAAAGCATCGCGTAATTGGGTCTGCCGTTCTGCTGCTTCAGCCAATTGCGAGCGCAACTCCAGTTCCCGCATCTGGAGTGTTTCCATAGTCACATGCTGCCGACCAATCTCTTCTTCCAATTGTTTTGCCGCAGCTACCAAACTATGAGGGTCTTGTTCCGGAGTAGATGATGAGGATAGTGCCTCACGAAGTGCCGTCCATTGATGCCGCCGTTCGCTAAGATGTTCTCTGACCCCTTCCAAAACGATTTCCGTTTCCCTGATCTCGGTCAAAGTCGCCTTTAGCAACTCTTCTTTTCCCTCAATGATCTTCGAATCTTCCGCCACGCGTCCGGTGAGCGTTTGGATTTCTGTGTGTCGGCTACTCCGCGAGTCGCGCTGCCCATGGTGACCTCCGGTAATAGCGCCACCAGCATGCACTAACTGCCCATCTAATGTCACCATCTTGTAACGGAACCGATGCTGTCCCCCCGCCACCATAGCGGCGTCCAGTGTCTTGAGCACGAGTACCCGACCCAACAAATGAGAAATAGCGGGTCGCAATCTTTTTTCAAAATGTACGACATCTAGTGCCCATCCGATCACACCTGCGAGGCGGTTTAGAGAACGCTCCCCATCCGGAACAATGCCGGGACGAATAGTGTCTAACGGAAGAAAGGTCGCGCGCCCCATCGCATGGGCCTGTAAGAACTTGACAGCACTTCGTGCCTGAGATTCACGCTCCACAATCACATCGGCGCTGGCGCCGCCAAGAGCAATCTGAATTGCCAACGCTACATCGGGATCGCTCGTCAATAATGACCCTACCGTGCCCAAAATGCCCTCAAGCTTCCGTTCGCGTTGCGCCTGTAATATGGCCCGCACCCCCTCGGGAAGGCCCTCCCCCTCTGCTTCCAATTGATGCAAAGCTCTAAGTCGCGCCTGGCGCTGCGCTAGTTGATGACGAAGCGGCTGCAATTCTTGTTCGGTGTGATGGTGAAAACGCTGTAACTGTTGAAGTTTTTCGGTCACTTGCTGAAGTTCTTGACTCAGCTGCTGTACCTCTCGTTCCTTTTGCCGTACCTGCGCTTTTTTTGACTCCATAATCTCGGCTAAGTTGTCCAGGGAATTGATGCCGAGCACCCCTTGCCACCGTGCCAAAGCTTGTTTGATTAACCCCAATTGTGCCTCTCTTTGAGCTGTGGCCTGCCTATTTTGATCCAGATCCTCCGCAATTTCTCGTACCTGGTGCTCCATCGTGGCTATGTTCTGCTCCAGTGTGGCCAATTGATTGTTCAAATCGCTATGTTGATGGCTCGACTGGTCGATAACTTGCAATGCTTCTTTTTGCAAGTCGGCGGCTTGTTCCTCAATTTCCTGCACTTCAGCAGCAAGGCGCTCCTTTTCCCTTATCAAGCCTTGCACTTGCGACAACACTACCGCCTCTTTTTGTTCCAACTGGGCGGCCTCCTTATCCCAATGGCGCCATTGATCTTCGCTACGTGCCACTTCCTCTTGAACCCTGTCGGCTAACTCCCGGGCAGTATGCAGTTGGAGGTCATGGGCGGCCAATTCGTTGGCAAGTTCCGTTAGGTGGGCAACTTGGGTATCGCGTTGCTGGTGTAGCTTGTTGAGTTCTTTTTGCGCATTGCGAAACGCGGTGTGCTGAATTTGGGTCTGCCAACCCTGACGTTCACTTTGCCACCCCAAATATTGCCGCTCTCGCTCCGCCTGTTGGGATAATTCGTCCATTTGACGTCCCGTGTCTCCTTGGAGGTCACTCAATCTCGCCACATTGCTATTCACCTCTTGGAGATGAAGCAAAGTTTCGCGTTTACGCACCTTGTACCGCGAGACGCCGGCAGCCTCTTCCAGTTGTTCAAGGCGCTCCCTGGGTTTTTGGGTTAACGTGGCCTCCACCCGTCCTTGGCTGATGATTGCATAACTAAACCGCCCCAGCCCGCTATCCAACAGCATATCGGTTACGTCTCTGAGCCGCACCACTCTTCCATTAATAAGGTACTCCGAGTCCCCACTTCGGTAGTAGCGCCGTGTGATGACTAGCACCTCCGGCCAACTTGGCATTTTTTGATCGCTATTGTCAAAATGCAGCGATACCTCAGCCAGACGGGCAGCAGATCGCCCTGGCCCTCCCATATACAGCAGATCGTCCCATTTTTCTGCGCGCAGTTCTCGTACTTTTTGCTCTCCTAACGCCCAGCGAATGGCATCAACCACGTTGCTTTTCCCCCCGCCATTGGGTCCAACCAGTGCGGTAAGTCCTGGAGGCAAAATAATTTGTGTTTCTTTGGCAAAAGACTTAAACCCGTAAATGACGACTTTATGCAGGTGCATGGTTCCTCCCCGAGCCAGCATATTGCGCAATCCTATAACGGCACTCAATTCGCCACCTGTGGGAAGGATTCCTGCCCAGCCCAAGAATTAGATTCCAGGCAATTTTGTCGATAAATTGACAGGATATCTGTAAAGGCATTTGCCAGAAAAGGAGGAATAACTTGATGAATACCGGAAGAAGGAGGCATGATCGTGTGATGCTGACACGAATGTTGAATAGTATGGCTCAAATCATTTTGGAGGACCCTTATATCACTGCCAAAGAGTTGGCAAAGAGGCTAGGATACGCGGACGAAAAAGCGGTGTATTACTGGACGTTGCGCTCAAGTTATAAGGGATTAACCGGTTTTAAACGAGCCATCCTTAGTGGCCAATATCGCATCCAAGGTACCGTGGCTCGGGAGCCGAAGCAGCGATATGGGAGGGTTCCGGTGATTGCGGGGTTTCGCGATGGACGCGAACCTCTGTTGTCCGGGGACACCATGACAGTAGTAGGTGTTCCGGAGGTCCAATGGGCATGGCGATACCCGGGTCCAGCCGTCGGACCTTTTATGGCGGACGATATCCTGTTGTTAGGCTACTGGCCCGCGCCGGACACCACTACCTGGTGTGTGGCTCAACAACAGGACTCCAACCTCCACTTTATTCGTCTAATCATTGGGGCTAAAGACGACGCAAAACTTTTGGACCCCACGGCAATGAACATTGACGCCAGGTCATGGCCACGTTATACGATTCACCAATTAATTCGTTCGTTCTAAGAATGCCTCACAACAGTGCAGACGCCCAGCACTCCGTTGAACATAATGTTCGCGCATTCCCCTTCCCAGGCGAAGTCGGGAGGGGGTCAAGCGGGTGGCGGCCATTGAGGACGCCAGATTTTTTCTTCTCGTCGGGGCGTCCCATTGCCGATAAAGCCGGGGAATGGTACACTAGACTCAGAACGTTTGTTCGTTGGAGGATTCCGCCATGCTGAATGGGTATCGGTTTCGTCTGTATCCAAACCTCGGGCAGGAACAGATCTTGCTGCGCTGGATTGGAGGATCCCGATGTGGCCATGCCCGAGAAAACACTCGACGCGAGGACGGAGCAGATCGCCGAGGACTTGCGGCATTTGTCGGCGGAGCCACTCGCCGAGCGCACGCTCAGCGGGGATCGGGGCGTCGCCCAACCCCTGACGACCTCGGATGGGCAGGTCTTTGACCTCGACCCCATGCAGAAGGCCCGCATTCACCGGCGTCGCCGCCGCCAGAAGCAGTGGCAACGCAAAGCAG
>JAMDDZ010000153.1:0-375 GCA_023488565.1 Bacillota bacterium | reverse complement strand
ACCAAACGAGCCATGATCTCGTGAGCAACACGGCGGTCGATCTGATCGTGTTTGAGGAGTTGTCGATCCCCAACATGACACGCCGTCCGAAAGCCCAGCCAGACCCCTCCGGCCATTTTCTGCCGAATGGGGCCGCCGCCAAAGCGGGGCTCAACCGCGCCATCTTAACCTCGGCCTGGGGACAAGTCGTCTCGTTTGCCACCTATAAAGCCTGGCGCCACGGCAAGCGGGTCATCACCGTTCCCCCCGCGTATAGTTCGCAGGAATGTGCCGTGTGCACGTTCACTTCCCCGGAAAGTCCTCGCGCATTTTGCGTGGACAACCGGCTGACCCAAGCCGAGTGTGTCTGTCAACGTTGCGGACACACGGATGGCA
>JAMDDZ010000024.1 GCA_023488565.1 Bacillota bacterium | reverse complement strand
GAACGGTCCGAATCGACGCCTGGGGAGATCCAGCATAAGACGTACGTGGCCTAACGGCTCGGCGCAGCGGTCGTAGAACCAGGAACTTCCAGAGGGTGACCTCAGAAAACCCCCGCCTCACCCCGTTAGGGTCAGGCGGCGGGAGAGTTCATTTTTAGAAAATCGCGGCAACCGGTTGCCCAATGTGGGTAGTCGGTTGCTTGCGAGTGGTCATTTAATAGTTGACTCGAGCAATGGAAAGCCCATCTCCCATAGTGATCATCATAGCGGTGAGCCTCGGATGCGTGGCCATCTGTTCATTAAACTGTCGCATGGCAACAGCACTCGGTGACAAATCGTCAAAGTCTACGACACGTCCGTGCAATAGCGCATTGTCACCTGCAATAATGGCGCCCGGTCGGGCCATTTCAATGGCAAAAGCGAGGTATGCTGGATAGTTTTCTTTGTCCGCGTCGATTAAAAAGAAATCGTACCGATGACCGGCTTGCAGCAGTTTCTCCAACGACTGCAACGCCGGTCCTATTTCGTAATGAACTTTTGGTCCCAGTCCGGCGCGTTCGAGGTTGTGTTGGGCAACCCTTGCGTATTCAGGGTTTAATTCCAGTGATGTCAAGTGGCCGTCGGACGGCAGTGAACGTGCCAGCCAGATTCCGGAATATCCGCCTAAAGCGCCAATCTCTAGAGCGTCATGGCTGTTGTTTAACTTTACAAGTAAGGATAACAAGTGGCCGATGTGAGGGGGAACAAAAATTGCAGGCATGCCCCGATCGATGATGTCGCGGCGCACCCCAGCCAAGATGGCGTCTTCATGCACAAATAATTGTGTAGCATATTCCTCGCCATTCATCCAACCGCCTCCTAAGATTTTAGTGGTGTTGATACGGAAAGGTTTCAGCGAAAGAGTCCTCTATATCATTATTATAGTGAAACTTTAAATCATGATGGTCATTGAGCCCGGCAAAGGGGAAACCCAGGGCCATTTCGTGTAGCTAGTCGATTTCGGAGCGGTATTCTGGGGCCTCATTGGTATCTGGCGATTGGTAGACAAACCACGAATGGGGGCGGCGTCCCTAGAGCGATTTGCTGACATAAAGGGCTTGGTCAGCGTGCCGCAGGAGGTCCTGAGGCCGGAGCCCGGCCTCAGGAAATAACGCGATGCCGATGCTGGCATGAACCGTTACCGATATGGTTGGAGTTATGTCTATAGGGCGCGCAATGTGTTCATCAACTTTTTGCAAAATATTATCAACATCAGAGATCTGGACAATATTGTCCAAAATCAGTACAAATTCGTCCCCGCCAAGTCGGGCCAAAAAATCGGTCGTGCGTATACTATCCGCTAGAGTATGCGATAAAACCTGCAGCACACGGTCTCCTACATCGTGGCCATAATGATCGTTCACTGGCTTAAAATCATCCAAATCTAGTAAACAGACCGCAAAATGAGTTCGCGACACGTTTGCTTGCGACAAGGATTGTTCCAGATATCCGTCCAGAGCGCGGCGATTGCCCACTCCGGTCAATGGATCCCGCCACGCTAGTTGGGCAATTTCGTTACGGCTTTTCAATTGTTCCAGCACGACTTGCAGGCTTTCCATGAGTTGAGCTAAGAGCTTCATTAACGAAGGGGTAAAGTCGCGCGGATTTTCCGACATGATGGCCAAGACTGCGGTGGGCTCAGGTTGGTCTCGTTCTAGGACTGGCCAGGCTACGACCCCCTTTAGGCCGCTCATGCGAGGATCCTGAGTAATCCACTTGGACAAAGTGGAATCTTCTCCAGGGTTAACTGGTCCCAAGGGGTGTCCTTCCCGAAACGCCCGGCTGCAAAGCAAGTGGCCTTCGGGAATTTTTTCTGGATCACGCGAGGGGTGAAGGGATGTGAGTGCCATATGAATGCCCGGGTCGCGCGCGGCCACGGCAACCATTTTAAGATCGAGGGAGGTCGGATCAGGTTGGACAACGTATGCCCCGGTACAATCGGTTTCTTTCACCAGCAAACGCACCAAACTGTCATAAAGCGACGCAGCATCAGGCAATTGTAGGAATTCGTGCTGTGCATGAAGTGCAGCGTTTTGATACCTTTGGAGCCGTTCGATATGCTGACGGTCGTGGGCAATAGCCAGGGCCAAGCTGGCAGACTGTAAAATCTCCCCTACCAGTTGCATGAGTTCAGGTGAAAATGTATCGGGATCTTCTGCAACAATGGTTACCACCCCTATCGGTTTGAGAGTGCCGCGCTGCAGCAAAGGCCATGCGGCGACAACCCCCATCTGGGACAGCGGAGGCTGTTTCCATGGGCCGGGCAACTGAGAGTTCCGTCCGGGAAAAGAAATAATCAACGGGCTCTTTGCCAACCAAACCCTGGTTGGCAAGGGTATCGGCATCTCCGGCTCCTGTGGCACGGTAGAGGGCGTGGGCAACTTTTCCATCGAGGGAGCTAGACTTCCTGCAACGCGCATCCGCCGAAAGGTGGGACTGTCTTCGGTTTGCGCAAGGACATCGATCCCTTTTGCATCAGTGTAGCGAACCAAGGTTTCTGCTAAGATCGTGTATATTTGGGCTTCGTCTAGCGTGGATAGCAGAAGGGTTTGCATTTCACGGTGGGCTTCACGATATTCTTCTAACCGTTGCAGTCGTTTTGTCGTAGTACGACGATCGAGAAAGTCGGCTGCCTCGTGCGCCAACTGGAGAAATAGGGGCTCCAGATCGGACATGAAGGGATGGTCCGGAGCGCGGTACACTGCCAGTAGTACCCGACATTGATCCTGACATAACGCGGACGCTGTGAGATAGCTTCCGAGCCCAAATCCGGTAGCGCTCTCTCGCCACGGAGAAAAGGAGGGATCATGGACATTACCTAAAACTGCCCTTAGGGTTCTCAGGGATTTCCCGGCCGGCCCCCTGCCCTCGGCAATGTTTGGGTCATCGCTAATGTTAAGTTGCTCAGTATAGTCTCGTGAGACTCCGGCTGATGCCAAGAACTGGACCCAATGTTCCCCTGGATTAATGGTGCCGACAAAAGCTACCCGCGCATCAATAATGTCCGTAAGGTGTTCACACCATAATTGGAACACGGTAGTGGCCGGTTCTGACTCGTGATCCCGGAAGATTTGCCTGGTGTCGGCTAAAGCTTGATACAACATAGCCAGAAGGGACATTCGTTGTTGGTCTCGATGCCGGCGCTCAACCGCCTCATGAGACTCACTGATATCGCGTTGCAGACTAATGAAGTGGGTAATGGCTCCGTTATTTGAGCGTAAAGGAGTAATGGATAGTTGGTTCCAAAACGCGTGCCCCAGTTTGTGATAGTTTAAAATGGCCCCGAAAAAAGGCTTTCCTGACGACAAGGTTTCATGGATATTGCGACGCGTCTTAAAATCGGTTTCAATCCCTTGGAACATCCTGGGGTTATTCCCCAGCAATTCGGAAGCACTATAACCAGTCATATGTTCCACTGCCCGATTGACGTAGAGGATTCGTTGATCGGCATCAGTGATAATGACGGCATCCGACAAGTAATCAAATACTGATGAACTGAATTGCAATGATTCCGCCATGAAAATTTCGCTCCTTGGATCTAAATTCATCAGGAAAGGGGGGACAATTTAGGATAGCAAACCAGCATTGGTTGTGCCAATATTTAGTCGAGAAATGCAACAGGAGAGATCGCCAAATTGTTGTCATACTGGACGTTTGTGGATAACCCTGCTGAATTTGAGATTTGCAAGCCATTGCTTTTCTTGGCGATGGGGCTGGTGACGGCCCAAAAGACGGCATATTGGCGGGAGCAATATATGGCTGGCAACCCCTATCAACTATGGAATTGGAGACAAAACACACAATTGGCGGGGATTTTTGGCCTCAAATTGGAGGGTGATACCAACCATATCTCCCATATCGCGGTGTCTGCGACGCACCGCCACCAAGGAATCGGCTCTCAAATGGTGGGGGACATGGCCAAGCATTTTCCTGCGCAATACTGGATTGCGGAAACGGATGACGATGCGCTGAGATTTTATCAATCATTGGGATTCACGGCGCAGATACTAGTCAATCAACCGCCTGGTTTTTCCGTCCGATATCGGTGTGTGCGGGAAATGCCATGATGACAGTAGGGTCCTTCGACCGGACCGGTCGGTACTTTACTTTCAGGCAGGTTGGGCCATTATAGAAGTGCAGGCAGTGATAAGGAGGCGGCATGAATGTTGAGTCGTGTAGTCGTGGCGGTGGACGGGTCTGATGCCAGTTGGGAAGCTTTGGCGTATGCCCTGCGAATTGTGGATCCAAGTGGTTCGCTGGCTATGGTCGATGTTAAAGACCTTATGGGATTTTTTCAGGCCACTGCGGGGGTTAGTTACAATATGTCGATAGGCGTTGATGTTTCCGAGTATGTCAAAGAATGGGACATGGCAGCGGATGCTGTAAAGGCCGAGGCATTAGACAAAACCAAAGACTTTCAAGGCCATGTTGAATGGCATGTGGTCGAGTCAACCGACGGAAAAGGTGGGCCTGCCGAAACATTGGATTCTTTTGCCCGTACTTGGAATGCAGACGCAATCGTGGTTGGGCGGCATCACGGTTCAACATTGATGGAGGGTATGTTTGGCAGTTTTCCTCGTTGGCTGGTTACCCATAGTCATTTTCCAACGACCGTGGTTCCTGTCAGAACCAAATAAGGCCGTAAGCAATACAATATCTGGAAGCACAGGGCCCCCGTCTCCCTGTGCTTTATTCCAGGTTGCCCGTTGATGATATTTCAGCGCTTCTTCGGTTGCTTCAGACTCTGCCATGAGCGAAGATATAAGTGAAGATGGGAGGAGGGCAATCGTGGACTATATTGGACAACGCATGACTCGCGTTGAAGATGAACGATTAGTCACCGGGAAGGGCCGATATGTCAGTGATATTACTCCGCCCGGAACCTTGCATTTGGGTATTGTTCGCAGTCTTCACGCCCACGCCAAAATTATTGGGTTAGACTTTACGGCGGCAAAAAATCTGGCCGGAGTAGTGGGCGTCTACGGGCCGCAAGATCTCGAACCGGTTATGCGTCCACTGCCCCAAGGGATGCCGGACCCGCGATTACGGGCGCAAATGCCGACGCCCTTGGCCATTGACCGGGTTCATTACGTGGGTGAACCAGTTGCTGTGGTGGTGGCTGAAAATCGTTATATTGCGGAAGATGCTGTGCAACTGGTCGAGGTGGCTTACGAGCCGCTATTGCCTATCACCGATCCTGTGGCTGGTGAGCATGCGGCACCTATTCACCAAAATTCCGACACCAATATTGCGGCGGAAGTCCGTTACATGGTGGGTTCCGGTGCTTCCGCCCTGTCTACTGCGGATCAGGTGATAGAGGTAACATTGCGTCTGGGGCGAGTCGTGGGACACCCCATGGAACCTCGTGGAATCGTGGCAATTTTTGATCCGGATACCGAGGATTTGTTGGTCTATGCAGGGACGCAAGGAGTACATGGGTTTCGGCATTCGTTGGCGGAAATGTTGCAGATGTCCGATAATCGGATCCGGGTAGTGGCCCCGGACACCGGGGGCGGGTTTGGGCTAAAAAGTCGCATTTATGCCGAAGATGTGTTAGCGACATATTTAGCGGTCCGGTTAAAACGGCCAATTAAATGGGCAGGGGATCGTCGCGAAGAATTTATGAGCACCAATCAAGAGCGCGACCAGGTGCATTATGCCAAGATTGGGGTCAAGAACAACGGACAAATTGTCGCCGTGGTGGATCACTTTTTTCAGGATCAGGGTGCATATACGCCTTCGGGAATTATTGTTCCCGACACTACTGCTATCTGTATTATGGGACCATATCGTGTGCCCCATTTTGAAGCAGTTGGGAAAGTGGTCTACACCAACAAAGTATCGGTCGGGCCATATCGCGGGGCAGGGCGTCCACAGGGTACATTTGTCATGGAGCGGCTGTTGGATCATGCGGCAGATGCATTGGGTATGGACCGGGTTGAAATTCGCCGGATCAATCTTTTAACGCCGGATCAATTACCGTATCAAAATGGGATACCGGCACGGGGTGCCAGTATGACATTGCCTTATGGCGAGTATCAAAAGACCATGGACCAAGTGGTGGCAGCGATTAACTATGATGGTTTTCGGGATCCCGTGGAAAGAGGAGACTGGAAGTTAGGCGTAGGTGTAGCCAATTACTTGGAAATGTCGGGAGGATTTGGCTTTGAAGGGGCCAAAATGCGTCTTTTGGCAGATGGGCGGATAGAAATTGCTACCGGATCGTCCAGCCAGGGCCAAGGCCATCGTACGGCTATTGCTCAAGTGGCGGCTGATCGGTTAAGTTTGCCCTTCGAACAGTTTGTTGTTGTAGAAGGAGATACGGCCGCGATCGAACGGGGCATTGGCACCTTTGGCAGCCGCACCATGATGATGACGGGCAACGCGACCGCACAAGCTGCACCAGGATTCCGCAAAAAACTATTGGAATATGCTGCTCAACTTTTTGAGGCAGCGCCGGAGGATTTGCATTGGGATCGTGGCCGCATTACAGTAACGGGGGTTCCGACCCATTCATTGTCGCTCGCGGAGTTAGCTCAGAATGCGACGAGGCAAAATGTTACCTTGGAATTTTCGTCCTATTTTGATGCGGTAGGTCCAGCTTTTGGTATGGGAACCCACGCAGTGGTGGTTGCGGTTAATGTGAAAACCTGGGCGATTGAGATTCGGGATTACCGGATATGCCATGATGGTGGAGTGCTAGTTAATCCGTTGTTAGTAGAAGGACAAACGATTGGGGGAACCGTCCAAGGGATCGGGACGGCAATGTTTGAGAGTTTGATCATCGATCCTGACTCGGGGCAGCCCCTTAATGCCACATTTTTAGACTACTTATTGCCAGCGGCCGGTGAGATGCCCGATTTTGAGGTGACAGAAGTCGAATACCCTGACCCGACGAATCCAGAAGGCTTCAAAGGTGTGGCAGAAGGCGGCGTAATGCCTCCAATGGCAGCCATTTGCGCGGCTGTGGAAAATGCTCTGCGACCCTGGCGAATTAAGGTTGACACATTGCCAGTCACGCCCAATGACCTCTTTCACCAGTGCAAAGGGGGAACTCAATGAAACCAGCATCATTTACCTATGTCCGCGCTGTGACTCTTGACGAGGTGTTGCGGAAGTTGCAGCAATGGGGAGAAGAGGCGAAAGTCCTGGCAGGAGGGCAAAGTCTAATGCCTTTACTCAATATGCGCCTGGCTCAGCCGCGATACATTATTGATGTTAACGGATTGCCGGAAATGACGGGAGTGGACTGGAGCCCTGAAACCCAGACATTAACCGTGGGCGCGTTAACCCGCCATCGGGAACTGTTGCAGCATCCCTTGATTGAAGCCCATGCCCCGCTCTTGAGTGAGGCGGCTCGATATGTCGGCCACCTTGCCATTCGTAGCCGTGGAACCCTAGGTGGTTCCGTCGCTCATGCGGACCCTGCCGCGGAACTCCCATTAGTACTAACGGCTCTGGGCGGGACCCTCATTATCCAATCCGTTGAGGGAGAACACAGTCTCCCCATCGGAGACTTCTTCTTGGGATATTACATGACGACATTGAGGCCCGATGAATTAATTACTGCAGTAAAGATCCCGGGTTTAGCGAGCAATTCTGGATATGCCATCGCGGAATTTTCCAGGCGCCAGGGGGATTTTGCTTTGGCCTCAGCTGCTGCGGTGGTGACGGTGGATGAACGCGGAACCATTACCACGGCGCAGTGTGCAGCAGGCGGAGTGGCCCCTAATGCGATCACGTGCCCAACAGTCAATGAGTCTTTACGCGGAGCTCGCAACCCTGAGGATTTTTCCCAAGCGGCTCACCAATTAGAAAATTTCATTGATCCTCCCGACGATGTGCAGGCCAGCGGCGACTACCGACGCCATTTGGCTGTCGAAATGATGACACAGGCTATTGGTTTGGCTTATGCTCGGGCAATCGGGACGAAGGAGGCATGGGCATGACGGTGGAATTTGAAGTCAATGGACGGATGGTAACCGTAGACACCCCTGAGCATTGGTTGTTGGCTGATGTCTTGCGAAACCAACTGGATTTAACTGGAGTGCATTTGGCGTGTGAATATGGTGTGTGCGGGGCCTGCACGGTGTTAATGGATGGTGAACCGGTGCGTTCCTGTCTTACGTTAGCGGTGCAAGCAGCAGGGCGTCAGATTACCACGGTGGAGGGATTAGCTCCCGAGGGACAACTCAATCCGGTACAACAAGCCTTTATTAATCATCATGCATTGCAGTGCGGCTTTTGCACACCGGGTTTTGTGGTCACCGCTTCATATCTACTGACTCAACAACAGGAATTGACGCGAGAGCAAATTCGTGAGGCCTTAAGCGGCAATCTTTGCCGCTGTACCGGATATCAGCAAATTGTGGATGCGGTAGAGGACGCCTTGCGCCAAAAGCAAACCGTTGGCACTACACTGGATAAAACTATAGTAGACAATTGAACCTCCCCGCCCTAAAGGGCGGAGATTGTGGGGGAACCACCATGGTAGCGGCGCGGGTCGTGAGGCCATGGGAGTGACCCTCCTGACTCGCCGCTGCTTATCCCGCCAGC
>JAMDDZ010000089.1:18257-35987 GCA_023488565.1 Bacillota bacterium | reverse complement strand
AAACCAATTCTCCTCTCAACCCAGTTTATGGCGTGGTGGACGGACCGTATAAATTGTCGTCCTATCAAGCAAATAACTACTGGGACTTTGTGCCCAATCCGAATTATGACGGGCACAAATCCTATTTGAGCAAAGTTGTTTTTCAATATGAAACTTCGTCGTCTTCAGAGTTCGCTGCCCTTAAGACCGGCACGGTAAATGTAGGCTATTTGGGAGTTTCCCTGCTTAATGCCCGCAGCCAATTAACCCATGACCAAATGTCCGTAGCCTATCCGTTAGGTTTTGATTATATGAACATTAATCTGAACCCTGCGGCCCCGAGCGGCATTGGAACCGCATTCAACACGTTGCCGGTACGCCAAGCGCTTCAACTCGGTGTCGACCAGGAAGGCATGATCCAGCACATTTTTCATGGTTTTGGGGTTATCGACGATTCGACCTTGGCTCCGGAACCGAAAACATCTTTCTGGAACCCAGCATTAGCGAAGCAACCCTATGCGTATAATCCCGCACGCGGCAAGAAGATTCTAGAAAATGCCGGATGGCATGAAGTTAACGGAGTCATGACCAAGAACGGTGTGAAGTTGGAGTTCACTTTGGATTATGCCTCAGGCAGCCAAAGCGGCACGGATATGGTGGAACTGCTTAAGCAAGACTGGGCCCAAGAAGGCATTGTTGCCAATTTGGTATCGGAGCCATTCGATACCGTGGTCAGCTATGGACAAAGCAATGCCGACAAGTGGGCCATGATCGACTGGGACCAAGGAAATTTAGGCGGTTGGACCTATGGAAATCCTTACCCTAGCGGCGGAGGATTATTTGGAACCGGCGGTGGCGAAAATTCTGGTGGCTACAGTAGCCAGCAAATGGACACCTTGATCCAGGCAACCTACGAACCAGGAACGCAGGCTCAAATTCTCCAGCGGCTTTATGCCTATGAAGCCTATGCTGCCCAGCAGCTTCCCGGAGCAATTTTTCTGCCGTGGGAACCTCTGTTTAACGTACATGCCGACAACATCCATGGAGTGGTGTCGACGTTCAATCCCATTGGCGATGTCATTCATCCCAACTACTGGTGGATATCCAAGTAAGCTTGGCACAATTGCAGCACGGCTCTTTCTTGTCGAAAGGGCCGTGCTCCATGTTAAATCGAAGAGGCCTTACCGAATCCAGAGTAAGATTGCCACGCTAAGGACAACAATGAATGCCAAGTACACAAAATCCCACACCGATACCGGAGTGTCAAAATAATAGGTACGAGATCCCGCTCGTTCGGCAGCGGATCCTGTAAACCCCCGACTTTCCATGGCCACGGCAACTCTCTCGCCAATGCGAATGGCTTGCGTCATTAAGGGCAGCGCGTAAGTGACGATGCGGGTCACACGCGAACGACGAATATCTTTCCCTCGCAGAGCACGAGCTTGCCGGATCTTCCGCCATTCTTCCTCAAAGAGCGGAAACACGCGAATACCTGCTAAAGTTCCATAACTAAATCGGGGTGGCACCCGGAAGTTCTGGGTCAGGCTCACCACCAATTGGGTTACATCAGTGGTCGACACATAGAGAATGCCAAATGCGACTGATGCCAGCATGCGAAATGCTAATACCAGGCCATTATCCAGACCGACCCAACTCAACCGATACCACAAAAACCAGAATGTCGGGGTATGGGGACCAACCCGCGAATACGCGGTGAGGGTCCAAGTGTAGAGCGCAAAAAAGACCACAAATGGTGACATTCGTTTAATAATTTGCCACGGGGTAAGCCAGGCTCCGGCCCAAAGCAACATCAGGGGGATCAACCCCAGGGCTATGCCTTGGGCGATGTGGCGGGCAAACATGGCAATTCCCATGGCTAAAATTGTGGTAATGAGTTTCCACCCCGGGTTAAGTCGCCCAATCGGAGATTGGGCCTGGCGCCGGTCTACTTCAATAAAGCGATGACTGAGCGTGGGGGTCTGGCTCACCCTATCGTCGGAATGGTTGGAATCCGACGTCACCATCAAGTGGGCCTGAATCATGATATCGGTGCGATAAAAAAGATCCTGCGGAGAACCGTCAAAAATCATGCCACCCGCAACCAAAACCACAACCCGAGTAGCATAGCGCCATACCAGATCCATATCATGGGTCGTCAGCACCACAGCTTTTCCTTGATCTTTCAGTGCCGTCAAACGGGCCATGATGTATTGCTCGGTACGCGCATCCTGACCAAATGTCGGTTCATCAAGCAAATATGCCAAATGAGGATCCCGCACCATTACCGCCACCGATAGACGGCGTTTTTGGCCTTGACTTAGGGCAAATGGGCTCTGATCCGCCTGTCCTTGCAACTCGAACTCCCGTAACAATTGTTGCACATCGTCAGGAATATCCTGGTCCACAAATCGGTTCGCCAACTCATCGGCAACCCGCTCAAAGATAAATTGATGCTCGGGATTTTGAAATCCAAAGGCCACCGGAACTACCATGTCAGGCTGAACCGGAGGAAGCGTGATGACTCCTTGAGTTGGCTGGATCAATCCAGCCAACAGACTTAAGAGAGTAGATTTGCCCGATCCATTGGGCCCAACAATGGCTACTAGTTCTCCCGGGCATATCTCAAGCGACAGCTCTCTCAAGGCATAAGACGGAGATCGTCCCTGTTTTTTCAGACGTTTTCCCAGTCGTTTAGAAACATAGGTGTACGAAACGTTTCTGGCCTGCAATATAGGCTGCTCTGGGTGAATCTCGCCTACCTCACGCTGATGAATTAAGCTTTTGCGATCAAATTCCGGTGATAAGCCTTCGGGAATTAATCCTTCCGCCATGAGCCAGTCCCACTCATCGCGGACAACGTCCTTAGTGGGTCCTGTGCTGCGTATTTGCCCCAGACGGTCAATAAGCACCAAGTATGGCACAACATCCAACAACGCTTCAAATTTGTGTTCGATGATCAGCAAAGTACGGCCACTACGAATCAACTGCTCAATTTCGGCAAACACTTGACTTGTGGCCTCAGGGTCAAGATTGGCTGTCGGTTCATCAAAAATCAGCAACTGCGGATCCATCGCCAGATCCGCCGCCAACGCCAACTTCTGTTTCATCCCCCCTGACAGCGCATAATTAGGAGCTTCGGTATCAATTGCAAGACCCGCTGTGTCCAGGGCATCTCTAATGCGTGCGGACATCTCGCTCGGGCGGCACCCGATATTTTCCAAGCCGAATGCAATTTCTTGACCGACTGTCAATTGGCAAAATTGCGCTTCGGGATCTTGAAAAACGTAGCCCACCGCTCCCGGCTGCTGCAAGATCGGCGCATGGCGTATCTGTCCGGTGATAGTGGCTTCCACCGACTGGGGAATCAAACCCGCCAAGACCATAGCCAGGGTGGATTTTCCGCAGCCGCTCGGCCCTATCACCAGCACCGCTTCCCCCTCAGAGAGGGAGAAGTCGATGTTGCGCAAAGCCGGTGCATCTTGCCCAGGATAGGTGACAGAAAGGTGGCGAGCCTCCACCCAAGATTCCGGCAGTGCTGGTTGTGTGGTTTCAGTAACACTCATGACGCCTTGCCAACCGATCGCGAAATGGCAAAATTGCGCAGAACGCCAGTGCGTTTTACAGCGTCCCCCACCCATTTCGATAACAGACCGGATAAAATCGCGCCGCTAAGCATGGTTACTACTAAATACCCAATTTGTGTCAACATGGTATACTTATCGACGCCGTAGTAAAAGTAAGAATAGATGTAATTGCCGATGCCGCCCAATCCTGTCGCAAACAACATCCAAGCCAGGTTGTACTTTTTGTAGCCGCCCACCATAAACCCCAGTTCCACGCCTAATCCCTGGGCAATGCCAATGGTAAACGCTTGAATGCCATAAGGACTTCCGAGAGCAAATTCCACGAATCCCCCTATCGATTCTGCCAATACGGCAGCACCTGGGCGTCGAATAATATAGGGCACTATGCCTGCAGCAATCCACCATAATCCGTTAAACCCCGCTGCCACCACCGGATTGATGCTGCTGGGCACAAATTTGTAAAGCAAGTCCCACCCTAAATAGATGGCCCCACAGGCTGTCGCCAACACTGCGGTAACCACAATGTCTCGTAATTTCCACTGCATTATCCCACTCTCCCCATCGTTCAAAGTAAGGAGTGAGGGGTGTATAGACAGAAAAATCCTCGTTGCACCACGCGGCGCAAACGAGGCTGAATTCCCGTCATGGCACTTTCCTCCCGCTGGCATTACCCAGATCGAGTTGAAAGGGTTAGTAGCCGCTAGCGGACTACTTCTCAGCCTCTTGGCACCCCTAGCACCGTTAATAGACAATATGTCTACAGACCAATTATAACCGATTTGCCAAAGTGTGCATACTAACTTGCATGGGTCTTGCCTTGCCATTGTCGGCGAATACGATATAAGAGACGCCAATCCTGTTTCAGGTTGGTCAGCACCGAGCCCAATTCCGAAAATGCCTCTGGACGATGTCGGGAACCAGACACCGCATGCATCGCGAACCGACTGAGTTCCATCGCCACTACCGTTATCGGATAGTACTTGATCAACAGGCGAAAGCGCGCCGTCTCTGCCTGCAAATGGCGTTCTAAGAAATGCTGCGGATCCGAATGGCCTGGTTGATGCAGAACTCGGCTCCCGGCGCAAAACACCACCCGATATCCAAGTTTTCGTATCCGGATACCAATTTCGGTATCGTCATGCCACTTTAAAGAAGAGTCGTCTAACGGCCAAATCCCCTCCAGCCCATCACGACGTAGAACCATTCCGCAGCCCATTGGAAAATCACAATCCGTTCCCGAGAGGGCAATGAGATCGCCCTCGCGCGACGGCAATGTATCCCCCCAATATCGGTCATAGCCGTGACCGCCAGCGTCTAAAAACGACCCCGCGCCATTAATGACGTAGCCTTGATCCATAAGCACTAGAGGGGCCACCGCCCCTACTGCCGGATCCGCGTTTAACGCTGTCACCGCTTCGGGAAGCCATTGATCTGTCGCCTCACCATCAGCATCGAGAAAAGCCCAGGCGTCCCCTTGGGCCACTTCGACACCCACGTTACGGCCGCCCGCGACCCCGCGGTTTTCGGCCATGACCACCAAACGGATGTGGGGATTGATCAACGCCTTAGATTTAACCAACTGGACGCTATCGTCGTCCGACCCGTTATCCACCACCACAATTTCCAATGGAGGTTGCTGCAAACGGTGCACGCTATCAAGAGCCTTGCCCAACACAGCGGCGCCATTGTAATTGACAATGATCACGGACACTGTAGACGCGGTGAGCGAGTTCATAGGCGGCACACCTCGCGATACAAGGATGCGTGCTCCTGCCAAGTCTGCTGCCAAGTGTTGACAGGGATGGTTGGCCGAACAGGATGAGTTAACAGATCAAAGATGGCTTGGGCCCACTGTTCGGGATCCTTGGATTCAAGCAGCCGAATTCCCTCATCACGGTCGGCACACCACTGGCGATAGCTTCCATCACAGGCAGCCCAAACCCCTCATAATGGGAGGGCATCACGTACAATGCCGCATGCTGGTAATACCATAAAACGGCACGGTCGTCTTGATATCCCACAAGGTGCACACGATCCCTAGCTTTCATTTCTTGGACTCTGGCATGAAAAGTCTGGTTTTTCCAGCCACCGCCACCCACTAGCACTAAATGGTGGGGAACCTTAAATCGGTTCACCAAGATGCTGAAGGCTTGCAGCAAAAACTCTAAATTCTTTCGCGGTTCAATGGTACCGACATGAAGAAGAAAAGGCTGGGGAGCCGCTGATGGTTCTACCGCCGCTTTCTGTCGCAATCGGTCAGAGCCAAGCGCAATGACCCGGATTCGGCTGCCATCAACAGCCGGAAAGTAACGCAACACATCGGCTTTTACTTCGGTGGAGGGTACGATGATACACTCCGCACGGCCAACCGCATAGCGAACTACCCGCCTCAAATATTTACGGGTATCATCATTCACGGTTTCTTCAAAACGAAGATAAGTCAAATCATGAATGGTCACCACTGCCGGGATGTTCACAAAAGGAGGAAGGCTAAATGCCGGTCCGTGAAAAACCTGGTAGCGGCCCTGACGAAGATGGAGCGGCAATGCCACCGACTGCCAGGGCAGTCGTCCGATTCGGGGAACCGCTATTATCGAGGAATGGTGAGCAGTAAACGACAATGGCACCAAGCGCACTGATTCCGTGGTGTCTCGCTGCGAAGCCGTGACCAACTCTTGGATATACTGCCCTACCCCAGCCAGTTCCTTTTGCACGGTCAATATTCTCACATCGATGGCCACTTGGGGGATAACCGTCATCGTTTCACCTCCTCCAATGCTTTCATGTACTCCCGATGAGTCAACTCGGCTGTCTTCCCCCAAGAAAATTGTCGCGCCCGGGCAAGTCCCCGTTGACGCAACAGGTCACGATATTCAGTGTCGGACAGCAAAGTTTTCACGTGTTTGGCCACGGTTTGCGAGTCACTGGGATCGACCAAGATTCCAGCATCATTTGCTACTTCCGGCAAGGAGGCATGGTCTGCGCAAATCACAGGGCACCCTTGGCTCATCGCCTCCAGCACCGGCAGTCCGAATCCCTCGTAATGGCTTAAGTACAAAAATGCTGTCGCTCTTTGATACAGCATTTGCAAATCCTGATCACTGATCATAGCCTCAACGACCACCCGCTGGCTAAGTCCCATGTCTCGTACCAGAGCCATGATTTGTGGCAGGCCGCGCGGCTCAACCCCAACAATTCTTAATGTCAAGTCAGGATGCGATACCAGAGCAAATCCCGCCAAAACGGCCTTTAAGTTTTTCCGAGGATCCAACGCCCCTAGAGTGAGAACAAACGGCGGATCCGACAAGCCAGAAGTCGGTTGACACAAAGGAAATTTTCCGGCTAGCGGGGTAACCGCAATGCGGTTGAGTGGAACTTTTAGGGTAACCGCAATGTCTTGTCGAGCGTGTTCCGAGACAGTGAGAATTTGCAGTGCGCGCGGAGCCAGTCGTTTTAATGCGTTCATCCGATAAACGCGGCTGATATGATGCCGAAGCGGAATCTCTGCGGGAAAATCCCGGCCGCGATGCCACTCAATTACGTCATGGACCGTTAAAATATACGGTAACGAGGGTCGCAACGGGCCAATATTGGCGGTCCCATGCAGCAATTTGGCGTGTCTGGCGGCCCGTGGCCACGCCCACTGCTCCCAAGCAAAGAAATTGACGGCGGAAACAATATGCACCGGATATGTTTGGCGCAAATCCGCTAACGTTTCAGGGTTGCACATCTTATCCCCGTATAACACAATCTGATAAGGCGGATCAAGCGCACTCAAATGGGTCAGGACTTGGTAAACATACTCCCCCACCCCGCGCCTGGGACTCCTTAAACCATAGCGGGCATCCACCGCAATCACCGGTTTCATTTGATTTGCCACTGATGCGGCAAGACCAAAAGCCCCGGGGTCTTCTGCATAGCTTGTACGGCAAACCGGATTAAGGCCCGCCATTCCGCCATCCGGCGCCCGTTTTTATCGTACACCGCCGCGTCTACTTCATATTGTCCAGTTGTCAGATACAGTTCCGGCAATTGCACCCGAATCTGTCCCGGTCCCGGGGCAAAGTGCATGGGCTCGCCGTCGAGCATGGAAGACAAGCTGACAATTTCTAGCCCATCAGGCCGTCTAATGGTATAGGAAAAATGTCCCTCCATTTCCATTCCAGTTTGATTATCAAATAGCGTCACCATGACCACTGTGTCCCCAGACTGAATGCTGTCGACACGGCGCGACCCGGTCTCAATATATGCCTCGTTCACGATGAACGTCGTCTCGTTAGCAGTCTCTTGAACATCTTCTTGAGCACTGAAGCCGGTATTTTGATCAATCATGCTTTGTCGATAGGCAAACACCACATCTCGCGGGTTGCCGATAATTTGCATTTCCCCCCGGTTAATCCATACCGCGCGGTCCATCAACCGCTCTATCGAGCCCAAATCATGCGATACCAAGAGGATATTGGTCCCACTGCGCTTCATGGTAAATATCCGGTCCATGCACCGTTGCTGAAACGCTTCATCCCCAACCGCCAGCACTTCGTCGACAATTAAAATTTCGGGATCCACACTGGTCGCCACCGCAAAACCCAATCGCGCTTGCATTCCTGACGAGTAATATTTGACCGAGGTGTCGATAAATGGACGAATATCGGCAAATTCGATAATTTCTTCCATCTTGGCATCGATGGCCTTGCGCCCAATGCCCAAAATGGACCCATTAAGATAAACATTTTCCCGTCCAGTGAAATCCGGGTGGAATCCGGCGCCCAGTTCAATCAGTGCTGAAACCCTTCCGGACACAGCTATAGAACCTCGCGTAGGCTTCATAGTCTGGGTCAAAATTTTTAGCAGGGTGCTTTTCCCTGACCCGTTGTTGCCAACAATGCCAAAACTGGTGCCATGGGGCATATCGATAGAAATGTCGCGCAGAGCCCAAAACGGTTCACTCTTCGGTCTTTTGCTCCGGGGTTGAGGAATCATCCGTAACAAGAGGTGACCCACGCTGTCAGCGCGGTCTTTTTTTATCAGAAACTGTTTCCATACCTGGTCCACGGAAATCGATGCCACCTACATCACCTCCGCGAACAGCGGCTCCACACGCTTAAAAAGCGCAATGCCGCCTAAAAAGACAAACCCGGTCCAAGCAATGGCCACCCATAAATATTCCGGGTGCAAAACATGGCCAGTGAAGATGACGTTGCGTTCCACTTCAATCATGGCTCCTACCGGATTGATTAGCAAAATGATTTGCAAAGATTGGGGATGGCCTGACAGACGATACATTACCGGCGAAAAGTATAGCCATACCATTAATAGCAATCCCATCAACTGAGTTACATCTCGGTAGAGCACGTTCAATGCTGCCACCATGTAGCCAATTCCCAATGTGAAGAACACTTGGATCATTAATATCCCGGGGATCCAAAGACTGGTCCAATGCACCGGCACCCGGTAAAGCAGGATAAACACCACCAAGACCCCAAGCGAAAACAAAAAATCAATGAAGCGCGCCAGAACGGCAGCCGTCGGCAGCACGATCCGAGGAAAGTAAATCTTGGCCAGCAGCGCAGCATTGCCCGACACACTGCCCACCGCTGACATAACGCCATTGGCAAAAAAGTTCCAAAACGTGAGCCCCCCTAAATAAAAGACCACGTAAGGGATCGGTTTGGTGGATACATGAAAAATAACCCCGAAAACAAAACCAAAAATGGCAGCCGTAACCAAGGGATTGATGATGGCCCAATAAAGGCCGAGCAATGAGTGTTTATAGCGCGTTTCCACATCTCGAGACGCTAAATTGCGCGTCAATTCCACCCATAAACCGGCGCCTTGCAGTCGTTTGGCGAGACGGTTCCACCACTCCCAACGACGAATAGTACTGGTCGACGCGTTGTGCACCATTGCCCTCCTTCCTCCCAAGTGTCCCGTTGATATAAACCCGGGGATTTTCACCCGCCGAGCGACTGCGGCGGCAGCGGACGGGTCAGTTGAAAAAGCCACACCCCAGCCGCATGATACCGGATCCGGCTTTTCGCAGGAGATTTGGCAATATTGAGCCATGCTGTCAATATGGGGGAGGTGCTGTATCCATCACTGACTTCAGGATTCAACAAAACATAGGTGTGATTCGGTATGATACGCGAAGTAATGACGGTGGTAGGCCAGTTGCGATCGGTCACCCCGCGGTGCGGCAAGATGTAACTTTGACTGACCAAAAGGGAAGACTTCGGTACCAAGCTTAAGGCAGCCGCAATTTCCACGCCATTGGCCGGCCGAGGCCGCCAAGTGGAATGGTACAAATATCCCCCCATTAGGACCACCCACCCAGTGGACCACAGAAGTGCCCATTTGCCGAATCGACCGAAGATAGTGCCACTGGCCAGCAAAGCCATAGCCCCAAAAGGCGCTAGCAAAGCGCTGTGATCGGTAAACGGAGAGGTGTCAGCAACAGAACCCTGTGCAATATTCCATGCTAGCACCACGCCAGCCAAGAGCCACCAATGATTTAGTGCCGAACGGCGCCGAAACAACGTGACGGCTGCTACGCTCGGTGGCAGCAGCACCCACATTAAATAGAGCACGGTGCGCAAGGATAATCGTCCAGTCCAGGCCCAATGCGGGAAAATCAGTCCTCCGTGCTCCAGAGACCAATAGAGCACGGTAAACGTCAAGTCCGTAGCACCGAACCAAACACTCTTTTTACTCAATAGTAATCCGATCCCGGTTAACATCAAAGCACCCGCAACCGGTATCCCTAATCCGGTCATCAATACCAACATGATCCCGAAGCCCCACCAATTTTTCTTGAGTGCAAACCAAACCAGCCATAGCAATAGAGAGGCCGCCCACACCTCCGGATGGAAATCATAGATGTTTGCGGCTATGAGCGACGGGTATAATAGGTAAAGAGAACTGATGATGGCGCTGGTACGAGGTTCTAACTGCCACAATTGACCTACCCGGTATAATGCCAATGCTCCGCTTCCCACCACCAGAGCGCTGAAAAAAAACAAAAAGCCTGCTCCCAACACACTGACCAACGGCGCCAATATCCAAATGATCCAACTGTGGTTTGACGCAATAGCTCGGGTTAGCGGGTTGGTGAGCAACTCTTCTGGGCGTCCGTGCGTGATCAGGCTAAATGCCGCCAAGTACCCACTTAAGCTATACCCATGGACGACATAAAGACTATGGCGAACCACCGCAAGCGTGGTCACCACTGCCCCGTACGCCCAAACCCATGCCCACCTGGCGAAGCGATCCGGTTGCAGCAAGTGACCCTGGCCATTTCCGCGATTTGTCGCGGTACCGTCATTTAAAGTAGAAATCATAGCGCCTCATTCTATCGTGCGATGGAATCCTTGACGCATTGATCCTGCCACAAGTCGAACACTGTCGCAACCGTTAGTCGATCATGACGATCTTTGGAGAATTGACCGACTGCCTGAAGCTTGGTATCTTGTGAGAAGTCCTATAGCAAAAAAGGAGGCCGTGCCGATGGGTCTTCCTACCGTCAGTATCGTCATTCCCTGTTATAACCAAGGCCCTTTTTTAAGTGAATGCCTGGCCTCGCTGAAGTCTCAAACCTATCCTGCAAATCTCATCGAAACCATTGTGGTGGATGACGGATCCGGACCAGATACCAAAGAGACCATTTCCCGTCTAGCGCAACAATATGCGTTCCATTTAATCACCCAGGTCAATGGTGGTTTGAGCCGCGCCCGCAATGTTGGGATTGCCTATGCCTCAGGCGACTACATACTTCCCCTGGATGCCGATAACTATTTGTCAACCGACGCGATTGAGCTGCTAGTTGCCATGATGCGCGACAGTCAAGCACAAGACCCCCAGGTCATGTTTGTCTATCAGGATAAGGTCCTGTTTGGTGTCGAAGAATCATACGTTCCCCATCAATCGTATAATTTATATCGACTGCTAAGCGACAACTTTACCGATGCCTGCAGTTTGCTGGACCGCCGAGTGTTTGATTGGGGTTTTGCCTACAACGAGACGATGCAGCAAGGTTACGAAGACTGGGAATTCCACTTGCGTCTAGGTCTCTATGGGTTCATTGGGCGCCGCCTCCCAGGCCAAACCTTTTTCTATCGCCGCTGGGGGTATTCGATGGTCAATAGCGCAGACAGGACTAAAACACAACTCATGGCCAAAATTCACGACGAATTGGCCTCCGTATATTTCCCACCCCACCAACGGGAGATTAAACGAAATTGGGCGCCCGGAGTTAACATTATCGCTCCTAAAGCGTTAGTCGAGTCGCAATCTTTGATCGACAGCACAATCGTTTCCTTGACCGATCTAGAGCATCCATTTGCCGAGATGCACCTCCTGACAGCCAAGTACCTGTTCTTTGCGGCACCTGGACTCATAGAGCCCCTAATCGATTCCGCTCTCATGGAAAAGTTGGCCGTAACCATGGAAATGCGGCAGGATATTCACGCTATCCTCCTCAAACATGACGAGATGACCCTGGGACGATTTCTTCGGGCCCACTTCGTCTTCGCTGAACTCCCAGTGCATGAATCCCATAGCACCTGGGATCAATTAGATCCAATCGTAGCCGCTAAAACCGATGTGTATATATGGGACCTAGACAATCAAACCCTGATTATCAAATCCCAGTGGCAAGCTCCCCCTGAACGCCGCATATCGCGGGCCATCAAAAATTTCGGCAAACGCCATGTGGCTCCCCGCATTGGTTTTGATACCGCATATCAACTCTTTTATCACAGCTACCGGGTATTTCAACTATCTAAACGAGCACTGCGAGGACGTCCTCAAATGAAGCCCCCGCAACCCATGGAAGTCGGGGAAACTGGTGAACATTTGGATCAGGGATTTCGCCATTATACAGGTATTTTGTTTTAACGGGACCAACGTTACACCGCCGCAAGAGACTAAAGTGTTGCAAGGAGATCGTGAATGAAAAGCCGCCTGTGGTTTTCAGAACATACCGATGTACCTACCCAAAGTCCTTGGGTAAGGGGGCATCAACTGCGTCATGGAATTTGGCCAAAAGAGCCTTCTCAAGAAGAGATCCACTATATTGCCGACGTCAAATCACATCTTGCATCATATCAAGCATGCAAAATTGGCCTGTTGGATTTAGATGATGAAACCATCTGGGATATATCCCGCGCGGTGTCGCGGCAGGTGAATCTCTATCTTTGGAACACGGTCTCTACCATTGACGGCCCTCCATCAATGGTACATGACCTAGCCTTTGAAACTCCCACTCCTGGATCCTGCGATGTCATTGTGGTCGGTTATCGAATAGGGCAGGCCATGCCTGACATCACCGAACAGGCACTCGGGGCGCTGGCGCCTCGGGGTATGCTCCTTACGCCATCCACAAGGGACTTATCGTCCCCATCGCTCGCAATGGACAATGCCCAAAGCACCCCTCACCTTTTTGTGTGGCGTCGGACTCGCATCAACTTACTCATTGTGGCACCCGGACTCGTTGCAGGCGGTGCCGACCGGGCCCTCATTGACTTAATTAATGGCCTGGATTCCAACCAATTCAATCTCTACTTGGCCACCACTGAGCCTCAATCCAATATCTGGATTAGACATATCCTAAATCGGGTCACAGAATATTGGGATATTGGTTCGATGGGAACTGACCATTTGATGCGGCAAAAAATGTTGCAGCATGTGGTAGAGACCAAACATGTGGATCTGATGTACATTATGCACTCCCAAATAGGTTTCGATATCCTTCCTTGGCTTAAATCTCATACCCAGGTTAAAACCAGTGCCCAGTTTCACTTGGAAGAACCGGGAGGAGGATGGATCCAGTATGCCCTCAGTCGCTATCAAAACCTGATCGACCGGATTGTGGTTATTAGCCATGACTTGAAGCAGCAGCTCATCAGCACGTATTATGTTGAACCCCATAAGATCTCTGTGGTGTATCTAGGCCTCGCGGTCCCCGAGTCGCCGACCCCTCCCCCATCGCCTGCACCGTCAGGTGAAATTCGAATTTTATATCCGGCTCGACTGGATCCGCAAAAGGCGCCTCTAAGGGTCGTTGACATTGCCCGGATGCTTCAACTGCAACAGATTAACGCCATTATCGACGTTATCGGCAGCGGTTCTTTGGAAACCGATTTGCGCAACTTGCTGCGACGCGCTCGATTAGCATCGAAGGTCGTGTTGCATGGCGCTGAGGAACCTGCCAAAATGCGTCAGTGGTATCAACAGAGCCACGCCATCTTACTCACCAGTGACTATGAAGGATTGCCTCTGGTCATTTTGGAAGCTATGGCTGAAGGCCGCCCCGCCATTGCTCCCGATCTTGGGGCAATCCGGGAAGTGATTACATCAGACACCGGATTTTTAATTCCAGAGCCCTCGGATATTAGCGCCTATGTCTATGCCATCGGTCAATTGGCGCATAATCCTCATCTAGTCGAGACGCTTGGTGCTGCAGCACACCGCCGTGTCCAACAGCAATTCGATCCTCATGACACTCTCAAGAAATACCAAGAGATATTTTTTGACCTGACTCGTCCGGCGACATGAATGGCGCCATTCAAATATGCTCCATTTACCCAAACTAAGCGGCCACGCCTAAAAGGCCATCGCTGACGGCATGGACAAACGGTGTATACTGACTCTGTCAGGCTTGAGCTAGGATGAGGCGGATTAAGAATGAACCGAAACAACGCGTTAACAGCCACCTTAGTGTGGTTAATTTTAATTTTAACCTTTTTGTCACGTGCTGATTCATCAATGATACAAAGCAACAGTCCGTTGTTTGCACATGCCTTGGGAGCGCGCTTGGCCGAAGTGGGGTTAGTGACTTCGGTGTATGCGGTAGTTACCTTGCTGGTGAGATTTGGTTATAGCGCATCCGTGCCGCTAGCGAAAATTCCTCGGATCATGACGTGGGGATTTATGTTTCTGGTAGTGTCAGTGCTTATTATGCTGTTGAGCGAAGACTTTTGGCAACTTTTGGTCGGAGTAGGATTGTCAGGTGTGTCCACGGCGTTGGTCATGCCGCACCTACTGTCTCTCATGGGAGGGCTTTCTACCCCAGATCAGAGGGAGCGCAATCTGAGCTACTACTCCCTGGCCCTATCATCTAGTCTGGTCGTTGCACCGATAATCGGAACATTAATGCTGACCCGATTTCCGCTGCGATCGCTGTATGTGTTGTTGTTGGTCTTCGCCATATTGGCTTTGGTTGCTATGATTTGGTATCAACCAGCATTAACGCTGCATCTTTCCCAAGGGATTAATAGCGCCCCAAAGATCGGATTGCGAGACACCATGCGTGATCTCTGGCGTAACCGGATTTATATGAATAGTTTTTGGGCGCTGTTTTTGTTCAATTTATCGTTTGCTGCGGCAATGACATACGGTGGCGTCGACATCAAACAGCACTTTCACTTGCCCTATGTCATGGTGGAATTGGTGTTAACCAGTTTTTTTGTGGTATCTTTGCTCGGCCGTTTGCTTATTGCCCGGTTTGCCCGTAAGGGACAATTAACCAAGAAAGCCACCTTGATTTTTTGGGCATTGGGAGTGGGGGCTCTTGGTCTAGTATTGATGGGATGGTCTCCTAACCTGCCCGTATTCATCACGGGATTCTGGCTGTTGGGATGGCCGCATGCCGCCTTGTTTCCGCTAATTACCATGCGTATTGCCTCGAACGTTGGCAAATCACAGTTGGTAGCCGCTAACACACTGGCACAATCATCATTTAATCTTTCGGGCACCTTTGGCCCTTTGGTACTCGGAATAGTTGCTGAGTACGGGTCTTTAGGTCTAGGCTTTTGGATTATCGCCTTATTGCAATTGGTGGCAATGGGTGTGGTGTATTGGGAAACTCGCGACGAGCGGCGTTTGGCTTCCATGGGACAGCAGGCCGGATAAGTTGGCTCAGGATTAAATATTTGCGTATGCGGCATTTGTCCTTTAGCTTTCATTGACAATCACACGTCACAAACGTTATCCTGGTTCCAATTCAGCCACCACTCATCAAGACAGCCTATGGGATCGTGCATAGCGCGGAGCCCCAAATAATACGGCAGTTATGCCGATAGATGGGAGAGATCTTATCCTGCAGGCTCTCCTTCTGCAGTCTTTGTTTAACTGGGGAGGCCTTAAATGAAATCGTCATTCATTACTGCCACATATCAGGTGCCGTGGTCCGACAATCTTGCGGAACGGGCAGAAGCAATAGCCATTGGCATGACATTGGGTTCCCGGCATGATCTGCGTCCTTCACGACAGGTAGATCTCCAGCAATTTCTTGGCGAAGTAGGCGATATTGACCGCCCAATGCACAATATCGGGATATTTAGCATCCGGTATCCCATACGCAACTTTAAACCAACCATTGCCTCATTGCTAACGGTGGTTTTCGGCAGGCTTTCTCTTGATGGGCCAATCCGGCTGGTAGGTTTGGATTTGCCTGAAGCATTTCTCGCGCAGTTTCCCGGTCCCAGTCACGGGGTTCCCGGCCTTCGAGCAAAATTCGGAATCCACCACCGCCCATTTGTCATGTCAATCTTTAAGCGTGAAAATGGTGCCACTCTTGAAGAATTTGAAGAATCATTTCAACAGCAAATCGATGGTGGCGTGGACTGGGTCAAAGATGCCGAAATCTATTTCTTTGACGATCCCGCGCCATTGCTCCAACGAATTGCTATTGCCCGGAATTTATTGGCTGATCGGGCCGATCGAACCGGGCAACTGGGTTTTTATGCACCTAATCTCACCGGAACTCCGCGAGAAATTTTGGACACAGCGCATCGGGCCATTGATGCCGGAGTCCAGGCATTTCTCATCTCTCCCTTTGTGATGGGACTAGATATTCTTGTAGAATTGCGACGCGAACAGATAGAGGTTCCTTTCATAGCACACCCCGCGTTTGCCGGAGGACTGGTGGCACCACATGCATGGGGCGTAGCTCCAGAAATTTTGCTTGGCCTCTTGCCCCGCATCGCAGGTGCCGATATTGTTCTCTTCCCTTCTCCCTACGGAACCGCGGCGACATCTCGGGCAGACGCTTTAGCTATTCATCACCGTTTATCCGAACCAGGCCAGTTTCCTGAGGTCATTTCTGGCCCGTCATCCGGTATCCACTTAGGCTTGGTGGAACAGTTAGTAGAAGATTTTGGCTATGATATTGTGGTCAATGCTGATAGTGCGATTCACGGGCATCCTCTTGGCACTACGGCTGGCGCTCGGATGCTAATGGATGCGGTTTTGGAAGTGTGCCAAGGCGATTTCTAGCCCAGCGTGAATTATTCGGCTCAAATAATAGATTTTTAGACTGAAAGAAGGATGGGTTGCCATTTATGGTCCAGCGCCACATATCTCCTAGACCGGTATCCCCTGCTGACAGGATCAGAGCGTTGCCACAGCAATTTTTCGCCCAACTGGTCACTACAGCTGAGGCATTGCGGCAGGCAGGCTATGACGTGATTAATCTAGGTCAGGGCAATCCCGATCAAGCCACGCCGGGGAGTATTGTCACCACACTTCAAAGTGCTGCCGCTGATCCAAAGTATCATAAATATATCCCCTTTTCCGGACTTCAATCCATGAAAACTGCCGTCGCCTCGTGGTACCAATCCCGTCACGGTGTCACAATCGATTCCACACGTCACGTCGCCATCCTCATCGGCAGCAAAATCGGATTGCAAGAATTATCGCTAGCTTTGCTTAATCCCGGGGATCGCGCCATGGTTCCCGATCCCGGATACCCTGATTATTGGTCGGGAATTCGTTTGGCAGGGGCTGATATGGTATCGCTGCCGCTTACGGCCGACCTTAACTTTCTCCCGAATTTATCCCATTGGGATCGCGAGGCTAAGCTGGCATTTCTCAACTATCCCAACAACCCCACCGGACGGTTGGCGTCAGAAGAATTCTTTGATGAAATTATCGCCTTAGCAGCCCGTGACGGCATCACTTTGGCACACGACCTGGCCTACGGAGACATCACCTTTGATGGAAAACACTCCGTGAGTTTGTTATCCCGCCCTGGTGGCGTTGAGGCCGGGATCGAATTTACCACCGTTTCCAAATCTTATAACATGGCGGGATGGCGTTTAGGCTTCGCAGTAGGAAATCCAGAGATAATCCACTATCTGGAACTCCTGCAAGATCACTTGCATTGCAGTCAATT
>JAMDDZ010000089.1:0-18247 GCA_023488565.1 Bacillota bacterium | reverse complement strand
CAGCGCCGCCTCTTAGATGCGCTAGGCGTGCCGATTGACCGGGGGTTTATCTGGGACCCGTCGGGCTAACGGCCAAAAAAATTCCACGATTTTCCGTTCCCTGACTCGCGGAACCTGGGTTATAACATGGCGGGATGGCGTTTAGGCTTCGCAGTAGGAAATCCAGAGATAATCCACTATCTGGAACTCCTGCAAGATCACTTGCATTGCAGTCAATTTGGAGCCGTGCAAGAAGCTGGCATCGAGGCGCTTACCGGCCCGCAGGATTCCGTAAAGGCACTCGTCACACGTTACCAATCCCGACGAGATGCCTTCATCCACGAGGCCCAAAAATTCGGTTGGCAGATTACCCCATCGGAAGGCAGTATTTTCATGTGGTGTCCGGTGCCAACCAAAGAAACTTCCGTCGAGTTTGCCGAGCGTGTTTTGGCCCGTGAACAGGTAGTTTTGGCCCCCGGTGCTGGGTTTGGCCCCGCCGGGGAAGGCTACGTGCGAATCTCGCTGACGGCTTCTACCTCCCAACTTATTGACGCCGCCCAGCGAATCGGACGGCTGATTTGATTCTCCATGCGACAAATTCACAATAAAGACGTAAGATAAGGGGAAACGAGGGAGGGATGGCCATGAAACGCCTAATTATTATCATCGGGATTATCGTCAACCTGGCAGTACCAGGTCTAGGTACCTTGATGATGGGAAAATGGGTATCGGGCTTCATCCAATTAGCACTTATCGCCGTAATTTGGCTAGTAGGCGCTATCACTTTCGGACTGGCCGGATTTATCGTGGTGCCGTTGCATGGGTTAGTATGGCTTTGGGCATTGGGTGGAGGAGTTTGGACGCTAATCAAGACGCCCAAGCGAGAACTGCCAAGCAGCGGATATTAAAAAACCGAGAGCAAAAATCGGGCTGCTCGCTACCATGGAGTGGTCCCCATCCCACTCCGCCTTTTTCCCCACTCGTACGCCGACAGGGGTTCCAATTTTTATGGATATTATCTTTAGAGAGGAGCCATCGAATCGATCGAGGCTCCCCTCTCCCAGTAGTTCCGTAGTTCGTTTGGACGCTTGGAAAAATTCCCCATTGCACCAACTGTCCCCTCTGAAATCCAGCTACCTAGAATTATTAGGGCTCTACTGTGGCGCCCACCTAAACACAATATTTCCCATCCCATACCAATTCACGATGAAGATCTGGGTCTGTCACGCCTTCGGTATTAAAGAGTAGGATGCGGGCGTCAGTGCCTAGGTCTAACATTGCCCGGAGACTTACAAACTTAGATTGATCCAATATGGTAGCCAACAGACCCAAGGGCATGCTGCCTGACTCCCCGGTGGCAATCACGGGGTCTCCGTTTAGAGGGTTGGACAATATCCTGGTACCACGCGCAGCTACTACGTCATTGCAAACCACAAATCCATACGCTCGCGATCGGATAATTTTCCATGCCTCTGGGTTTGGCTCGCCACAGGCCAATCCTGCCATAATGGTATCAAGACTGCCAGATATTTTAACTGGCTGGCCTCCCGCTGCAGCAGACCGATATAAAGCGGGAGCGGCCATCGGCTCGGCTATGACAATGACCGGGACTTGTCCAGAATTTCTTCCGGCAAACCATCCCACCACGGAACCCGCCAATGAACCGACTCCGGCCTGGATGATGATGTGCGTCGGCGGCTTCTCAGACGTCAAATTCCACTGATGCTCCGCTTCCCTTACCATCGTCAAATATCCTTGCATTACCCAAAGTGGGATGTCGTGATACCCATCCCAAGACGTATCCTGCACCATCACCCAGCCACGCTGCCGAGACAATAGCGCGACCTGGCGAACGGTATCGTCGTAGTTCATCGTTGTCACTTCCGCTATGGCACCTAGGCGGCGAATCCGGGCAACTCTCTCCTCTATCGTCCCCTTGGGCAAGTAAATGACTGCGCGCTGCCCCAATTGCTGTGCGGTCCAGGCTACTCCCAGCCCGTGATTACCGTCGCTGGCGGCGGTAAAGGTAATAGGTTCATGGGCCTTGGCTTCCGCATGCAGTGACTCAAATGTCAAGTTATCCAGGGGAATGCTCCAAGCATCTGCTAAATACCGGCCTATAGCCCATGTTGATCCCAATACTTTAAATGCGCCGATTCCAAACCGTTGGGACTCATCTTTTACTCGAATGGCTGATACACCCAAATACGATGACAATGCATCCAAGTTTCTCAAGGGCGTGGGGTGGTACTCTGGCCAACTTTGATGGAAAACTCCGATCTTTTTCGCCTGGAGAGTACTCATATCCTGGATTTCGGGTACGGGTTCGTCGCCTGTTCGTGTATTGGGCAAGTATTCGATATGAATCGCATCCATCATATGTCTCCTTGTCTGCTAGGTTTTGGAATATCCATTCTTCCGGGCACCATGTTGCTTTATTTAGTTTTTGTGTGTAGTATATCACATATCATACCAACAAAGGGGGTAAAGTCCGTGTCTTCTCAGGGCATCGCGCGTCAATTCGTTTCCCAACAGATTTACCAGCTAATTCGCGATCAAATTCTCACAGGGGAACTAGCGCCGGGAACCGTGCTTAAAGATCAGCAGCTCGCCGAATTATACTCGGTTAGTCGCACCCCGGTTCGCGAAGCACTGCTGCGACTAGAGTCCGAGAATTTAGTCACGACCAAACCCAATCGTTGGACACAGGTCACCCCCTTGAATTTTTCCACAGCCAAAGACTGCTATCCTGTCATTTGGTCTTTAGAAAGTCTGGCTGTACGATTGATGCCCACTTCCTTGTCTGAAGCCCAACTGGAATCGCTAAGCGATGCCAATGCCGATTTGACACGCGCCCTGACGCGGCATCATGCCGTAGAAGCAACGCAGATGGATCTTAAATTTCATCGCGTGATTGTTGAATCCTCAGGCAATCGTGAACTAATCAAAGTCATTGAGCAAATCAAAACTCCCCTACAACGCATCGAAATTGCCTATTTTGACCGTTTGTTCCTCTCCGATCCATCGGTCGCCGAACACGAAAATATTATCGAAGCATTTAGGCAGCATAATCAGGAACTCGCCATTATGGCCATCGAAGCTAACTGGCGAAACAGTCTTTTACGTTTATCAAAATTGATTGAGAACAACTTCGAAAAGAATGTGACTTGATGACAGTACGAGCCGGGTTATTGCAGCTAAGTCACGATTTGCCAGGTGAAGATCCCGTCGAATCTCACAAAAGCGCTGCCATTGCAAAACATTTAGAGTGGATTGCCCAGGCCTCAACTCAAGGCGTTCAGATCCTCTGTTTGCAGGAATTGTTTTTTGGGCCGTATTTCGCGGCAGAGCAAAACCGACGTTGGTATGCGGCGGCTGAAGAAGTACCAGACGGCGCCACTGTCCGGCTCGTGCGGGACGTGGCAAAACAATACGGCATGGTGTTAATTGTCCCAATTTACGAACGAGAAATGGACGGCGTTTACTACAATACAGCCGCTGTCATTGATTCAGACGGCTCGTTCTTGGGAAAGGCGCGTAAGATGCACATTCCTCAAGTTCACGGGTATCCTGCCGATGGACCTTATGGATTTTGGGAGAAATTCTATTTTCGGCCGGGGAATCTCGGCTACCCGGTATTTAACACAGCCGTGGGAAAAGTGGGGGTATATATTGGTTATGACCGCCATTTCTCCGAAGGAGCAAGAATTCTTGGGGTGCATGGTGCGGAAATCGTTTTCAAGCCTTCCGCCACTACAGCAGGGCATTCTGACAACCTGTGGTTCATTGAGCAACCGGCAATGGCAGTAGCCAACGGCTACTTTGTTGGTGCCTTAAATCGCGTAGGCATTGAGCATCCCTGGAACATTGGGGAGTTTTACGGCCAAAGCTATTTTTGCGACCCGGAAGGAAACATTCTCAGTGCCGGCCCTCGCAATCAAGACGCCTTGGTCGTCGCCGACTTGAATTTAGACCGCATCCGTGAAGTTCGGGAACACTGGCAATTTTATCGTGACCGGCGGGTGGACAGTTACCAGGATATCCTCAGAGACATCCCATAGTCTCCATCTGCTGCCAGTGCCCCCTTACGCCAGGAGTAAAGGGGCATCGTTGCCTTTTGAGAGGCCCATCGTGCTTGTTTGCAAGTTTTGGGATATGCTAAACACGTTACCGAGGGATCTTTTAAGGAGGCGTCCAATTGGCACCGCAACTGCACTTTACGGTTAATTTTGTTGAGCCCGGTTATCATGTTTACCATGTGAGCCTACATATTTCACAATTGCCCAAAGGACGGCATACATTAACTTTGCCAGTATGGACCCCTGGCGCCTATGAAATCCAAGACTTTGCACGCCATGTCTTTGATCTCAAACTCAAATCTTACGATGCTGAGCTAACTCTTCATCATCACAGCAAAAATTCCTGGGAATTTGAGACCTTTGCCGAGTCGACTGAAGTCACCGCCAGCTACCAAGTCTATGCCTATGAGCTCGGCGTCGATACCAGTCACCTTGACGAAAGTCATGCTTACTGGAATGGAGCCCAACTATTTTTCTGGCTAGATGAATTTCGCAATCTGCCGATTACAGTGAAAATAGAGCACCCTGCGGGATGGAAGGTAGCCACTGGACTGGATCCCGACCCTGCCTATCCCGGGCAATATGTTGCAGCCAATTATGACGTGCTGATTGATTCACCTGTGGAATGCGGCACGCACCGCAGTCTGGAATTTACGGTAGATGACAAGCCCCACACAGTGGCTTTGTGGGGCCATGGCAACGAGGACGCCGAGGCATTTACTCGCGATATTCAAAGAATAGTCGAGACGCAGAGAGATATTTTCCACGAATTACCCTACCGCCATTACACATTTATCATGCACCTCTCCGATCGCGGCACCGGTGGTCTGGAACATTTAAACTCCACAACATGCGGAATGGAGCGATTCTCCTTTAAACCTCGCAAGAAGTACCGCCGAGTGCTGGGGTTGGTGTCCCATGAGTTTTTCCACTTGTGGAACGTCAAGCGAATCCATCCTGATATGCTAGGGCCCTTTGAATACTCCCACGAAGTGTATACCCATCTATTGTGGGCTATGGAAGGGTTTACCGACTATTATGCAGCCCTAAGTCTGCGCCGTGCAGACCTATTTTCTGTCAAAGAGTATTTAGACGCCCTGGCCGACAATCTTAAAGCCTACGAAAAGCAGCCCGGCCGACTGGTGCAAAGTCTGGCAGAATCCAGCTTCGACACTTGGATCAAGCTTTACAAACCAGATGAAGACTCACGCAACCGCACCATTTCCTATTATCTTAAAGGTGACTTTGTGGGAACCTGTCTGGACTTGGAAATCCGGCACCGGACAAACAACGAACATTCGCTGGATGATGTTTTACGGCTCCTTTATCAACGATATGCAATCCATGGCATTGGATTTCCCGAACACGTCTACCAGGAAACTGTCGAAGAAGTTGCGCAATGCTCGTTTCAAGAGTTTTTTGACCGATACGTTAACGGCACTGAAGAAATTCCTCTGGCCATGAGCCTTGATTACGCGGGACTAGAAATTCATCGCAGCTATAAAAATCCTGAGGCGGATGATGCGGAACCGGGCGCGAAGTCAGTAGCTACTAAACCATGGCTAGGCATTGATGCCAAATCCACGGGAGATGCCATTAGGATTTCCACTTCATATACCAATGGTCCTGCTGCCGCATCACTTTATGCCAACGACCAAGTCATCGCGCTAGACGGTTACCAGGTCAAGAAACCGGAGGACCTTACCAAACGCGTCGAGATTAATTATCATCCCGGTGATACCGTCAATGTGAGTGTGTTTCGACGTGGTCATCTCGTCACGGTTCCCGTGATTCTCGCAGAAGCTCCCTACGATAAAATAGAGATAAAGCCTATTGTCGAACCTACACAAGCACAAGGGGCTTGTTTCGAGTCCTGGTTAAAGGCGCCATTTCCACCACCGCAGAAAGAATCCATCTAATAGTAGCTTACTGGCTTTCTCAAGAAGGACCGTTCGCCAGATGGTATTTCGCGAACGGTCTTTGTGAATGAACGCGAGACCCTAGCGGTTCCATGAGACCAGTCGCTTTTTAATCAGGGTTTCCAGCCAATCAAGCATCTCGTTGTTATAACGCCGTAAAATGAACACGTACACGATGCCGGATAGCACCAGGTTGACTGCTGCCCAACTTAATTCACCCAACAATCGAAGATGGAGCGGAGATATTGCCAGACGAACAATTGCCCAAGTCGCAAGCATGCCCATTGATGCAAGCAATATTGGAGACAGAGTCTTCTTGAACTGACTGTATTTCAGCACGTTTGTCTTCGACAAATGCATCATCATTAATGTGGCATTAACCCAATTTGCAATGCTGGTAGACAGGGACAAACCGGCAGCTTGCCACACATGCACTAAGACAAGATCTCCGGCGATATTGCACATAATCGCGATAATGCCGTAACGAGCGGGCACTTTGGTGTCTTTAGAGGCGAAAAACAGATTTCTTAAGTAGAATACCATGCCAAATCCCGGAATTCCTAGGCTGAATGCCAAGAGAGTGGTAGCGGTAAGTTGGGTCGAACGGATGGTGAAAGCACCATGTTGAAACAAAACCACTAAAATGGGAATCCGCAGGGTGATAAACCACATAGTTACCGGTGCTAATATAAAGAGTGTTAACTCCATGCCACGGAATGCGGTGTGTCGGAATTCATCAAGATCATCGTCGCTATACTGTTGCGACAAACGAGTGAGCAACGGTGTGGTTATGGGCGCTAACAAAAGCGTTAAGGGCACCTGTACCAGAGTGTACGAATAGTTAATTGCAGCAATGCTCCCCGTCACGAGGTAAGAGGACAAAACCCGGTCAACAATGATCTCCACACTATTAACGGATGAATTAACAAAATAGGGCACGGAAATTCGTCCCATTTTCTTAAGCAAAGGATGATTAAGGTGTCGGGTCGGCCTCAGGCGAATTTTAGCGCGCCTCAATGGACCAATAAGCAGAGTAAATTGCAATGCCGTCCCCACGGTAAATCCTACCGCCACTCCGATTATCCCCATAAAGCGGCCTAAAACCACAATACCCAGAATCCGCACAATATTAATCAATACTGGAATCGCTGCCGGTGCAGAATATTGCTCACGTTGCTGCAAAATGCCACTAAAAAATCCCGCCAAGGCTTGAATCCATAAAGTCGGCATGACAATGCGCGCCATCGTTATCGCCAGTTGAAGTTCGTTCCCTCTAAATCCCGGCGCCACCAGTCGTGTTATCAACGGCGCAAATATTTCGGCAACGATATTGAGCACAAGAGTAATGATGCCAATCGCCACCAACGCCTGACTTATGAAGACATTCGTGGACTCTTGGGAATATTGGGCATCAGCTTCGGACAAAATTGGCACGGTAGTGACGGTGATGGCTCCACTGACAGATCCAAAAAATAAATTGGGGATGACCGAGGCAATAAGCCAGGCATCGTTCGCGGCACTAGTGCCAAACATCAATGCCATGGCGAACTGTCTAATTAATCCACCAAGCTTAGACAATAAAGAGAAAACAAATACTATGCCCGCAGATCGCTTTAGGCTGGCCCGTACCCGCTTAGGTTTCTGATGTTCGCTCAGTGATAGCTCCCCCTCCCAAGCCAATAGGATTCAGCGAAAAACGGAGTACAGATCCTTCCCCAAACTCTTCAAACCCAAACCTCCAGTTAGTCGGGACTGATAGGCGCCTTGCAACACCATACGATAAAGTGCGCGCACCCGGGTGGCCGTCCCCATGATTTCATAGTAGGCTGCGCGGGATGTCATAAATCGCGCGAGTCGGCTACTGACCTTAGCATTGAGTCGAAAATAATCGGCTACCGGGTCTCTATCGTCACCGGCCATCCACTCTAAAAATGCGGCTCGACTTTCTGCATGGGTCGCAAACCCGAGATAGTCTTGCGAATTGTTTTGCAATCCTGCCCACGAAGACTGCTGTTGCACTCCCTTGCCCGATGTGACGTTTTGCTCATGACGTCGATATAATGTAAGGGTTTCATTCAAGTAAACTACGGGTCCCATAGCCCTAGCTGTTAAGTAAATAGGCATTTCATGGCCAAAATAAAACTTAAATCGTTCCGGATAATCGGATAACCGGGGAATAATGCGAGCTATCACGGATCGGTGAGCAGTCAGAGCAAACCCCAGGGGAAAGCTCTTTAAAGGGCCATCTCCAAGACGTTGAGCAGGAACCACAACCGTTTTCCCAATTACAGGAAAACGGGCATCTGTTGGTGATAAATCATTATGCACCACCATCGCCTGATGAATTCCCAACACTGCGCCATTGCGACGAAATTGGCCCGCCAGGCGCTTTAGCTTGGTTGCACGCCAGACATCGTCTTGGTCACAGAAACTGATATAGTCACCGTGGCAAAGACTGGCTGCTTTAAGAAAATTATCGACATAGCCCAGCCTGTTGGCATTTTGGTAGATATGCACAGGAAATGGAGAAACATTTTGGAACTCGTGAAGCAAAGCCACGGTGTCATCGCTGGAGCCGTCATCGCAAACCACAAGCTCACAGGGCAAAAGATCTTGAATAGCCAGACTCTCCAGTTGTTCGAAAAGATAACGGGAACCATTATATGTGGCCATAGCAATGGACATGTTCATGAAGACATCATACCCAACCCAAAGCTTAACTCCAAGGGTCAGAGGAACCGCAAATGCATGGGATTAAACAACAGCCCTCAGTGAGCAACGGAAACCTATTGGATAAACAAATGCAATGTGTGCTATCCTCTTTTAGGATAATGACCTATGGGCTGCTTTATCCGACGGTGAGTCCGTCCTTTAGCCGCAGCAACCCTCTTTGCATGCAAGGGAAGAAAGGTAGGCATTTGTGCGCGTTTTTTTGGATTTAATGTGGTTTTTTAAACGAAATCGGTCTCGATATTTCGGCGGAATAGTTCTTCTCATTATTGTAGCTATACTAACATTGATTCCACCCAAAGTAGTAGGAATTGTCGTCAATGAGCTCACCAACCGAACACTGACAAAAGCACATCTGGTATACGCTTTGTCAGCCATTTTAGGTACAGCTTTAGTGACTTATGGCATCCGCTACTGGTGGCGTGTGCTGTTGTATGGGGGATCCATTCAACTGGGAACGGATTTAAGGAATCGCCTGTATCAACATTTTACCTTAATGTCGCCGCAATTTTATCATCAGCAACGCATTGGGGATTTAATGGCCCATTCAACCAATGATGTGCAGGCAATCCAGGAAACTGCCGGCGACGGTGTCTTGACCCTGGTGGATTCAATCACCACCGGCACCGTCGTTATTGCCACCATGGTGTTGACCATCAGTTGGAAATTGACGGTGATTTCGCTATTGCCATTGCCTATTATGGCCTATGCAGTATCACGTTACGGCAAGATGTTGCACGATCGCTTTACTCTGGCTCAGGCCGCATTTTCCGACATTAACGATAGGGTACAAGAGTATATTTCCGGGGTCCGCGTAGTGCGAGCTTTTGGTCAAGAGTCGTGGGAACGTAAGAATTTTGTCCAATTATCTCGTGACGTGGTTGCTAAAAATGTTGCGGTGGCTCGCATTGATTCACTGTTTGATCCGACCATTTCTGTAATCATTGGATTTTCATTCTTTCTCTCGATTGCCGTAGGTGCGGTATTTGTGGTCCACCACACCTTGAATCTTGGACAGTTGACCACTTTCACCCTCTATTTGGGTCAACTGATTTGGCCTATGTTAGCTTTTGGATTTCTCTTCAATATCGTTGAACGAGGGCGCGCTTCGTATGATCGGGTGACCACTTTGCTAAATATCGCTCCAGACGTGAAAGATCGGTCTGATGCCCAAGATATTGTGCCTAGCGGGGATATTCGTTATCAGGTCCTACAATTTAGCTATCCAGATAGTCCCGCAACAGCCTTGCAAGATATTCAATTAGCCGTGCGCCAGGGAGCGACGCTCGGCATTGTCGGTCGCACCGGATCGGGTAAAACTACCCTGATGCGCCTGTTATTACGGGAATTTGACGTCGCTAACGGGGATATTGAAATTGGCGGCCATTCCATTTATCAGATAACCCTAAGGGGATTGCGCCAAGCAATGGCTTACGCACCCCAAGACAACTTCCTATTTTCGGCCACAATTGCAGAAAATATAGCATTTGCCCACCCTGATGCCAGTCAAGAAGAAATAGAGCGTTACGCAAAAATTGCCGATATTCATCAGGACATCACGCGGTTTCCCGATGGTTACCGCACTGTCGTCGGCGAACGGGGCGTGTCTTTGTCAGGCGGGCAAAAACAACGCATTTCGATTGCCCGGGCTCTGCTGCAAGATGCCGAAATTCTGTTGCTGGATGACACCTTGTCGGCAGTAGATGCCAAAACCGAAGCACAAATTCTTGACGAACTTAAGAAAAATCGGGTGGGACGAACCACCCTGATTGCCACCCATCGATTAAGTGCAGTGGAACATGCAGATCAAATCATCGTCTTAGAACAAGGCACAATTGTGGAGCGCGGTACCCACCAAACCTTATTGGCCCGCAGAGACCGCTATTACACAATGTATCAACGCCAGCAATTGGAATCGTTGGTGGAACAAGGAGGTGACAGTCGATGAACGCAGAGTTGCTTACCTACCCGCAACCTTCCGGAAACCGTGGGATTTTTACCCGCCTGTTGCGATACATGCTACCACACCGTGGCAAGCTGTCACTTTCCCTGGCCATATTGTTGGCTGCGACAGCCACAGATGTGTTCCAACCGATTTTGATTAAGATTTTTATTGATCAATATCTTATCCCCCATCACTTTCCGGAAAACATGATGATCGCGCTGGCCGTGGGGTATATGGGCCTCGTCGTGGCCACATCAGGACTAAACGTTATTCAACTGCTATTGTTTCAAATGTTAGCTCTAGACATCATTCAAACCCTGCGCGTAGAACTATTTGATAAAATTCAAGAAATGGCCCTGTCTTTTTTTGACCAGACTCCGGTGGGTGTCTTAGTCTCCCGGATTACCAACGATACCGAAGCCATTTTGGACATGTTTATGACTGTGTTATCGACGTTCATTCAAAACATCACCGTACTAGCGGGCATTTTAATTGCAATGTTTGCCCTGGACTCCCGTTTGGCAACCTACTGCTTGGCGCTGATTCCCGTCATCGTGGGCGTCATGATGGTCTACCGTCGGGTCAGCAGCCCTGTGTTCCATCAATCGCGACAACGACTGGCACTGTTAAACGCTAAGCTCAACGAATCCTTGCAGGGTATGCCGGTAATCCAGTCTATGAGGCAGGAACCACGGCTAAAAAAAGAATTCGGCGACATTAACGAATCCTACCGACGAGCGCGTTTTCGCAATACCCAGATCAACGGCCTCCTGCTGCGTCCCTTGATGGATGTCATTTACTTCTTAGTCTTGATGTTAGTGCTCTGGTATTTTGGCGAGCGCTCCTTTTCCCATTTCGTCAACATTGGCGTGCTCTACGCATTCGTCACCTATCTCAGTCGGTTTTTTGAACCCGTCAATAATATGCTGCAACGTATGAACTTCTTTCAACAGGCTATGGTCTCGGCCGAACGTGTGTTTCAAATACTGGATAACCCCCTTTTAGCACCAAAACCTATGGGGACAGACGATCCGGTGATTTGGAGAGGGCAAGTAACATTCGATGATGTCTCTTTTTCCTACGATGGCGTCACGGAAGTGCTAAAACACATCAGCTTTACTGCCGAACCTGGGAAAACCGTAGCTATTGTCGGTCATACCGGCAGCGGAAAAAGCTCAATTGTTAATTTGCTCATGCGCTTTTACCCGGTGAAACACGGGCGCATCCTCATAGACGATGCAGACTTAAAAACTTTTTCAGACAAAGAATTGCGATCCAAGATTGGGCTGGTGTTGCAAGATCCCTTTTTATTTGTGGGCGATATCGCATCCAATATTCGACTCGGCAACGAAGAGATAACGGACGCTCAGGTAGAGGCGGCAGCACAGTTTGTGCAAGCCGATACCTTCATCCGCCGCTTGCCAGAAGGTTATCATTCTCCAATTGGGGAGCGTGGAGCCACGTTGTCGACTGGTCAACGGCAACTCGTCTCGTTTGCTCGCACTATGGTCACCGATCCCACCATTTTGGTACTTGATGAAGCCACCGCTAGTGTGGATACCGAAACTGAAGATGCCATTCAAATGGCTCTGCAAAAAATGCGCCATGGCCGTACCACCATAGCCATCGCCCATCGACTATCAACGATTCAAGACGCCGACCTTATCTTAGTATTGCATCATGGGGAAATTGTCGAACGCGGCTCACATCAAGAGCTTCTGACTCTCGGGGGCTTGTATCACAAAATGTATTTGCTGCAACAAGGCGGAACGCGGGACTTGCGATAGGACAGCAGCCACAGTCCTTCTTCGCGATTGGCCATGCAGATCCCGATGACATCGAAGCGTTGGACCGATCGGTCGCCAGTTGGCGCAAGGCATTCACCCGGAAATGGTGCCATTCAAACAGTCGATCAACCCTTGATGCCCAGAGACACGGTTCCATCCACGGATTAGTTCTCTTGGCGTCTTTGTCATCTTGCGGGGTCGGTAACCCGGCTATTGACATCCCATTCTTGATAGGGTTGGCTCTATGTGATCTTCACACTTTGCGCAATTGTGGCCAGCCACCCAGTATCTGGTGACGGCACTGTCATCACCACTTCCAACCAGCCATGCTGGGGCCACGCAATATCAATCATCTGTTCGCTGATTTGATTTGCTTGGGCAGTGATGGGAGTGCCAAACACCATAGTTCCTAAAGGTTGGGTGGCCGCAGGAGATTTCTCGGGCTTGACCTCTGCCAAGACTCCGTAACGACCGCCCGCCGAGGTCCATCGCCAATACCCAGGATGCGACAATGAACGTTGTTCTAGTTTTGAAGGCAATGTTAGCGTAATGGTTGCTCCAAGATAGGTCTCTTTGACTTTGTGCCAGCCCCCAGCCTTGGTTTCCGGTGTTGACGGGTACGACGTAGCAGGAGCAAAAGCCGAGACTGAATGTCCCTTGCCAGTGGCTTGTTTATGCGAGGCAGCTAACGAGTTTACTGGCCCGACGGCAATAGGGGTCGTGGCCATGGTACGATATATGAAGAGAGCCACCAGCGCTGCCCCAGCCACGATCCCGACGTTATAGACAAGGCGTCCGACAGTGCCGACACCCGCTAAGCGAAGCTCGGCTCCGCAATGTCGACAGAATCGATCATCCTTCCGAGTCGTCTCCGTGCAATAAGGACACGGGGACAATTGGGGACGGTTTCGGTTGTCCATATCGCACCTCCATGCCGTTGGTACTGTCATTGTACCGATTTCGGCAGAAATTACGAAGCACTTTCCAACTGCTACTCGACATTATTTAAATTTTTTGCTAGCTCCACTCAGCCACCAAACGCCCTACCACTGGCGACCCCCAACCAGTAACCGCATCCCATCCCACCGTGCAAGAATACCCTATCAACCCTCCGTAGTTGTTGTTGCCCTGAACAATATCGCGAAACACCGGCGTTCCCCCCATATCATATAATGTGGGTTGTGCAAATCCCGGAACAGTCAGGTTATTTTGCTGTCGTGCTTCGGTAACTAGAGCCAATACTGCTGCCCAAGCTGGTGCCGCAGCCGAAGTTCCACCGACAACCGTCCAGTTTCCTTGAAAAGCCACGGCATATCCGGTGTTCGGGTCGGCATTCAGGGCAACATCGGGAACGCCTCGTCCTAGACGATATCCTGGCTTTATGGGGAGCGCAATATGATTTTGATAGTTGGGGACAGGGAACACCTGACTAATACCACCTCCAGATGCTCCATTATGATCAACATCAGTCCACCCAGTTTCTTCTGCAATAGTTCCATCCATGTTCAAAACCAAATGGGTCCCGCCAACCGCCAAAGCATGGGGGCAGGCGGCGGGACCATCAACATGCAGGTGAGTTCCCCCAGGAGTTCGACGTCCATAAGCACCTTGGTCTCCTGAAGCCACCAAAGTGGTAATCCCATAACTCGTGCCCTGAGCTATCATGCTGTCCCATGCCCTTAAGACCGCTGGAGTAAAACGAAATTCGGCCACACCATAGCTTATCGACACAATGGTAGGATTGTTCTCCGTGTCATAAATGGCATACTCTAATGCATTAAGCACCGATGTCGCGAAGGATTGATCTGTGGTTCCCGCAGACGCTTCATACACTACAAAATTTGCTCCAGGCGCCAATGCGGTAGCCCATTCCACATCTAGAGTAGCTTCCATGTCGTAAACCTGCGTGCCCCCATCATTGGGTGTACCGTCTACCGAGACAAATGTCAGCGCGGGTGTTGGGATATTAAATGCACTCCAAAATGTCTCGAGATCGCTATCACTATAGCCATTGGAAAACTCCAAAATTCCGATCGTAACCCCGGAGCCAGTTAAATTCATCGGAAATTGGTAAGCTGTTTTGATGTCTTGGGGGAAAAATCCTTGGCCTTGATTGGCTAGTTCTTCAATGTGATGAGGATAGCTAACGCTGGGATACAGGCTTGCCACGTTATCTAGTCCGACAATACCTGCAATCCACGGTGCCACAAACCCTGGCACCGATGGCTCATTTGACGGAGCAAAATGATCGCCGCTTTCGACAAACTCCAAGCCAAAGGTTTTTGCCGCGGTATCAAAGGTGCCGCGCAACCAAAACACAAACGCCGTTTCTCGCTCAATTATCATGCCCTCACGCGTGACCCATTCACGAAACAGACGCCACACATCCTCCGGCACTCCATGATCTTTAAGAAATTCTTCGCGAGTCATGGGCTTGTTATCTGCTTCCACCGCTCCTAAATTCCACGGATGAAACACCACTGCAACCGTCACTGAACCGCTTACATCATGTTTGGGAAGAAAATCTGTTTTAAGACTTTCGGGAAGGGTGTGTCCTGACAATTTCACCAACGGATGTCGCCTCCTTTATATCCATATTATGGTATTTACATCAGTGAATTTGGTGCTAAGCCAATAATTCCCATGGAGTAAGACGATGAGGTGTCTGAACCTGACAGGTAGGGCAAAGTACCTTGAGTTCAATTTCCCCCCGCGAATTCGGAGGCAACGCATTGCCTAATCCTTCGAGCACCTCGCCTGCGGGTACCATTTTTCCACATTGACCGCAAATGCGCAGAACCTGATACCACGACGGTCCAGCACCCTGGTCTTCGACATCGATCAATTCAACCAGCACCGGGCCAAACAGAGGTCCTTCCCGGCGGCGGCGCTCGATAGCGCGAATCCCAATCCTCTCCATGATGGCTATTTCACTGGAAAAAGGGTCCACCCTAGTCAGTCTCATCCATAAGGATCGGGGCACGACCACCGATACCATATGCGTGCCGTCGTCATCCGGCAATGAGAAGATCGCCCAGGGGCCTTCCGGAGCTTCCCCCAGCATATGCAACAAATCTATTTGTGCTGCCACTGTCGCCTCATCCTTTGTCATGGGTCACCCCAAAATTTCGTTCCCCTTGCATTGTACACTGTTCCGGCTACCATTCCACCCAGAAATCTCCATATTTCCCATATGTGCCAATTTATGGTACCTTACTGGGTATGGATAACAACCGTAGGTATTCCGCACAATCGGTGATTCTAGCCTTTATACTCATCGCACTGACGGCAATGGTTGCTTGGAGAACTCGCATTCCTTGGATCTGGCTCCAAATCGTCTGCCAAATCGGGATCTATGTTATCTATCACGAGTTGTCTCATGCGCTCGCCGCCTCCATTTTGGGAATACCCATTGATTTCATCAGCTTTGGCGACGTATCCTTAGCGCAACCCGTAGTAAACATTGGTGGAGTCGAGGTAAAAATGTCCCGCCTTCCTTGGCAGCTAAGCATGGTCTTTGGCTGGGCTCCCTTGACACGGCGACGCCAAACCGTTTTGGGCATATCTGGCGCATTGTTCCCGTTGCTCACTTGGCCACTAGCCGGATGGATTTGGCACGTAATCCTAGTTACGGGCATGCTGTCATGGGTACCGGGCATGCCTGATGCACGACTCGTGTATCCTACAAAACGCCAGATTTTTCGACCCGATGTTTTGCGTTGGGCTAATCATTCCTATCCAATTGCCCATATGGACCAACAGAACGGCGACATGCATGTGGTTGTCGACGGTACCCTTATTGTCTGCCCTCCCCAAAAAGCTTGGCTTGAATCCGTGGCTCCGGGTACTCGCTCCCAGTTGGCCGTAGAAATATTGGCAACCGATTTTAACAGCTCGCAGATATGTCTTCGCAGCCACGGTCAGCCCTATCGAATAGAACAACGTCGGCATATGCGCTGCCAACTCGGATGGTCTGGATGGCTGACGACAGATCACGGGCGCATCCCCTGTCTCATACGTGACATCTCGTGGCGTTCGGTGCGGATTACTGTCAACGATTTAACCGAACCAATTTCCACCGATTTCTTGGCACTTCATTGGCGGGGCATACCCGTCATTGCCCGTGGAACAATCCTACGACAAGACCTCCATACTCACGATATTATATTGAAATGGTAGGGTGCGTTATTGCCGACCTTTGATGTCTTGAAGTTTGTTGCATTGTTTTTCTAGGACGATCTTAAAAACGGAAACGGCCGAATCTTCCTGTCAGTAATTCAACTTTCGCAGGTAAATATGCTGGGTTTTTCCACTCCCTATGCGGCTTTGCGGGATTTTTGATCAGGGCTTGACCTTTTGAGTCGGTTAATCCGATCACGTAGTGGCTCTGGGAGTTTTTGCAGGAAGGTCTGATAGAGTGTCTCGACTTGGTCGGGCGTCAAGTCCAGGGTTTCTTGCAATGCGGCCTCGAAGGCGGCCATGATCTGGTCCCAAACCATCGCCCAGGTTAAATCGGTCAGTTCATCGATCATGACAAAAAAGAGAGCGCCGACGGTCCGCAGATCGGTTTCGGATCGCGCTTCGTGGACTAAAAAGAGAGACCGCCAACAGGCCAGGGTGGTGTGGGCGATCAATGCGTCATACGATCGGCTCTGAAACTCGGAGGCCAACCCGAGAAAGGACTTGCTCACTTTGAAGAAGGTTTGTCGGGTAAAGAACTGGCGCGGTATCGTCGCGACCCGTCTCCAGCCCCTCCCCCTAAGAACTGCTCGTGAGGTTTTCCCTCAAGCAGCTCACCCCATAAGCTTCGTCAAAAAGGGTTATGCGACCCATTGTGGACACTTTCAGCGATATCCGTCGGCACCTTTCAGAGGGTGGACTTTCCAGTCCCAATACAGCCCCAAGACGTCGTACAGATATTCGTTACTCCATCTTCGCCAGCCAATGCTACGCTTCTTTCTGCGTTTCCGTCGGGTCAGCAGCGTGCGGATGTTCCTCTCGATATCGTCGCGGATTTCTCCGAATGCGCGACTGGAATGGCCGACCCGAAAATAGTTCACCCATCCAGCCAGGACGGCAGTGCCTGCGTGCACGATGTCCTTAGCCGGTTTCGCGCCCCCGTGTTGGATCACGTCATGGATTCGCGCTTTACTGGCCTGCCGGACTTTCTTCTTCGGCGTCATCAAGATGAAATATCCGGTTCTGCTGCGGTTCTTGACCCGTCTGAAATCAAAGCCGAGAAAGGCAAAGAATTCGCCTTTGAGGACGTTGACCCTCCGTGTTTTCTCCCGGTTCAATTCCACCCCCAAGGGTCCCCGATGTTCCTGCAGTCTCGGTAAGGCCAGTTCAGCCCCTCCGCGTTTACTGGAGTGGACGCTTACGGTGATGACCATGTCATCGGCAATCCGATGATAGTTCACGGCTTCGTAGTGGCCCTCCGCAGTCTGGCGACGGACGGCCTCGAATGCCCAGTCGACCTCATTCAGGTAGAGATTCGCAGCGAGCGGAGAAAACGGGCCCCCTTATGTCAAATAAATGGCCAGGCCGCGCGTCGCGCGGCCCAGCAGGTTCCGATCACTTCACATAACGCTTGAGGTATTTCACAGCCGAGTGAGCCAATCGAGTAAATCTTGATCCTCGGTCCACTCCGGCAACTCCGATGCGATAAGATTGGGGTATGCCTTTTCCAAAGCCTGACGCATGAACTCTCCCGCCGCCTAACCCATACGGGTTGAGGCAGGGGTTTCTGGGATCACTCCCGGAAGTTCCTGGTTCTACGACCGCTGCGCCGAGCCGTTAGACTGCGTG
>JAMDDZ010000097.1:30024-36411 GCA_023488565.1 Bacillota bacterium | reverse complement strand
CAGTGATGCCAATGTGGCTTCCTAACTCGAACCCTCCGAGAAGTACGTCGACATCCTTCAAGAGGTCGGTTTGCATGGGCACCCACTCCTTTCGTTCCAATCTGCTCCCCTCCATTTTAACATATAGTGTATGTGAGAACACAGATAAGTATGCACGGAACAACATGTTTTAATACGCTGGTTGCGTTACAGGGTAGGCCTATTAGCGACTGGGGCATTAGGAATACCAATGGACCGACCGTGCGGAATTGGCGGGGTCGCAATGGGGGCATTGGGAATTGTTGGGGGACCGTTCAAGGTCATCCCAACGGCGATTGAGATATCTATCCGTCACCACGGCGTCACCACGAAGGGATGGAATGGGTGTTTTGGGAGCGACCTCGTAGATGCTCCGAAACTTCAAGTCCGTTGATATACAAGGACTCCAGCGCCTCGGAGCCACGTCATAGACACCCGAGTGCGGTTCTTCTAATCCCGGCGTCGCAGGTTCGAATCCTGCCGGGGACACCATGAAAGCCTTGCCCCGCAAGCGATTTCGGGTTTTGTTGTTGTGTTTTCCGGTTCTCTATCCACTACGGCGTCACCAAGAGCCTGTGGATGCGGCTCGACGGGAGAGACGCGATAGACGGTCCTTCGGGGGAGAGGGCTGATCGTCCGTGATTCTAGCCTATTGTAGCGACGTCGCGGACGTGTGAACGTGGGATTTTCGGTCCCCGATTCACCGACAGGGAGCACCCTTCCGCATGAAACCCGTGGACCAATTCCTTCGACTCTTGAGATGCCGAATCATGCACATTCGGGCCGGAGTGTAGCCTAAGCCTTTCAAAAACATGCCGTAGAGACTAAGTCTCTACGGCGTTGATTTGTGGCACCGAGTGCTCGGAGGCTTGATCCGCCTCCGCATTGGGATGGCCGCGAGTTTGGGAGAGACTTGGCCCGGCCCCCCCGAGACCATTGGTAATCTCCGAAAATTCCCGTGATCATGCGAGATCGCTGCGCATCGACCTGACGCAAGGGGTGTCCACAGTCTCGACACACCCCCAAGGCATCGATAGCGTCGCGCTCTTGGCACATCCCATGATCTAACATAACTGGCAATTTGTGACTCACAATATTAAGGCGCACCCTCGTAGTCTTTTAATTTAAGACGGTGACAGAACAACACATTGCGAGCGCCTGTGAATAAACTAGGGTGAATTCCAGTTATTTGGTGTACCGGTCGGCCACTTTAGACGCACCAAAAGAGTACGGTTTGATGGCAGCGTGATAGCCGCTGCCCACGACCATTCCCACAATCTCCCGAATCAACTCTTTGGTGTCCCCTTGTTGTCCCACGTCAATGTGAATTTCCACATCGATGTCCCCAAATCCGGACCGTTCCAACCATGTCGTCAAGCCCGCCGCCACGGTCAAGCTCATGGATGTTTCATACATAATTTTCTGCCGCAAACTTTTTATCGCTCGACGCCGGGATTTGTGAAAGTAATATCGGCCACCTTTTCCCAAATGGTGCACAACGATAGCTGTGACAAAGATGGTTTCTTGGCGCGTATGGGAATCCGTTCCAATGATCAATTTGTACCGATCATTAGGGCATTCTGTCATATACGCCAACAAATCCGTATAGGTATCTTCGACCGATAAACGCCCTTTGGTAGGACTTTCGAACATCATTCCTACATCACCTCGTTTGGCCCGGCAGTAACCGAGCTAACACAACCCACTCCTCGATGGTAAGATTTTCGGCACGTGCGGTAGGGATTAAGCCTACTCCTAGCATTAAGCTTTCCCATTGTTCCGCCGTATATGGAGATTTTTCACCTTGTGCCAAGGCTTGGCGCAACATTTTACGGCGATGGGTGAATCCGGAATGCACGACCCAGTGAAATTCCGCAAATCCAACCGGCAAATCTTTCCCGTGAGTTAATTTTATCACTGTAGAGTCCACTTCGGGAACCGGATAGAAATGAGACTGAGATATGGTAAACTCCCTCTCTATTTTTGCATTGTAACGCAAAATGACGCCCAAAGCATTGCTCTGCCGTGAGCCCGGTTCAGTGGTCAAGCGGTCAGCCACCTCTTTTTGGACCGTCACGACCGCTGTATGCCAGGGTACACCATCGCCAGCGAATTTTGCCAACAGCGGACCGGTAATGTAGTAAGGCAAGTTACCGATAAAGGTCAGTGGTGCCGTTAGACCATACTGTTGAGGCAAATCTGCCCAATCCAGTGCCAACGCGTCTGCTTCCACCACGGTAAGCCGACGATCAAATTGCTCTCCCCAGGTTTGGGAGAGAAACCGTGCCCAGCGGCGATCCAATTCGATAGCCACCACTCGCCAATCCTGTTCCAAGAGGGTCAGCGTCAATCCCCCGGGGCCCGGCCCAATTTCCACCACTTCGCGGGACCTTTCGGGCAACAGATCGGTGATGCGCTGAATCATCGCAAGATTGACTAAGAAATGCTGTCCCAACGGCTTATAAGATCCCAATCCTTGATTTTGCACGAGGTCTAATATGCCGGTACGGGTTCTGGGATCAATCACGTGTCGTATGCTACCGCCTGTTCTAGTTGAGAATGAAAACCGTCACATCCCTCACACCCCAGTCGATCGCCTGCCATCCACTATTAAAACACAGGTCAATTCGGTCTCCGATTATTGCCGACCCAGTGTCCGCCGCAATAGCAAATCCATACCCGGGAATATAGAGACGAGTTCCTAGGGGAATCACCGCTGGGTCAACCGCGACTACGCCGTATTGTGCTTTAAGTCCCGTCGCCGTATACCCATTGGACCATGACGGGTCCGGCCAATATCCTGTACTGACCATAGACATTTCGTGGGAAAACTGAACAACTTGGCCCCCCCGGGCAATGAGTTGCGAAGTACCATACAGGACAACTCGATTACTGGGCGGTTTTACCACCTTAGAAGTTAATGTTTTTTGAGACACAGGGAGGCCATTTTGATAAAGCACTTGAATCGTGGTCACTTTCTCACCAGACTGTCCCGGGGTCTTAATCTCATCATGTCCTTGAAAAAGGTTGGGATCGGGTTGGTATTGGGTGGCAAATGGCAATGATACGGTCACCGTCTTGTCACTAACCCAACGCCGAATCACATCCAATCTTGCCCCAGCCATCACCTCGTGGTTCAATCCAGGATGTACTGAATCCAGTGGACCTAAATGAATTTTTAAGGATTGCAAGATATCCCGTACGCGATAGTCAGTCGTCCAATATTGAAAATGACGATGTGCTGTGCGGACCCATATCGGCACCGCCTGCTTCACGTACAGTGTGATATTGCCGGAAACTTTTTGACCGAGACCTTGGGAGACGAAATTATGTGTATTGATGGGGATCTTCGCTTCAGCCAAAATCCTCCGCACGGTGGTTCGAAAAGTCCAAAACTTAATGGTGCGTTCTCCCTGAGGTCGATAATATGTAATGTCGACGTGACGTAGTTGAGTTGCGACCAGCCCAGTTCCTATGGCAGTAGCGGCAGCGGCTCCTAATAACCACATCCGCAATCCTTGAGATTTCCATATTGTCAAAAGCCGTCCTCCTTTACCCGTCTGAATTTCTCGGTCTTTTCTCAGATTTTCCAGAAAATTACAATTCGCGCTCGAATTTTATCGTCAAGCGCTCATTCCTGTCAATCCGAAATCGCCCCACTCCTTCCCAAATTAGCCAAATATTTCTATTCGCAACCCGCTCGCGAAAAGAGGTTATAAGTATTCGACATCGTGAACGCAAATACCTCTTTTGTGGAGCAATTTTTTTGAGCCGCTATGATTTCTGCGTTGCGAATGACCCGTAACGGCTCATTTCGCTGTCCCCTCCAAGGAGCCGGAGATAAATATGGCGCGTCAGTTTCCACCAACAATCTATCGGTGGGAACTCTAGCAGCCACCTCGCGTAATGCCTGCGCATTTTTAAATGAGATCGGCCCCGCAAACGAAATATAGAAGCCTCGAGAAAGAAGGGCTTCAGCAAAGTCCCAGGAACCGGTAAAGCAGTGCAGCACGCCACTAATGCCCGGGACCTCATCTAAAAGATCTAGGGTATCCTGCTCTGCTTCCCGTGAATGCACTGATACTGGCAAGCCTAATTCGCGAGCCAGTCGCAGTTGTTGCAAAAACACTGCGCGCTGAGTCTCCATCGGGCTATTCATGTAATGGTAATCCAGCCCAATTTCCCCAATGCCCACCACTTTGAGCTCGGAGCTCCATTCTCGTAGCGTCTGCAAATCTGTTGCAACCACTTCTTTTGCATCATGAGGATGCACGCCAATCAGCGCAGAGATAAACGGCAATTGGTTTGCTAATGCAATCGCACGTCCAGAGGTTGTCATCGAATATCCGGGAACCATCATCCCAATGCCCTGAGCTCGAGCCCGCTGATATACAGTCTCCCTGTCTTCATCAAATGCCTCGTCCTGGAGATGGCAATGACTGTCAAAAAGTTGGAGTGTCATTTCACCCGTGCCCCTTCTGCCAATGGTGATATCGGCGCTACAATGCTCAAAGTTCCCTCAGCCGAACCTGCCAACAACATACCTTCGCTTAAAATTCCCCGTAGTTTAACCGGCTTCAAATTGGCTACTAACACGACTTGTTTGTCGATTAAATCCTCCGGTTGATAGGTGGCCCTGATCCCCGACACAATGGTGCGTTCCCGCTCTCCGTCGAACACCGTCAGTTTTAATAGTCGGTCTGCACCCGACACAATTTCCGCATGACGAATAGTACCTATGCGCAAGTCTATTTTTTGAAAATCATCCAACGTAATCCACTCGGGCTCTGTCTTGGTAGGTTCAACACGGGGAAACAAGGGCTGACCTCGTCTAACGCGCATCCCCTTGGGAAATCCACCAAACACCGCCTCGCGAAATTCCTGTACCGGCAAATCGAGTCCAAGTTGCTGGCGGATTTTTTGCGGAGTTTCAACGAAAAACGGCGTTAATAGCACGGAGAGAACCCGGCAAACTTCCGCCAAATTATACAGCACCGTATTCAATCGGGCCCGCAATTCGGGTTTTCGTGCCAGAGCCCAAGGCTGTTGATCCTCAATATATTTATTGGCCACACGTACCAATTCGCTGATTGCCTGTAGCGCATCCGAAATTTGCAGATTTTCCATCGCTGATTCTACCGAACGATAAACACGCGCCACTTCGGCTGCAAGCACACGGTTATCCTCTAAAACGTCTAACTCCGGAACCACCCCTTCAGTGAACCGCTCAATCATGGCGGTAGTACGGCTTAAAAGATTCCCCAAATCGTTGGCCAAATCCACATTAATGCGCAGAATCAACGCATCCTCGGTGTAATTGCCATCGGCTCCAAAAGGCACTTCTTTCAACAGGTAATAGCGGACCGCGTCAACCCCGTATTTGTCAATCAGGGTCAAGGGATCAACCACATTGCCGCGGGATTTGGACATTTTGGTATCTCCTAAAAGTACCCAACCATGACCGAAAACGTGCCGAGGTAAGGGTAGTCCTAAGGCCATCAGCATAATGGGCCATATAATCGTGTGAAATCTGACGATTTCTTTGCCCACCAACTGCACATCAGGCGGCCAGGTACGGGCAAATTGCCCGGGATTAGATATGTATCCAGCAGCAGTTAAATAGTTGGACAAGGCATCGAACCAAACATAAATAACGTGGTCCGGATCATCAGGCACTGGGATTCCCCACTTCAATCCAGTCCGCGAAATCGATAAGTCTTCTAAACCGGCGCGCAAAAAAGCCAGCATCTCATTTTTTCGCGAAACCGGTTGAATAAAGTGGGGATGAGATTCAATATATTGAATCATATCCTCTTGGTAACGGCTCATACGGAAAAAATAACTCTCTTGTTGCACCCGCTCTACCGGCCGACCGCAATCAGGACACTTACCATCCACTAATTTAGACTCGGTCCAAAAGGACTCATCAGGCAGACAGTACCAACCTTCGTAAACTCCTTTGTAGACGTCTCCCTTATCACGCAGTTGAGCAAAAATTGACTGAACCACCTGGTAATGTCGAGGCTCAGTCGTACGAATAAAATCATCGTAGGAAATTCCCAGGCGCGCCCATAGAGGATCTTGAATCCGACCCACGATTTGATCCACTAATTGTCGCGGAGACATTCCCGCTTTTTCTGCACTCTTGGCAATCTTTTGGCCATGTTCATCAGTTCCGGTCACAAACCACACCGGTTCTCCCAACAACCGGTGAAATCGGGCTAAGGTGTCTGCGGCCACCGTGGTGTAGGCATGGCCTATGTGCAAATCTTCACTAGGATAATAAATCGGGGTAGTAACATACCACACAGGGCTCCCCATAATCTTCATTCCTTTCTGTGATGAATTGTGCCAATGACAAAAAAATAT
>JAMDDZ010000097.1:0-30014 GCA_023488565.1 Bacillota bacterium | reverse complement strand
AAAAAAATACCGCCACCTCGTTCTAGGGGCGATGTCATCGCGGTACCACCCTATTCGCTGTCAAAAAGACAGCCTTTAATGTTCGTTAACGGGAACCCCCGGGGATCCTACTCTTGGTTCGCATCCCGACTCCAGGGCCATAGTCAGTTCGGTTTTGGGTCCCGGGCTTTCACCATCTCCCGGATCGCTTTTACCTGTTCCCAACCGACGCTCCCCTTCCGCGTCATAGTACTGGTATTCTATCAATTGTCTGATAGCGCGTCAAATATACTTCTACGCGGGATGAGTGCACCTGTCACAAACCTTTAGATTAAGGTCGGCTGACAAATTCTCGAAGTCACGAATCATGCGTTTCGATCTTGCTTCACCTTGTACAGAATGCTGATTCCGTGAGGTGAAATTGCCTCTCTCCCCTTCTCGCAACGAATGTCGTGCCCCGAAAATATCCTGCGCCACAAACAGAACTGGGATCCCCGTTTAAAAAGCGTCGGGGGTGTCAACTTACAGGCCATAACAAAACTACAGCTTGAGCCATGATTCCTTCTTCACGGCCCAACATCCCCAAATGATCGGTAGTCGTCGCCTTAATGGATACTTGGCTCGGCGCAATATCCATCGCGTGAGCCAAAATTTCTTGAATTTGCTGCCGATAGGGTGCCAATTTTGGCATTTCAGCCACCACCGTAGCATCAACATTCCCTACAACGTACCGTTGCTCTTTCGTCATTTCGCAGACACGCTGTAGCAGCGTTATCGAACGGGCACCATCAACTTCCGGCTGGCCTCGACGGAAATACTGGCCTAAGTCGCCCAGTGCCAGTGCTCCTAAAAGCGCATCCATAATCGCATGGGTTAATACGTCTCCATCTGTATCGCCTTCCAGCCCCAAACGGTGGGGTATGGTTACCCCCCCTAACACCAGATCCCGTCCTGGAACCAAAGGGTGGACATCAATTCCTTGGCCAATTCGTCCTGTCTCAAGGGGTTTACACACCTTCCAGTATCAGCCACATTCTCGACGTCCTTGAGAACAGCTGATTTCTCGTCATTATACGCCAAATGAGTAAGGTCCATAAAACAATCGTGTCCTCAAGCCGGTCGGTCGGTTATGTTTGACCTAAAAAGAGTTCGGGAGCCTGATGTGTTCTTTCCGTAGCCGGAAAGCAACAACGCGTTTTGAGCCACTCAAATAGGGCAACCTCCTTTCCGTCAACTTCCATGGAATCGCCCCCTGGTTCTGCAAGATAGTCCATCGACACGGAAATACACAACCATAGTGTATCGGATCTCCACCCCTCCTAATTTACCTTAACTGATATTGTCGAGCTGCCGCAACAAACGCAGCAAACAAAGATTTGGCCTCAGATTCACTGTCAGCTAAATCCTCTGGGTGCCACTGAACGCCGAGGATAAATCGCCCATCCCCAGATTCAATCGCTTCCACCACCTGATCCTCCGATGTTGCCGCAATCTTCATGCCTTCTGGAACCATAGCAATGGCTTGATGATGAAATGAATTCACCATAAACTCGGATGAGGATACCAATCGTTTTAGCAGGCTATCGTCTGCCGTCATTACCCGATGAGTCAAGGCATCGCGCGGGGCCTCTTGGTGATGTGTTATGAGGCTGTTCGGCATTTGATGGCTCACATCCTGAATTAGAGTTCCACCCTTAGCCACCGCAATGGCCTGCATCCCGCGGCATATACCGAATATCGGCATCCCACATTCCATAGCTCGCTGCAACAACCCGAGCTCCGTCTCATCCCGGGATACGGATATCCCCAACGAATGACCGTGATTGACTTCCCCATAACGTGCAGGGTCTAAGTCGCCTCCGCCTGTGAGCAATAGCCCATGGCAAACATCTAGCAGCATCGTCGTAGTTGGTTCGTTAGGCAACGGAACCGGCACCCCACCGGCATCAATGATGGCGGACAGATAGACATGGCGTATCCAGTCACGCGCCCCAATAGCAAACTTCTCATCACGGGACATAGTAATTCCAATCAGCGGCTTATCCAACTTCGCGATCCTCCTCAGTGCAATGTTAATCTGATTCTGCTCCATATTAGCTGCGTTTCCAAGGCTCATTAATCGGAAATGTCAGTGGCGTAGACTTGTGTTGGACACCAGAAACTCGCGACAAGGCCGAATGAGTGGAACCGGTTCCATCCTTGGGGGGAGGACGGATTATCGCTGTCCGGCGGCTCCGTCAAGGCGCCCCCGTGGGAGGTGCGGTAGTCCAGCGCACTATGCACGCGTTGAGGGTTATCCCAAATTTCAAGACCTCAGGCGTTGGCCTGCGCTTGAGTAGACTATGCCAGGATTCAACACAGAGGCGAGTAGCCCATACGCCGCTAACCTATGCGTTATACCGAACGCATTGAAGGTTTCGGGCAATGGCAATATTTAGCGTTAGTAAGGTTCGCGTGAACCGTCATCAGACGCTATGCTTGCGGAATAGTTTGCGGTGAGTGATGAAATTGTGGAGACCATGGATGCCATGTAGCGCCAACATTGGTGGTCAGAAAGCTTTGGGTATCGCCGATGATCCAACCCGCTCCATTAGGTAGCAAGGAAACCGACTGAATGTCGTTCAAAGGTAGGTGGGACACCCGCTGCCATGAGGCGTCCCGTGTCCACTTCCAGATTGTGGTGCCGTGGGAATCGGCAACGACCAACTCAACCCCCCAGGATTGGGGCCATAAATAGACACCGCCTAACGTGCCAGGTTGGGGAACGGATTGATTCCACGGGATGCTGGTCCATTGTGCCCCGCCGTTGCTGGTGTGTTCAACAAGCCATCGTTGCTTGTTGGTATGGTCATTGAACAGCGATACCCAGAGCCAATAGGATTGAGCCCCTTGATAGTCAGGAGGGCCTTCAGCAATCTGATCATAAATTGAGACATGAGAAAAAGGCAACTTTTGTGAAACCCACGATTGCCCACCGTCGGTCGTCATCAAAGTTTCCGCTCGTCCCGTGATCACGGTATTGACACTCGCCATCCCCCCGCCACTGGGACGCATCGCGACACTGTCGACGTTCTCAAATGTTGAGCCGGGTGACGACTCCTGGAGCACTCGCCAATTAATCCCGCCGTCGGTTGTTTGTAACAAGGCATCCGAGGTTGACCCTGCATTCCCCTGCGACGCCAAAATCATCCATCCTGTTTGAGCAGTCGTAAACTGCATCTGAATTTTGCCGTGAAAGTTATTCTGAATAATTGACGCTGACGGCTTCCACACCTCCGAAGTCCAATGGATTCCCTCATCTTTTGTTATCCAGATGTGGATCGCAGTGGTCGTCTCTTGCGCAATGACCGCCTCGTTCGACGAGGGGAATGCCGTAGCGATGTTTTCTAACACACTTCCGATTAAATCAGTCGTTAGCGTTTTCGGATTGTGCGCTGTCCATTGCAAACCGCCATCAGTGGTGGAGACGACCCCTTGCGATGACAGGGCCCACCCATTTTTATCTGATACCATAGTGATTTGACTAAGTTGAAGCGGTTGGGTGTGGGTGACTGGTGGCGGAGGAGACGTTTGATGTAAAGTCGCTGCCTTGCCGCATCCGGCTAAACTCAACGTCAAAATAATGCTCCCACACCAAACACCTGTTGAATGCCATGCGGTTACGCCAACCTTTCGTTACACCTGATTGGGCAACGAGTTTACATAAGAGAACGCCGCAGCGCCACAAGAAGTTACGCTGCGACGTTCTCAACCGCTATGCTTGAACTGGTGTCCAATACCCATTCAGCCAGTCCCCTTCATAAGGCGTGATGTCGAAGTCTTGGGTTCCGTCACCGCATCCTGACGAGGACACTTGGTACTGCCAAATCATTGTTTTCCATCCGCCAACGGAAGCCTCAGGGTAGGTCGAAAATTGTGTCTGGGCCTCAGTGCAGTTCCTGCATACCAGAATGCAAACGGATACGGGGAAGTATAGTCTTTGAATATCTCTGTCCACATACTGGGGCTAATATAAAATCCAGCCGTTCCCGGCTCGTTGATGACATTGCTCACATTGGGCAATAATCCAATGCCCCATTGAGAATTTGCTGGCGATCCGGCAATGGTTCCGGCAGGCGAAGTTTGCGTACCCCACCCGTTGTTGCCCCATTCAATGTCAAGAAAGAAGGTTAATCCCCCTAAATAACTCTGCTCGGCGTAGTATCCTCATGCTTGCACGAACGCCTGGGCTTGAGCAGTCCCCCATTTACGTCATGGTATCCGTGGCGTCATTTGCGGCCAGGCCTTCCAGTTCCCAATATGCAAAGGTTTGAGGAGGACCTGCTGAATTTGCTGTTACGGTACTAAACTGGTTGTTCTCAAAACCAGAAGTTCCAGCACCTATTCTTCGATTGTAAAAAGGTGGTTCCGCTCCAATACAAGCAGGGAGACCATCCGTGGTCCTGTCCGAGCCGTAGTACCATGCCATATCGAGATTCCTCCCTGATTGAAATGAACACCCTTCTTTCTGTATATCCAGAACCGTCGCTAATCACAAACGACCCCGGCGCTCCTAATGCGGGACCACAAAAAAGGCCAACCCGGAGGTCGGCTGAAGGTAAATGTATTGATGGTGAGCCAGACGGGTTAGACCCGGCCGATCATGGTGGTTTCGTCTCCACCGAATATGCGGCGACGTTTCCACGGCGGTGGAGTGACCACCAGTTGCCATGCCCGTAACTTCCAATACGGATTGATGAACCATGGTTCGGCCAAGGTCCACCGATCATCAAAGACCCAAACAGGTGGCGTCATATCGGCGCGCACAGTGACGTATTCGACAAGGGCGGCCACAAACGCGCTCCACCGGTGCAGATCCGCATCCTCTGAGTCAGGAATCGGTACGACAATTAAATCGGTGCGGGTTTTGACATCGGTGACGCGCCGCCAATCATCTAAAAAATCGCCAATGACGACCCGCGATGCCGTTTCACGAGCCACCACTCTGGCCCACGCTGTCGCCAATATCTCTGGCTGATAGTCGTCATGGCTCATCGTTCCAGACAACTTTCAGCAAAATAGCGATGCTTAGGAGTGAGCAAATGCGAGGGAATATAGCGTTCGACAATATCCAAGGCTTCAGTCACTGTGGTGACGGATAAAGACTGGAGCAACGCTTTAGTATCTTCTCGATCATCATTGCGAGCCGCAACGACTTTCATGGCTAACATATAATCTGCTGCCACAGCATAGACCCGCAACGCCGGGTATTCCCTCCATAAATTCTGGGGCGGTGTCCCATAAAAGAAGCCTTTAATGCCGTCGTTTAGCCAATCCTGCGGCAAATCCAATTCGTTTGCCACCTGTAAAATCGCCTGTCGGATGGGTTCTGTCGGTGCGGAAAAATATGCATCAATATCTTTCGTGACCTCGCGTGAACCTAAAACCAGTGCCATCCATGCCCCGCCTGCAATAACAATATCTGCTTGATGCCCTTGGCGGCTTAGTGTTTCCGATAGAGCTTGAAAAGCACGCTCCATATCATCCTTAGTCATCCTGTCCTCCTACTGATTTTACGAAATGTTGCCTTGTTGTTCTTAGTGTATCCTGTTGTAACGCTTTGTGAAGATAGCGGCATACACCGAATACTGACAAATTCTATATCAAGGTGAAGTCTGCACCGCCTGCCATTCTGATTCGCCATGCCGGGTACTAGGCGAAGCATGGGCGGTCAGCGCCAGTGTCTCTGCGGACGTCTGATCCCCCGCCTCCCCTACATGGCCCACACCAATTGCCTTACAAACCGTTGTTGCATCATCGCGACATACTCTGGATTTAATGCAATGCTTTACCCATGGCGGCCTAAACGATTGGCGATTAGCAAGGCGGTGCCACTTCCTTCAAAGGGATCTAACACGACATCGCCATGACGGGACCCCGGCAGAATCATGGGTTGGTCAAGGCTGGCAGGACTAGGGAAAAATGGTTGCCGGAGAACCCGGCTGTGGCCACGGTCCACACATCCCGCTTATTGCGGAATTCCTTTTGTAGCAGTTCTGTTAAGTATTCATAGGCCCGCATCCCAGAGTGATGATACTTACTCTGATAATCCGGTCCTTGATTCGGGTGATGTCCTGTCTTGCCGGGGTAAAAATAGCTCCCTCTGTCTCCCGCTACAGTCCTGCTTCCCGCATTAGCCAAAGTCAGCGACAAGTCGGGCGCCCAGTCCGAACTACTACCGTAGTGGTGGTCTTGGATTTATGCGTAATGCTGATTAACACTGCCGCAGCCATGTTCTGCTATGCAGAGACTGTCGGGGTACTGGGGTTCCTAGTATCCGGTTTGATTGCCCTGGCAGGCATTGTGAACGAGGTGCGTTTTGGACGCAACAACACCATATCCATGCTATTAGGCGTGCTGACCATGGCCATTATTTTGTACACTCTATATGCCAATGTGTACTCTGTCCCGCCAATGCCTTACGCGGTATTCCCTTATTTGACCTCCGCCTGGATTCTTTTGGAAATAGGATTGCTGTACCGAAAGCCGTCTTTGCGTAACGACATTGGCCACGCTTTGGAGGCACATGCACGAGATTTAAGGAGGCAGCACGTGGCAGAGTATGACGTCATCGTGGTGGGAATGGCAATCAAGGGCGTTGCCGCTACATACCAATCCGCACGGACAGGCCTAAAGGTATTACGTATAGAGCAATTTGACCAAATAGGCTATGCGCCGGGATCTTCACACGGCCAAATTCGAGTGATCCGACAACCACATATTACGAACACCCCGACTACGTTCCGCTTGTACAGCATGCATGGAACGAATAGATGGAATTAGCGCGTCTGACAAACCAATCCTTGGTGGTCCAAACCGGAGGCCTCATGATGGGTCTTCCCTCGTCCGAGGCAGTGCGTGGTGCAAAAGGCGCTGCCATAGCGCACCATTTTGCCATATGAAATCTGGGATACGGATCAGGTCACTCGCCGTTTCCCAGCTTTTCATTTGACAGCCGAGGAAGTGGCGGTGTGGGAGCCGATGGCAGGATATATTAAGGCCGAGCTTTCACTACTAGCCATGGCAACCTATACCACCTCCATGGCGAAAACCAACGAGCTCCCAAGAAGAGCCCACAATAACTATAGCACTTCGTGCATCATAGCGGTTCAGGTTGGTCGTGAGCTCCGCTACATCGGGGAACCGAGTGGCCACTGTTTGAACGGTCTCCCTGATGTACCAACTCTCCAGATTCCCATTTCATCATTGGGCGTATCCCCAGTACCACGGGAATGCGATTGTTGGTGCCGGGTATTCGGGACACGGCTTTAAATTTGCGCCCACAGTTGGGCGCCTGCTTCTGGATTTGGCTCAGGATCCGCACGCCGCTGACTTGCCGCTATTTTCATCAGACCTCATTAAAAATAAAGGGCCCAGGTGCTTCTCGGATGTGGGCCCCGTCGTGCTGATCCGACCTCTTGTTGTTATACTCGGAGTAGCTCCACTGACCATCGCAGCACGTCGGAACATGTTTCACAAGGTGGGAGATATGAAACGAATTGCCATTATTGGTTCACCAGGGTCGGGTAAATCTACTTTGGCCCGGAAATTAGGAGAGATTTCGGGACTTCCGGTGTTTCATCTAGACCGTCTGTTTTGGAATCCGGGATGGGTTCAGTCGCCTAAGCCCGTTTGGATTGCCTTGCAATCTGCGCTCGTCGCTCAAGATTCCTGGATTATTGACGGGAATTATGGAGCCACGTTGCATATTCGGGCAGCCGCCGCTGACACCATCATTTTTCTGGATTTTCCGCGCTACCTTTGCCTAGGTAGGGCTGTAAAACGAGTCTGGCAATACCGAGGCAGTATTCGGCCTGATATGGCGCCGGGATGTCCTGAAAAAATCGATAGGGAATTCCTCCACTACATCTGGAGATTTCCCGTAGACGAACGGCCGCAAATTCTATCCCAGTTGCGTCTTGCCTCTGAACGGGGAGCATCAGTAATACAATTGACCAGGTCACAGCAAATGACCCAGTATATTAAGAGCCTAGAAAAGTGAGTCGATAAACAGCGCCAAGTCACGACATGGCTGGTTCTCTCAAAAGACAGAGCGTCCCGTTTTCGGGGAAATAAAAGACCGGTTTGACCAATTATTTTTAAATAGGCGATATTATCAGACAATTGATCCACGGGTTTTTCAGTGCCGTCCAGGAATGTGCCCAATCACAGAAGTTTTCGGCTGGCGAACCTTAGACGTCGCTAAACCATCCTGATCATCCTAAACCATCCTGATCATCATGCCTGTTGCCCGACCTCCGGGACAGATTTTCCGTGTCAGCCTCTTGACATAGTCGATAACATCTTTGCAAAGAAGAACATAAAATGACCGCGAACCACCTGCAGGCACCCACCCTGGCGGACAAGCATCGGCGAAGGCTGAACTAAAATCCTATAAATCTGCTGTTAGGGTTCCGTGACTCTAGACTTCAGTACATAATCAAAATACCGCTCGGTCACCCCGTGACCGGTCCACGAGGCCCGAAGCTGGGTTTTTTTAACCACGCGCCGCATTGCGGAAAGCAGATGCCGATTGCAATCCTGGGCTGTGGTTCCGGTTAGCGCGCCCTCAATGTGAAACCCACCGGTCACTGGCTTTATGGCGGCGTCCCCAAAAAGCGATACTACCACAGGTTTTATTGCTTCGATGTCTTCCGTAGTGACGTCAGCGACCACCGAAAAGTTGTTCTCTTCCATCGGCACCCTCCTGATTCAGAGTCTTCTGATGTCTATGATATCACATTCCTCGCGGGAACCCTATGCACCCGGCTCACCTCAATCCTTTCCCCAATCCGACTCCGTATATGCAGGGTAGGTCTCAAAATATCGTGAAAATACGCTGTTTGGATCCCCTTCCATTGGCGGCAGCGAGGCCAATGGCGTTGCGGGAAATTGCGGTAAGCGATCAAATAAAGGGGGACTGGCCTTTTGATAAATCAAGCCGACCGGATGAAGGTCTTCTCGGCTTAATAAGGCAACAGTTTGTGCAAATTCATGAGGATCATGCCCTATATCTTCTACCAGACGGATGTGATCCTTCCGCCAGCGGTAGCTTCTGATTTTATCGTAGGTCACAAGGAGAAAAGACATTGATGAGACTAAAACCCGGATGTTTAATGCGTCCTTCGACAAGGTCTGCGAGTAGATCCACTTGATTGGAGACCGCCTGGGCCACGTAGGTTGCTCCCGATTCCAACGCCAAAGGAGCAATGGGCACGTCAATGGAGCCCTATGGTGTGGAACTGGAAGCACATCCCAACTGACTGGTCGGTGCGGTTTGTTCCTTGGTGTTCCCGTAGACCCCGTTGTCCATCACAATATAGGTCACATCGATGTTTCGCCGACAAGCATGTATCAAATGACCTATCCCAATGCCGTAACCATCCCCGTCTCCACCCGCAGCAATGACAGTAAGCGCGCGATTAGCGATTTTTATCCCGGTCGCTGCTGGCAATGTTCGGCCATGTGTGGTGTGTAATCCATATCCCCCAAAATATGGGGTAAAGTCGGTCATTGATCCGTCGCTCCCTCAGTGTGGGAATGGGGCCTGATGCCCCAATCCTCATATTAGATGCCTGCTTATTGTTCCAACAAGAAAAACTCCACCATATCATCTTGCTCCACACCTAGCTGTGAAAAATATTGCCCCCGGTAAAAAATGAGCGGGGTATGGTGTTCTTGTTCCCCAAAGTCCTCAACACGTCCGATGATAATGGTGTGGTCTCCGGCCACGATCCCTTGATCTTTTTGGCATAAAAACCATGCGGCCGCGTCATGCACCACGGGAAACCCCCCGGCCGCTGCAGCTAACTGCGGTTGGGCCCCGGGATGATGCTGACGGCGGCCAAAAATTTCGGAGACCAGCTTCTGCCCTGAATGCAAGATACTAATGGTAAACATCGCGTCTGGGGACGCCATATAGCGATGCATTTGGCTCACATTGCTCACCGACACCGCCACCAACAACGGATCCAGAGAGACGGACATAAACGCGTTAGCAGTCATCCCATGAATTTCCGATCCCTGTTTGGCCATAATCACGGTAATACCGGTCGCAAATTTACTACAGGCTTGGCGGAAGTCCCGCTGTCGGTCTATGAAATGGCTCATCTGCATCGATCCCTCCCTGGACTATACCCTAGTCGACCATAATGGGTCGATCTGGCAATATCGGATTCGTTGTCGGCATGGGGTTTTCGTTCCAATCAAAAGTAACCATTGATTCATCAAACCATCGCTTTGGAGCTGGTGCTCCCCAAAACGTTTGTCTTTGTGGATCTTCGAGATCCCACCGTATTGGTTCCCAGTCAGGGTCTGCAAGCAAATAGTCGCCGGTAAAAAGTTCAATACGGTTGCCATCCGGATCTCTTAAGTACAAAAAGAAGGCGTTAGTGGTTCCGTGACGTCCCGGCCCGCGTTCGATGTTGTCCACATAGCCAAGCGCGGCCAGGCGATCCGCCACCGCCAAGATCTGATCTTTTGATGAGGCAATAAAGGAGGCATGATGGAACCGCGGCCCTTTGCCGTTGGATATAGCCAGATCATGCGAGGTCTGCTTGCGATGCAACCATGCCCCCCAAATGCGATCTTTGCCATTTTCCACACTGACGGTATACTCGCTCATTTGAAATCCCAAGTGATCTTGATACCAGTGCGCCGCCTCCTCCACGTGGGGACTAATATAGTTGACATGATCTAGCCGCATCACCTCGGCACCCCGATATAGATCGAACCGCTGCAGCAACCACGGTACCTGGTCAACTTGATAAAAAAACTCTATCGGGAAACCAAAGGGATCTTGCGCCCGCAGCACACGGCCAAGCGCCCGCTCTACACCGGTCTCCCAGTGCACGTCGACTCCCAGTGTCCCGAAATATTGGCCCAGGACATCTAGATCGTTTTCGCTGGAGACACGAAATCCCACATGAGCCACGCCGGGTTCCGAAGCCTGGCGCAGTATCAGGTTATGGTGCGTCCGATCTTCGAGGCCTCGTAAATAGAGACCATCCGCACCGCGTTCGGTTACCGTAAACCCGACCGCATCGACATAAAATGCCTGGGCGCGATCCAAATCGGTCACCCGATACTCAACATGGTGCGTTCGCAGCACATTGAATGTCTTGCTATCCATGGACTATCCCTCCCGTCCTAATAAGGGATCCGGGGTTTCATTCAGCAAATCCCGAATCAGTTGTTTTGCGGGTTCCTTGTTATAACTGTGGTATAACGCTCCGGCCATACGGACCGGGTCTCCGAAGAAGAAGCGTTCGTATAGTACTTGCCGATTTCCAAAGGTGGAGATAGCCGCATCCCACGCCAGCCGAAAGAGCCGGGTGCGATCCACCGCACTGGTGTTCTTGGCTTGATAAAACCGATCAATATCGGGTCTTAGTTCTGGGTTATTAAAATCTCTTTCCGACGGGATCGCCATCAATCCGCCGGCTGCCAACTGCTGCACGATCTCCACCAAACGCGGGTATACTTTAGGGAATGTATTGCGGGCAACGTTCAAGGGGGTCCAGTCAGGAGTCATGATCCCCCATTGATTTAACTTGGCGTTGGCTTCACTGGCTACCAAAAAAGCCTTCATAGTTTCCAGCGCAATCACCACTTCCGCCACTTTTTCCTGCACGTGTTGGAATTGCTCAATGCCAATCGTGTCTACGATAAGACTGGTCACGCCAAGGATAAACTCAGCTTTAGCCACATTTTTGGCGATCACCTGGTGGGTCATATGCGGTGTGGCATCGGTTTCCGCATACAGTTTGTTGCATCGGTCGCCATCTTCCAACACAAAGATCCGTTCCCAGGGCACTAGTACATCATGAAACACCACCACGGCGTCCATTTCTTCAAAGCGGGATCCTAAGGGATGGTCAAAGTGGGACTTGCCGTAATCAAAGGTTTCCCGGCAAATCAGCCGCAGTCCCGGGGTCGACAGCGGCAATGCAAATGCAAACGCGTACGGGCGATCTTCCTCGGTATTGCGTATCACTGTTGAAGGAAAAACCAGAATTTCATCAGCTAAGGGCAAAGTGGCTAACATTCGAGCTCCGCGGATAATGACCCCCTCCGAGGTCTTTTCCACGACACGGGCGGCCAGATATGGATCCGCCTGCTGTGCCGCTGATACTCCCCGGTTAGCTTGGGGCAAAATCAAGGTGTGTGTCAAGCACAGGTCATTTTCACGCACATATTCGTAATATTTGCGGACATTATCGCTATAGCGCGAATTTTCCGTGCTAAAAAAAGGCGCCGCGGCCGCAATCGCCATGAGTTCGCTATTGAGGTAATCGGGGGCGCGCCCCATCATTCCGTGGGCATAACGGGCCCAGTGCTGCATCATGGTTCGCCGTCGGGCCAGATCTTCTTTGGTGTGCGGCTGCATAAAGGAAAGTCCCACTAGATTGCCGGTCGAAGGCGAGCGGTACGTCATGTCCGGCTGCAAATGCGGATCATGCTGCATGTCATAAAGATGTGCCACGGATTGAGCTATATTGCGAAACGCCGGATGTTCCGTAATTTTGCCCTCTACCTTCTCGCCATCAATCCATAAATCGCGTGCAGCTCCGTCTAGGTCATTGAGATATTGCTGTCCGGTACGAATTCCCATGAAAAGTCCTCCTTAAGTTTTGATGTACTGTGGGATCAAGAGGCGCCCACGCGTGGAATGGGATGAGTGCCCAAAGCTACGTGGACGGTTTTCCATTCGGTGTAAAAATCAAAACTATGCACCCCGCCTTCACGCCCGATACCACTCCACTTCGATCCGCCAAACGGTGTCCGCAGATCCCGCACATTTTGTGAGTTCAGCCACACCATGCCAGATTCTACTGTTTGCGACACCCGATTCGCCCGGGCCACGTCGCGTGTCCATACGTAGGCGGCCAGTCCGTAGCGTACTTGGTTAGCCATGGCCATGGCCTCTGCTTCATCGTGAAACCGAAGCACGGTCAGAACAGGGCCAAAGATTTCTTCCTGCGCTACCCGCATATTGGGCCCGACTTGCATTAACAATGTCGCCTCTAAGAAATTTCCCTGAGGCCATCCAGATGGTCGATTCCCTCCCACGGTCACTTGAAAACCTTCAGATTCAGCCAAATCAATATAGCTTTTGACTCGTTGCCAATGTTCCTCGTGAATTAAAGGACCCAATTCTGTCGTTTCATCAAATGGATCACCCACGCGAATTCGGCGGATTCGCTCCGCTAATGTCGCTTCAAAACGATCCGCGATGCTGTCTTGAACCAATAATCGGGAACCCGCCGTACAGCGTTCCCCATTTAGCGTAAATATGCCAAACAAAGTCGCATCTACCGCACGATCAAAATCTGCATCCTCAAACACGATGACAGGAGATTTTCCGCCCAATTCCATGGAAAATCGCTTTAAGTACTGGGCGCCGTTGCGCATAATTTCTTGACCCGTTGTGGTTTCGCCGGTGAACGAAATCAGCGGAACATCGGGATGGGAAACCAACGCTGCCCCCGCCGACTCGCCGAGTCCGTGGACCACATTAAACACCCCAGGCGGCAAATCGGCTTCCTGGATAATGCGGGTCAAACGTTCTGCGGTAATCGGCGACCACTCGGCGGGCTTCAGCACCGCCGTATCACCAGATGCCAAACAAGGGGCAATTTTCCAGGTCTCCAGCATTAAGGGCGTGTTCCAGGGAGTAATCAATCCCGCCACCCCTATGGGCTGGCGAAAGGCATAGTTTTGAAAGTGGGGTGGGTTCGGGAAGGCTTCTCCGGTCATGCGCGTCGCCATTTCGGCAAAGAACCGAAAATTTTCTGCTGCTCGTTCGATTTGACCCAAGGTTTGTCGGATGGGGATGCCGGTATCCAATGTTTCCAGCGAGGCCAAAGCTTCCCGATCCCGGATCATGCCATCGGCAATGCGATTTAAGTATCGTGCACGTTCCCGGCCGGGCATATCGCGCCACACCGCCAAAAATGCCTCCCGCGCAGCACGCACCGCCTTATCCACCGCCGCGGCGTCACCTGAGGCGACCTGAGTCAGCGGTTGATTGGTGGCAGGATCTCGGTCATCAAACCAGGCATCGCTGCCGTCCACAAATTCTCCATTGATAAAATGACGAATTTTATCGGGCACCAATGCAAGGGTATCGTTCCGGGTCATGAATCAGACTCCTCCTTAACAACCAGGTTAGTTAATACACCCAGTTTTTCTACAGTGCACTCCATGAGGTCCCCGGGCACCACGGGCGAAATGCCGTCGGGAGTGCCGGTGAGGATAACGTCACCAGGGGCCAAGGTCATAAACGCCGAAAGATAGGCAATGATGTCGGGAATGGAGTGAATGAGGTGCTCAGTGTTGCCTTGTTGCCGAACGACACCATTGACCCGGGTGGCAATGGTCAAGTGACCGGGATCTCCGACCTCATCTGCGGTTACCAGGACAGGACCTAAAGGGCAAAATGTATCAAATCCCTTGGCTCTTACCGGAGGACGAAACGTATTGCGGATAAAATCGCGGCAGGTGAAATCATTGACTATGGTATACCCCAGAACAAATTCGAGGGCCTGTTCCGGCGACACTCTCCGGCACTCCCGGCCAATAACCACGGCAACCTCAGTTTCGTAATGACAATGGGTGGCCCCGGCGGGATATTGAACCGGAGACTGATGCCCGGTCACCGATGACGTTGGTTTAAAAAACAGTGCTGGCTCAGGGGGTTCTTCCAATCCCAATTCCGCCGCGTGACCGCCGTAATTCAAGGCTAGACCAATAATGTTGCGCGGTTCTACCGGGGCCAGCCAATGAACCTGATCCCATTTAAGGCGCCTATGGTCAGGAGTTACCAGTTCATTGTCGATGACCTGAGCAGACTGAATGCGTCCCTCGGCAAAAAATCGTGCTAACCGCATTAATCGCTTCCTCCTTCTTCCGGCAATACGCCATATTGCCGTAAAACTTTTTCTAGTCCTTGATAATGCTCCTGAGAAATCGGAGCCAAAGGCAATCGAAGATGCGGACGAATTTTGCCCATCATGCCCAAAGCCGCCTTGAGAGGACCCGGATTAGTTTCCCAGAACAAGGCGTCATTCAAGGAGTAAAGATAATAGTGGAGCTCCCGCGCCTTTTCCCACTCGCCTTGAACGACCAGATTGTACACATCAGCCACCTGACGCGGTAGAATATTGGCGGTGGCGCTAATGTGGCCAGCCCCTCCTAATGTCAGCATGGGATAGCACAACGCTTCAATGCCGGAATAGACCAGAAAGCCCCGGCCCATGAGGTGTAACACTTTGGTCACTTGTTCGAAATCACGGTTGGATTCTTTAATCCCAATGACGTTGTCTGCCACTTGGCAAATCCGTTTCACCGTGGCTGGTTCGATATTGGTGGCCGTGCGCCCAGGGATGTTGTAAATCACGACAGGCAAACTGGTAGACCGCGCCACAGTAGTAAAATATTGGTATAGTCCTTCTTGCGAAGGACGATTGTAATACGGCACAATGACCAATACCGCATCGGCTCCCGCCATCTCAGCGCTATGAGTCAGGCGCAGGGTTTCGTCCAAATTCGTGCTGCCGCTTCCTAACAGTACCGGTACCCGTCCGGCGGCTGTGGCCACTGTGGTACGAAAGATGGCTTCGCGCTCGTCCAAGGTCAAAGAGCTCGGCTCCCCAGTCGTACCGGTCACCGAAATGCCATGACTGCCTTCTTGAATTTGCCAATTTATGAGATTCTTAAGGGTGTCATGGTCTACTTTATTGGCATCGGTAAACGGCGTAACCACTGGTGTAATGGAACCACGCAAACGTTCCTGGATGGACTTCATCTCTGTCACTCCTCTTGGCATGTGTAATGCTTCATCCTATTCCCTGGTCACAGCCGTCAATCGGCGCTGCCGGCGATGCGCACGATAGGATTCCAAGGTCTGTAGCTGATGATCCTCAACAAGATGCTCGAGTACTTCTTTGGGAGCTTTTTCCAGCAACGACTGCAAAATTTGGTAATGTTCTTGTAATGAGGCGCGAGCGCGCTCGGGAACCAGAGTAAACATATTGGAACGAACCCGGTCCAGTTTTGCCGCACACGTCGCAATCTGTTCCACCAGATAACGGTTGGGGCACCGTTGACGGATCGTCTGATGAAATTGTCGGTTCAATTCTCCATATGTCCGCAAATCCGCGTGATCCAGGGCTTGGTCCATGTGCTGTGCCACCATACGCAATATTTGATAGTCGTCGGGGGTTAGATACGGCGCCGCGAGCGCTGTCGCCCAGCCCTCCAATCGCGCCTCCACTGTCAAGACTTCTTCGTAGGTCTTTTCATCGATGCGGCTGACTTGAGCACCGACGTTGGGTTGGAAATCCACTAAATCTTCCGCTTCTAGACGCCGAATCGCTTCCCGCACCGGAATCGGGCTGACGCCGAATTCACGGGCCAAGGCATCAATAACCAAGCGATAACCTGCGACCAACTCTCCGGATAAAATACGGCGCCGCAATTCTTGATAAACTTCTTCGGTCTTTGACACAGGGCATATACTCCTTTAACCACAAGATTTTCATCCCAACAAAGAGAACGGAGAATTGTATTAAGATTCTCCTCTCAACAATACGACGCTGACTGTCTCAAGAAATCCTGATGATACCGTCTGGTGATAGTGGCTAGAATAATAATCCCTGGTGTTAAATAAAATATTACATCATATACGATAAGATATGCAACGGTGAGGATTACATATTTCCATACTAATCAAAAAATCTACCCCATGGCCAAGTATCCTTCGGCTAGTGCGTGATGAGCCTCGGCCGACGAGCCCTTAAACACCATTTGGCCATGAACCATGATGTAGGCCCGTGAGGCCAGTGCCAGCGCTTGGGAGACGTTTTGTTCCACAATCAATATGGTTAGGCCAGAATCTTTGAGTCGGGCTAACGCCTCAAACACCTCTTTGACTATAACGGGTGCTAAGCCCAAGGTGGGTTCATCAAGCAACAAGATTTCCGGTCTCGCCATCAGCGCTCTGCCAATGGCCACCATTTGCTGTTCTCCCCCGGATAGCCATCCAGCCTGGCGATGTCGGTGTTTTAGCAACCCGGGAAAAAGGTCCATACCCTCTGCCACATCGCGTGAGATCCCCACTCCGTGCCGACGCCGATGAAAGGCTCCCAATTGCAAATTGTCTTCCACCGTCAAATGCGCAAATATCTGGCGTCGTTCAGGTACTAGCGCTAACCCATAATGAATCCTACGGTGGGTTGGAACCCGTGTGATCTCCTGTCCTTGGACGATAACTTGACCGGTGGGGGATGGATAAAGCCCCATCACCGTTCCCAACAACGTCGATTTCCCGGCGCCATTAGGGCCCAAAAGCGCAACGACTTCGCCCTTTGCTACGGTCAGCGAACACCCATTTAAGACTTGTACCCGCCCTCGCCTGGTAGTCGTCTCCACTAATTCCAACACGCTGGTCATCCCTCCTGCGATTGTCCTGGAACGCTATAGCAAACCCCGAGTTTCGATTCCGAGGTCCTCTTCACCAAGATATACCCGCATCACCGTGTCATCGCGTTGAATCACCTCAGGACGACCATTGGCTACCACCTGCCCTTCTGCCAATACCACGACCCTGTCCGCGACCGACAAAACGCTGGGCAAATGATGTTCGACCAACAAAACCGTCCGCTGCGCAGCTGCGCAGTCCGCATTGACCGCACCAGTTCCAGTACCACTTGGGACTCCTGGGCGGTAAGTCCTGACAACGGTTCATCCAACAACACAACCTTCGGATTCAGCATTAAGGCTCGATAAATTTCCAACAATTTGCGACCCCGTTTCAACATAGTCACCTCTTCTTTTATATTTTCCCCGCGGAGTGGCATAAACCCAAAATTGCATTTTTCAATCGCTTGCTTGGTTAATATGGACAACAAACACGTTTCCGGAAATTGGGTTCCCGATTTGTCCGCACGGGAAATATTACACATCATATTGTCTTCGATTTCATATATGATCAAGAGTTTTCCCTTAATTCCCCCTTTTCTGTTGAATTAAGATACGTAGGATTACCGTGTATTCTCGTATAGTTCTGTCGTTTCAATATAAGATGCTATATGATTTGAAACCTGGGACTGCCTCACGTTCTGTTTAATTACCCTGTTTTTCTCAATGATGCCGCAAGAAAACGCGTCGGAGGGGTGAGGATTTTCGGACGAAACGCACGCCGCCGATGGACGCATAAAAAAGGAACTGCGACGTTGAACCGATCCAGTGGTCTCATGGGACCATTAAGGGCCTCTGCTGGTTCATCAAACTCCTTAGGCAGATTCAACCTAAAAGCGTCTGAATCCGCGCACACGGCATGTATCTATTGCGTGCCGGCTCATGGCCGAACCGCAGTCGCTGCTTGGGGTATTCAGAAATTCGCGCCGACGTGCCGCTATAAAACAAAAATGCCAACCTTGGATTACATACAACAGGTATAATGAAGTAACAGTAATCCATAGAGCTTTGGTTGATTACAAAGAGGGTGAAATCATGGGCGATGAAATCTGCCCCGTCGAAACCGCGCTTAGGGTCATTGGCGGCAAGTGGACCTTGTTGATTTTAAGGGACTTAATGACGGGCCCCAAGCGTTTTGGCGAATTGCGCAAATCTTTGGGTGGCGTGAGCCCCAAGACGCTTTCACTGCGATTGCGAGAATTAGAACAGGATGGCATCTTAACCCGTACGGTATACCCCGAGGTTCCTTTACGGGTAGAATATGCATTAACGGATGCTGGCGCTACCCTGTCCGATGTCATTGATGTACTTCGTCAATGGGGTGCACAATGGGTCAAGCCCCCTCAGTCTGTGGCGACTACTCATCCGATCCCAAAATAAACTGGACATCAGGCCGCAGGATTGTTAGCCCCACCTATACAAAATTACAGATTGCAGGCCTGCGCAATCCATCAGTCTGAAAGAGGATGCCCGCAGCATCACCGCCTCCGAAGTATATACCAGCGCTTAATCCCCCTTGGCGCGGGTGGGTTTGGGACCATCGGCCCGCCTTCTCGAGCGACTGAGCTCTGTTTGAATGATTTAACGTTGCTGCAAAATTGCCGAGGGTATCAGGTTCCTAATAAATTTCGCCTTAAGTCGACAAATACCAACAAGGGATTGACTATAAATTGGAATTTCTGGTATAGTCCTGGTAGCCAAATGTCGAAGAAGTGAGGTGAACAGAATGAAGTCAACCGGTATTGTCCGTCGGGTGGACGAGCTAGGTCGCGTGGTATTGCCTATCGAACTCCGACGCACACTGAACATCAGCGACAAGGATTCTTTGGAAATATACGTAGACGGCGAAAAAATCATCCTACGCAAGTATGAGCCCGCTTGCATTTTTTGTGGCAACGCGGAGAACATCGAAGTATATCGCGGAAAAAATGTTTGCCACGACTGTGTCGTCAACTTGAACATCGAAGCCGTTTAATGCTCGTGGCTAACGACAAAGTGATAGAGTTCTCGTTTAGACAGGGAAAATTCTGAGGCGATGCGACGTATCGCCTCTTTTTGTGGCATGCCTTGCGCTACCAATTCTAGGACACGCAACCGCAAATCACCCCACTCCGGCACAAATACCGGCTCGGGTGCCTTGGGCCCGATTACCAACACAATTTCTCCCCGCCATTCCCGATCGACTTCAGCTAATTGCGATAGAGAACCCCGCCAAAACTCCTCGTATTGCTTGGTCATCTCGCGTCCGAGCATCACCATTCGAGCGCCGTTGTCTGTAGCGACTAGATCTGCCAATGTCTTCTTAAAATGGTGAGGTGCTTCATAAATAATCCCCGTGTGAGTACTTTCCGCCACGGCGATCAAAGCCGCACGCCGTTCTTTTCCCGATCGTGGTAGAAAGCCCCAAAAAGTAAAAGGTGCAGGAAATCCTGATGCCACAAACGCGGTGAGGGCTGCGGTCGGACCAGGAATCACGCTGACCTTTCCTCCTGTTTCCCACAGATGATCCACAAGCTCCTGCCCTGGATCCGACAATCCTGGCATCCCGCGATCACTGACTAAGGCAACGGCTTCACCGGACGCGAGGCGATCAGAAATCTGAGGAATACGGCTTTGTGTATTGTGTTCATGAAATGATAACAAGGGAGTGTCAATTTGAAACTGGTGACAAAGTAGCCCCGTAACCCGAGTGTCTTCGCAAAGGATGAGGTCAACTTCCCGGAGAACCCGTATTGCACGGGGTGACCAGTCATGAAGATTACCAATGGGCGTTCCCACTACGTAGAGCACGCCAGGATCCACCCACCGAACACTATCCTGATCCATTTTGCAGCGCCTCCTTTTCTGCATGACTCCATTGCTTCATACGTCGCTCCAGGAGTAACGCCTGACGATGATTCATGGGCGATGAAGCCCACCACAATTGCAGGGGACATCGTCCCCTGGTATACTTGGCACCGGTTCCCTCTCGGTGTTGTCGCAATCGCCGCTCCACGTCGGTAGTAATCCCGGTATAGAAGGTATCATCTCCGCAGCGAATAACGTAGACCCGCCAACCCGTCTCTTCTAGCGCCGTGCCCACAACTGCCTCAGGTGCTCTCGCACAATATCCTGATTCGCGTTTGCCGCCAAGGCATCATAAGCTTGCCACAACTCCTCCCAAATTCCTAACCAATGGCGCTGATAGGATTGGCGAAATTGCATACGGGCAAACCGAGCTGCTTGTACCACATGATCTGGTAATAGGGGGCGGGCCATCATCCAGTCTGGAGGCAATGAGTCTATAGGCTGGCTGTCGGGATCGGCTATCACAAAACGCTGGCACCGACTACGAATGGTGGGCAACACCTGATCCGGATTATTGGTTGTCAACACAAAATGTACATAAGGGGCGGGTTCTTCTACCGCTTTGAGCAATAGGTTAGCCGATTCGGGCGTCAAGGTTTCTGCTGCCTGGATCCAAATAATTCGCACCGGGGACCACAAAGGACGATAGAGCAACGATTGCACGGCGATCCGAACATCGGCCACCTTAATGGTGTGAGGACTAGGGATCAAGAGGTGAATATCGGGGTGGCCAGCAAAATCAGTGTGACAAGAACGGCATCTGCACGCTGAGCTCGCCTCACGCTCTTCACATAACAGAGATCGGCACAAAGACACCCCAGGTTCTACCCCAGGGGTATTGGAAATCACCAAGGCACTTTGCGGAAATAATCCTGCGGCAAAAGGGCCAGCTATCTGCGGCCAGGAACTTAGTCGACTCAGGTCTTGACGGTTAAAATTTTTCATACCGATCCACGTCGACGACAAACACGGTCGCGCCGCCTACGGTCACCTCCACCGGAAAGGGCACATAAGGTTCACCGCTATGGCTAGGGCTTTGGGGAGTCAGCGTTTCGTGGCGCACCGAACAGGTACGCCGCAATACCGTGACCACCTGTTCCACATCTTGCTCTTGCACACCAGCGAGAATTGTGGTGTTGCCTTCGCGTAGAAATCCTCCGGTGCTCGCAAGTTTTGTGGCCCTAAAGCCGCGGCGATTCAACTCGCTGACTGCTTGGCTGGCATCCTTGTCCTGTAATATGGCAATAACTAGTTTCACGCTGTTAACCTCCTCGAAGAGTGTTTATCCAGGGCTCTAGATGTTGACAGATGGTTTCAAAGACGTCTTCCATCGGTTGCGTGGCATCGACAATACGCCACCTGGTAGGATTGCACTGGGCAAGCTCTCGATAACCCTCCGATACACGGCGAAAATAGGATGCATCGCGCGACTCGATTTGATCCGGCTGGACCTCGGTATCGAATCCTGGGCCCTGCAACCAAAATGTTAGATCCGGTTCCAATCCCCGTGTTGCTAACCGATTGATCGTTTTGACGTCCTCAAGGGGCAATTCCCCGCCATAGCCTTGATACGCGACACTGGAATCGATGAAGCGGTCCACAATGACCACTGAACCATCCGCCAATTGAGGACGAATCACGGTTTCCGTCAGTTCCGCTCGCGCAGCCGCAAATACCAAAAGCTCGGCCCAAGGACTCATAATAGCCACGTCGTGCAAAATCACTTGGCGCAGAGTTTCTCCCAACACGGTCCCGCCCGGCTCACGCAATACCACGGTTTCGATGTTCTGTTGATGAAGCCATTGGCTCAATAATAAGATTTGCGTCGATTTGCCGACCTTTTCTACTCCCTCGAACGAGATCAAGAGGCCTTGCCGTGTTACTTGACGACCCATACCCATCCTCCCCGGCCCCCATCTGCTGCATCTAAACCTTCAATGAACCCCGCGTGAAGTGTTTGCCATGCTTCGACCCAATTTACCACGTCCTCGGTAATTTCTTCTCCCGGTTGCACCAAAGGAATTCCCGGGGGATAAGGAACCAACGCGCGGTGAGCAATATTCCCTACGGCGTTTTTCAAGTCGACCGACACGGGAGGGTTGTGCATAAAGGCTTCCCGTGGAGTTAACTGCACTATGGGCTTCGGCATTACGAGATGTTTTGGCGCTGACGTTACCGCCAGATATTTTAGAGTGCTTAACATTGAGTGTACCACGGATAGCTTCCCTGTCGGTGAGAAAATCAATGTCACAGCCCCTGGCTCCGTCTTCTCCGCCCATCCCCAGCGTTCGACCGCTTCCCGTATTTGGGACCCATTACCAATCAATGTCATCTTTGCTGGATCCGCCTGGGTGCCGTCGGCTCTTTTTTCTATCTGGGCTTGTAATATGTTAATCTCAGAAAATCGGTGCCATAATTCACGGGTCTGAAGCGCCATCATTTCCCACCGCGACGTCCATCCCTGGTCACGACGCAACGCCTGGTAGGCATCAAGTGAACTCATCAATAAATAGGACGGGCTTGAGGTAGATAATAAGTCCCACCACAAATCTACGTCCCCCATCGCAATCAAATCGCCCTGTGCATGTAAAAGACCCGCCTGAGTTAATACGGGTTCCGTTTTATGTGCACCATGGGCCACTAAATCGGCCCCCAATTCGAGAGCCGAGGTGGGGTACCCCTGTCGGCCATACCAATGGGTGCCATGAGCTTCGTCGACCACCACCGGCACCGAAAGCCTATGAGCCGCTTCGACAACTGACCCAATATCGGAGGCCACTCCGTCATAGGTCGGCCGGGTTAATATTAACGCTGCAGTGTTTGGGGTCAAAGCCTCGATAATCTGATTCGGTGAAGCTCCGTGAAATGGCTGAGCAGGATAAATCCAATGCGGTTCCAATCCTCCAATTATTAATGCTGATAGTGCCGAGCGATGACAGGTTCGTTCAATAACCACGGACGTCCCACGCCTAGAAGTGGCTGCCAAAATTGCAGCGGTCACAGGTAGAGAAGCGCCCTGAACCGAATACCATGATCGCTTAACCCCAAAAATTTCCGCCATCCGTCGCATTGATTGCGAAATAGGGTCTGTGCGATCATTAGTTGGGCTTAATGCTCCCACTTCAGTGAGGTCGTATGCCCAATTTAGCCACGAGCCATCCAATGGCAAGTTGGGTCCATGCCCAGGCGTGTGCCACTGCTGTTTTTTTTCGGACAAGTGTGCTTTAATGGCGTCCACCAGCGGCATTTGGCTCATGTTGACTCACCCGTAGTCCGAGCCTCTATTGTTGGGGTTAACCCCCATATTCCACGATGCTGGTAAATCACCGCATCTTTACTCGCAAATACTTCCTGCCACTCTGACGTATCTTGACTGAGAAATGTTGCCACGGCTGTTTTAGGTTCCCACAGAACATACTCCACATGATACTGTTGCCAAATTCGGTTGGGGTTTTGAGTGAGATCCTTTACAGCCATGTAATCTGGCAAGATAGGGCTATGCAAATAAAAGTCGGTGCGGCCATCCACAAAGACTTTAAATCCTCGGGAAATTAAATAGCCTCCCCAGTGATACATGGCAAAAACCCGCCCGTGATGGTTAGCCAGATAATCAACAGCCCGAACCGGCACTCCCGTACCAATTTGTCCAGGTCTTACTATAGGCTTGCTGGCAATCATATACACCACCAGCGCCAGAACCACTGGGATCGCCAAAAAAGACTTCACCCGCCGAAACTCGAAATCAGGAGTAAGAGCAGCCGCTAACATTGGCCACTCAATGGCATAATAAGGCAAAAACCTCTGTGATTGCAAGACCGCCACCAAGAGACCGCCAGTTAACACGAATTCGGGCCAGTCTAAAGATTTTTGGGCACTAAATTCCGCCGCGAGCAAGATGAGCACCAACGGCCCTACTATCGTCAACATCATGAAATGAATGTGAAAGTTTGGCGACTGCCATTCTTCAATCATCGCGGCAATTTGCGACGAAAACGAGACATGGGCGGCATAAGACCATATTTCCATCCCATGAGGATTGATCAAGGATGCGATTAACGATACCAAAAAAGACCAAAGAAATTGGGCTCGCGTCATCAGTGACTGGGGGGTAACAAATCTTCCCCGATTCACCGGCACAAAAATCCATAACCCATACAAAAAATACACTAAATACCCCAACAAGAAACTGCCGTGGAGGTTTGTCCAAACCATGAGAAATACCGGCATGACCCAAACCCTGCGCGGATGAGTTCTGGTACCGTCAAGGATCCATAACTCGGCGGCAAATAAGGCATAACTGAGGGTTTGCGGCCGTACCTTGGTCAGGGGAGCTAATGAAGCCCCGACCAGAACCAGGACCAGCGCGATCTTTGACCACGAGACACGAGCCAATCGGAGGCGGCCCGCCACAAAGATCAAGGCTAAGGTTGCCGCTCCTGCCGATATCAGCCAGTAGGTCACTGGGCCAATTGAAGACACCAAACCAGCCAGAAGAACTTCAAATCCCCATTCCTCGGTAACCCATCGGTGCCCGTAAAGGCTGTAAGAAAACGGATCCCGACGAATAATCAGGTGATGTGCCCACATATATTGACCCGCTGCCCATTGCCAAAAGACATCGCCAGATAGCCCCTGATGGACGATATATCCCCATATAAACGCAGGGCCAATCAAAAACAAAGACGTAATAAAAAACCATTGTGGTTTATATTGGGACATCTTTTCCCCTCATCGAGTATTGCAAAATTTTTAATAAGGATCCAGGTCATGTGAACGCGGCTGTCTCACGCATCATTATCTTATGACTTGCAAATTCTTGCTGTTTTCGCCATGGTACGACCAAAAATATCACAGGTACTGCGGCCATGGTACCATAATGCGCCATAGCCCGAACATTAAAAATTTGCGAGCCAGAGTATGCGCCTACGGTAGCAAATCTCATAGAGTTTTGGGACTAAACTCTAACCTTCCCGAATATGAGGTAACAGGGGGGATTGTACATGAGAAAACGATTGTCCATGTCTCGTCGAACTGCCGCGTGGTTGATGGCCGTGCTGGCCGCCCTGGTGGTCGTCCACTACGCTTACCGGAACGTTCCTACAGCATTGACCCGGGCGGTAACGGGGGTGCCTGCCCTACAAGTAGCTCTACGGGGAGAAATCACCCAATTGGCCCCTAACGCTATAACCGTCACCCTGGAAGACTCCCATGGGGATTTGACCCAATTGACACGCCACGTGGTATTGACGCAAGACACCCAATACGTGACATTGGGAAAGCCCTCGGCCACCGGGTCCAAAGGATACGGCTACCTGAAAACGGGGTATCGCGTTTTGGTTCGAGGTCAAGGCACTGTCAACAACGACATTATCGCTCAAGTTGTCAACGTGAGCTTTCCCCCGTTAAACGGAACGGTTACCCAAGTAAATCAGGCCATGTTAACACTGGCTGTAAAAGGCCAACCACAACCGGCCAATATCTTGCTTACATCGCATACCGCATTTTTTGTCCCGGGCGGCCAGTGGAGTAGTTTGAAAATTGGAGCTCCGGTTAAAGTCTGGGTTGTGCCCAATCAAGTCAGTGGCTCGGGATTAACTGCCGTCACCGTGATGGTGACCCATCAAACAGCGGCAGCACCCTGAAGAAGACGTAAAAAACCCTGATGACTGAATAATGGAAGTGGAATGCCATGGGTGTTGGAAATTTCCTAAAGCAGCCACCCCAATGCGGACTGATCCTTTTTTTCCGAAACCGGACGTATCTTGAGGTGAATTCCCAGTGGATGGAGGTGCACGGTCCCACCTCGCTTAGCGAGGTCATGGAAGCGTTAGCAAAAAGCGGGATTACATTTGTCGTCGAGGAAGACCACGTCGAGGATCGGGATACACCCGTGACCGATGGCACCCCGGCACTAAAAATCCTGGTGTATTGGATGGCCGAGGGCTCAAGAATTTCTTGAGCCCGATATTTTTCAAAACTGTTTCCAGCCGGGCGCAGGAAACAGCGATTTCACGACGAATTCCTTATCAAAACCGTTAGGTTTAAGGGGGGAATCAGCCTTGCAAGGTACACCATTGAATTTTGGTCAAGATATCGTGGACACGTGGGCCCAAAAAGATCCGGCTAGTACTGCATTATATGTCATTAATCAGGATGGTCACTCAACCGCATGGTCGTTTGGTCAAATCCGTGAAATATCCAATCGCACTGCCTGGTGGCTTAAAACTCAGGGCATTGGGATGGGAGACCGAGTTCTGGTCGTACTCGGTAAAGATCCGTCTTTTTGGCCGGTAATGGTGGCGTTAAATAAATTGGGAGCAGTTCCCATGCCCGGAACCACGCAGCTAACCACCAAGGATCTCTGGTACCGACTCGATACCGCATCTGCCACTCGAGCGATAGTATTGCCATTTGTCGCGGACCGTATTAATGAAGCTCTTCGGTCCCCATTGGAGGCTCCCATTGTTATCGGCAAGAGCAGTGACCGCTGGATCTCTTTGGACCCCTTCACCTTGCCGGGATCCGTGGAAGACCTCCCACGGGTGACTGGTGCTCATGATCCCGCTTTAATTTACTTTACCAGCGGGACCACCGGATATCCTAAAATGGTCTTGCACGATCAATCCTACCCGTTTGCTCACCGCATTACCGCAGAATACTGGCTCGGGCTAACACATCAAGATCTTCATTGGAACGTCTCTGATACAGGATGGGCAAAAGCCGCCTGGAGCTCCCTATTTGGCCCGTGGGTCGCAGGCGCTGGCATTGTCGTCGATCCGATGACTGGGAAATTTTCCGCATCCGATTTGCTCAAGATTTTACAAAACCACCCGATTACCAGCATGTGTGCTCCGCCCACTGTATATCGCCTGTTGATTCAAGAACCGCTTGCCGAGCTCACCACAAGACCTCTGAGGTCGGTGGCTGGCGCCGGAGAACCGCTGAATCCGGAAGTCATCTCGGCTTTCTCGCAAGCTACCGGGCTCACTATACGCGACGGTTATGGACAAACCGAAACCGTGTTGCTGGTTGGCAATGCACCTGGTACTCCGGTGAAACCCGGGTCCATGGGAATACCTGCACCGGATTTTGAAATGGACATCATCGACTCAGACGGCCTCCCGTTGGCGCCTGGACAAGAGGGCGATATTGCGATTAAGACTCTTCCCCATCGGCCCGCTGGCCTTTTTGTAGAATATTTAGGAGATCCCGAAGGCACGAAAAGCCGCATGATAGGCAACTACTACATCACCGGCGATCGTGCCTATAAAGATGAAGATGGATACTTTTGGTTCATGGGGCGGGCGGACGACGTCATTATTAGTTCGGGCTACCGCATCGGTCCTTTCGAAGTAGAATCATTGCTCATCGAGCATCCTGCCGTAATCGAAGCCGCAGTGGTCTCATCCCCCGACCCGATTCGCGGCGAGATAGTCAAAGCCTTTGTGGTGCTTAAGCCCGGGATTGTGGGTGACGAAGCTCTCATCGGTGAATTGCAGGAACACGTGAAGACAGCCACCGCACCCTACAAATATCCGCGCCGCATTGAATTCGTATCGGATTTGCCGAAAACAATCTCGGGAAAAATTCGCCGTGTGGAGCTGCGCCAGCGAGAGTGGGCCGACCCGCAATAACAATTGCGTTTGCAGGAATTCTCCTGTATGGTATATGATACGGTGATTTTTGTAAGACCATGTCCATACGCCACTATTTGGAGGGGTTCAGTTGATAAAGGTATATCCTAAATTTGAGGAAGACCTTTTAATCCGGTTATTCCACAAGGGAGTCAAGGCTCAATGGTCCGCAGCCGACGTCACTTGGGATGATCCCCTCCTACTTTCGGCGGAACAGGCACGCGCCTTAGCTCGGATGCTTACCCCAGTATATTTGGGAGAACAGTCCGCGATGATCGGCGCCAGCGTAGTTTTGCCGCAAATGGCCATGGCAGGAGAAACCACGGCGCAAATTTATTTGAGCAGCTTTTTAATGGATGAAGCCCGACACTTTGAAGTGTTGACCCGTCTTTATCAAAGGTTGGGCACAGACCCTTTGACAATCCGGGAAATGCCAGAAATGCTACGGTATCATAATCGATTGCGCAAGGGTGATCGGATAGATTGGGTTTGGGGAATCTTGATCTCGGATATTTTTGCCAAAAACTTCTACCAAATCTACGCCAAGGCGCAGCCAGAGGCTCTATTTGGCAAACTTTCCGGGCGCATTCTACGCGACGAATCGCGCCACCAGGCATTTGCCGAACACTACCTCAAAAGTCAAATGCCCTTGTTGCCGAACGAACGTCGCACTGTCTTGGTCGATATGTGGGATGAGCTGATGTTTATTATGGATGCTATGTACTCCCGACTTGGTCAAGACGCCGCTGCCGTTGGCATGGACGGCCGTCTATTTCTTGACAACCTGAGGGCTGAAATCGAATTAAAAGCACGCCGGATAGGGCTAGACGCGCGGCATACCCCTCCTAAATATCCTGATGGCATCAAGCGGCTAGTGCAAGGCATTGGGTCGGGAGTCCGGCAACAGGCCCAAGACCTGGAATCGAAGTTTCGAGCCTTAAAGCCCTCAAACTGTGACAGTTGCTTCATCTCGTTGCTTTGCCGCAGTCAACTTCTGATGCGGGCCACTTGCGTCTAGAGCCGCTAGCTTCGCAACCCGCCACGCTCAAAGTGGGCTCGAAAGAAGTTCTCACTACCGCGACTGGCCATGGAGGACGAGGCCGAAATTTCCAGGGCGAGGGCGGCGCCGGCAATAATTTGAGCCAGCTTTTGAGCACCGCCAGGTTCAAGGCACCCTAGCAATCGTAGATACGACTGGGCATGGGGCAGTTGGGATCCTCCTCCAACGGTTCCCACTTCCAGTCCTCCGAGCTGCAAACTAAAAGACACTCCTTGCGGCAGCACCTGGACTGTCCCGTGCGCCATACTGCTAGTGCCCACCATCCCTAGGTCTTGTCCGGTGACTACAAACATTGCAGCTATCGCCGAAGCCGGAGTAAACCCAAAGGACTGCATTCCACTCGCGATCGATCCGTGGATACCGACCCATTCTAAATCCCTGAGAGCCTCAGGTGTCATGTTCAACTGATGCTGCAGCACCTCGTGGGTAATGGTCGCTTGGGCTAACACCGTTCGTCCATGACCCCCATTGAAATATTCATGACTCGGCTTTTTGTCGCCTCCTAAATTAGCTTCAAGAAAGATATGAATAGGCACTAAGTCCAAATCTCTTTCCATGGTGGCCACAATTTCTCGATTTAAGGCGTAAGCATTTCGGGTAATCATATTGGGACCGCAAGCATCACTGGTATCGAACTGGTAAAGCACATGACAAACGGGCCCAACTACGCGTGTTTCTACGGCCAGTAAAATTGCGTAACGTGAAACCTCCGCAATATTTTGTCCCGGTTTCTTAATCTTTCCCGGATGATCTGGGTCGTTAATCCAACGGCGCAAGTCGTCGCGATGAGCCTCAACCCAACGGCTGCAGGCCACGGCATCTCCAGCGCTAGTGAAGACAAAAGCACTGTCGCGAGTCATTCGGTCATTGAGCAGATATGTCTTGACCCCACCACAGGCTGCAAGAACGTTCATTCCTCTTTGCATGGACACCGACAGCCCTCCTTCGGTGTGGGCAATCGGCACATAAAGTTG
>JAMDDZ010000104.1 GCA_023488565.1 Bacillota bacterium | reverse complement strand
TCAGTTGGCTGCTAAGGAAATGGGCAAGCCTATCGCAGAAGCTCGGGGTGAAGCCCAAAGAGCGGTAGCTATTTTGCGTTACTATGGGGGTGAAGGTGCACGCACCGTGGGTGATGTGATCCCGGCAGCGAATCCTGGGACGCTCCAATATACAACCCGAGAGCCCCTAGGCGTGGTAGGGATTATCACGCCATGGAATTTCCCCTTAGCCATTCCTGTGTGGAAAATGGCACCCGCTTTAGTCTATGGCAATACGGTGGTCCTCAAGCCCGCGGAACTGAGTGCACTTAGTGCGTATCAAATGGTGTCGTTAATCGCCCCCCTATTTCCCCCGGGGGTCATCAATTTGGTTTTAGGCCGAGGGAATGAGGTGGGCGAATCCCTTATTCGCCATCCTCAAGTGCGGGGTCTGAGTTTTACAGGATCCGTCGGTGTGGGCCAGCATATTGCGGAGCTGGCTGTTGCTCGCGGTGTGAAGTACCAACTAGAAATGGGTGGAAAAAATCCCGTAATTGTTGCTAATGATGCTAGCCTGGAGCTGGCGGTAGAGGCGACCGTCTCTGGTGCTATGCGATCAGCGGGACAAAAGTGCACCGCCACCTCTCGGGTGATTGTCGCGGACGGGATTTATCGAGCCTTTGATGCTGCTTTGGGTGAGCGGGTTGCTTCGCTGAAATGGGGAGATCCCTTGGATCCCGAAACATATTTGGGTCCGGTGGTGTCTGCAGCACAAAAAGACAAAGTTGTGGGGTTCATCGAGGGCGCGAAACGGGAAGGGCATCGGTTATTGGCGGGAGGACGAAGCATCGAGGCGCCGGGGCATTTCGTGATGCCCACCGTGTTTGACGAGGTGGATCCGCAATCGGCTATTGCCCAAGACGAAATCTTTGGACCCGTGGTAGCCGTGGTTCCGGTGGCAGGGATCGAAGAGGCGTTACATGTCGCCAATGGGGTACGGTATGGGCTCAGTGCGTCGGTGTTTACTGGCAGCTTGAAGACCGCGTTGGCGTGTGTGGAGGGTTTGGAAGCCGGGATGGTGCGGGTAAACGAGGAGACCGCGGGGGTGGAATATCAAGCTCCATTTGGTGGGATGAAAGCATCAAGTTCGCATTCACGGGAACAAGGCCGTGCTGCGCTAGAATTTTACACGGAAACTAAAACGGTTGCCATACGAAGCATTGGTTAGCAGAAAGGGGTGTGAAACATAATGGTGAATTTATGGGCATGGACTGACGAAACAGGCCTCAGCCATGCGGGGATGTCCCATGGGCCGACGGGGGAGGCGTTGGACCTCGCATATGCTGATGCTCGCATCGATTCCATCGACACTTTGTGGCGATTGTTTGGTGGGCCAAACTTAGTCCACACTTTGGAAACATGGTGGCAGAGGGTTTCACAGCGGGTGCCGATTCCCGAGTCGCGATTAGGAGTTCCGGTCGCGCTAACAGAGTGTTGGGCGGCCGGGGTTACTTATGCAATGAGTCGAGACGCGCGAGTCGAGGAAACGCAGGGAGCCGAAGCCTTTTACCGCAAGGTTTATGACGCCCAACGCCCCGAGCTATTTTTCAAGGCACCAGGCACCCGGGTGGTCGGCCCTGGTGCTGAAGTGGGTTTGCGGCGTGATTCCCGCTGGCAAGTGCCGGAACCGGAGCTCACACTGGTATTGGACCCCGAAGGGCAACTCTTTGGGTTTACCATCGGCAATGATATGTCCTCGCGCGATATTGAAGGCGAGAACCTTCTGTATTTACCGCAAGCTAAAATTTTCCATCACAGCGCAGCAATTGGACCCTCTCTAGTCCTGGCCGAAACCTTGGACCCGCGAAATCTGGAGATTCGCATGGTTATCGAGCGTCAGGACAGGGTCCTCTTCGATGGAAGGATCACCACGGCGCAAATGCGGCGTACGCCGGAGGAATTGACCCGCTATTTATGTATGGAATGGCCCATTGAAGGGTGGACGGCTCTCATGACCGGGACTGCCTTAGTGCCGCCAGCCGATATCTCACTGGATGAAGGGGATCGGATCGCCATCACCATCACCGGTATTGGCACCTTGATGAATCGTGCGAGAAGGATTGGGCCTACGTGGGCTAAGGTACCGGCGTCCGAGTGAGGAGCTTGTCGGGTTAGGCTCGCGACTATTCATCGCTATCGAATTGAAAACTTTAGCGTCAGAAGGGAACTGAAACGGCCAATCTCCTCCAGACATTCGGTTTTATCGTGCTTGGGGGTGCAAATTTTGGGTATCGGCCTTAAGGCCTGCTGCTTTGACAAGCTGCCCCAATCGTTGAAAGAGGTTGAGACTGGGGGAATACTGGCAGCTAGGGGCAGGTGAAACCGAAGCGTTGCGCCGGGGTACCGCATGGTGTCGAGGAAGATCGGGAAGGGGCGGTTGTAAAGCGTGCGGCGGGCGACCGTGATTGCCGTCACCGCGTGTAACGTGCCCAAGACATGGAAGTGTTGAACCCGGAAGGTGTCGGCTACAGCCTGCGGATCATTAAAGGTAGCCCAGCCAGACCCTTAAAGCGAAGTGCGCCGCGTCGCCGAAAAAGAAGGGGTGGTACCTTGCCCGGGGCTTCATAAAATACCGAGGTTCAGGGGTGTATTCAGAAATGGTTCCGAGTTGACCAGGCCCGCTTTGGTCGGTTATCAACCTCGTATTTAGGGGGCATTGATGGAACTCCGTTCCATTTGTTTCACGGCGGCCATGCGGCCTACCACTTCTTGCACCGTATGCGGGGATGAACGGCGAACGCTGCCTTGAACGGTGTCATATGGACGTCGAGATCCGCCGACCACTATAGAGGATGAAACCCCCCATAGAGGAAAAGGCGGGGCTATCACGCCTGTGTTGTTTCTGTGGATTCACACTCGTTAGCCGATCTCTTACGCACTCGCATTACGATAACCGGGTGCGTCTCCACCTCTTGTTCGCCAGCGGGAGGCATTAGGCATCGAATCGGGGAGATTTGATCGTCACGGCAGGCGTTACTCCCATAAAATACCACACAGTGCCGCGTTCGCGTTGGGCTTTTTAGACAACAATGTCCTACGGACTGAATTGGCAACACATTGACGAAGGCGCCGCGGAACAAGACACTCCGAAATGGCCACTGATAGTCTTCGATGATTAAAGTCCAAACGCTCCCGTGGAAGTCCCCAGGAGCGCTATGGGCTTCCTGTAATCCCCATCTCCCGTCGGGTGCAGTATAGGGGATTTTGCGTGGTCTGTAATTTTCTATAACGACACCATCACCATCCTCATAGGGAAGCGGTCCCTGAACTTGCAGAAACATTTGGAATCGGGAAACGGAATTGTCATCAACTTTGTATAACGGTACACTGAATGCAAGGTCGGAACTGAGGTGGCATATTGAGTATGGAAGTTGCAAGCCAGTCCACTCGGGAACCTTTGGGGAGCGGCGGACTGGTCGCGTTAGTTTGGGCGCATTTCCTCAATGATGGGTTGGCAAACTATCTTCCGGGGATTTTGCCGTTTTTGGGAATCGCTCTTCATTTACCGTTGGCTCCCATTGCAGGGCTCATGTCTGTATTATTGTTTGGCCAGATGTTGCAGCCGGTTTCGGGAATTTTGGCCGATCGAGTCGGTGGACGAGGATTTGCCTTGTGGGGCCCGATCCTCACTACGGTAGGCGTTGTGGGCGTGGCGGTTACCCGCACGTATTGGATGCTGGCGCTTCTTTTTTTGATAACGGGAATAGGCAATACCATATTTCACCCGCAGGCGTTGTCCATTACTCGGTCCATCACTCAAAAACGGCAGGGTGTTACGATGTCGGTGTTTTTAATTGGTGGAGAAGTGGGGCGGGCATTAAGCCCCTTGGCAGCGGGATGGGTTGTGGCTACCATGGGCCTGAAATTCATCTGGGTGATGGCTATACCCTTGGCCTTGACCTGGCCTTGGATGACACGATCTGTGCCCAAATTGCCACCCCAAACACGGCATGGCAATCCCATAAAGTGGCGTAAGCATTTGAAGCCAGGTCTGGCGCTGATCGCTTTTTCCGGGCTTAGAGCGCTGATGTTGTACGGACTGAGTACCTTCTTGCCAATTTTGTGGCATCAACGGGGCGGCAGTCTGGTTGCTGGCGCATCACTAGTCACGACGTTCGTGGGCACCGGCGTTATCGGTACTTTGGGCTCAGGGGCGATGATGGACCGCCTTGGGAAGCGGGTTGTGCTGTGGGGCTCGTCGATTGCCACATTAATTTTCGTGAGTTTGGTCCCGTTTGTCTCTGGTATCTGGCTATGGCCCTTGGTTGCGATTTTGGGTATTGCCGTATTTGGAACCTTCCCGATTACGTTGTTGATTGGGCAAGACATCTTTTCTGAAAATCCAGCAATGGGATCTGGCGTTGCGTTGGGATTGGCTAATGGCCTGGGAGCCCTGCTATTGCCCTTATGGGGGCTGCTAGCGGATAAGGTCGGGGTAAGCCACGCCATGTGGACTGCTGCAGGCCTGACGGTATTGTCTTTCCTATTCATTTCCGGATTGCGCGTCCCATATTCTGGGCACACGGCCGGCGAGCAATAGGCGCAGAATTCATTGGTTATTGATCTATAATGCGCCAGGTTTGCTGAAGTTCTGGCATGGATGCATTGGCACCGGTAACGGATAAGATGGCTCGAGAACCGGCGATTGTTTGGGCCAGTTTGACGGCTGCCGCGGTAGATGCGGCTCCTGCCATTTCCGGGAGTGTCCGCGTGTCCTGAAAGATGAGGGCTTGCGCTTGACGCATTTCTTCATCTGTTACTAGGACAATGTCATCAACATAATGCCGAATCATTTGCAGCGGCAAGTCGAATGCGACCCGGGTAGCCAATCCTTCAGCACCAGTGTTGGCTTGGGAGGTGCTTTCGAGCCTCCCGCTGCGAAACGACTGATAGACCGCGGGAGCCCCTGCTGCCTGAACTCCAATGACGCGAATGGCAGGATTGACAGACTTAGCTACTAATCCCGCAGCAGACGCTCCCGATCCTCCCCCTATGGGCACAATTAGCAGGTCTGCGGAAGGAAGGGACATCAGCGCCTCCAGGTAAGCAGTGCCAACGCCGGCAATCAGCAAAGGCTCGTTCATAGAATGTACGTAGCGGGCCCCAGAGCGTTGGGCGAAGGTTTCGCAGGCATTTCGCGCCTCATCGAAGTCCTTTCCCACCAGTTTCACGGTTGCACCCAGTGCCTCCATGGACGCGACCTTGATGGGGTTGGCATTTTCGGGAGAAAAAATAGTGACCGGAAATCCAAATACCTGTCCCGCATAAGCTATTGATTGCCCATGATTGCCGGTGGACGCAGCAGTTAGTCCGCTCGAACCAATAGCCTGGTGCTCCGCCTCATGACTTACTAAGTTTAAACCGCCACGAACCTTGAAAGCTCGGGTCGGCAGCATAAACTCACATTTCAACCAGATGTCGCTTCCTATGCGGCGACTTAAGCCATGAGCCTGCACTAATGGGGTAGGTTGCAGATACGGTTGGATTCGTTGACGGGCTATCAGTACGTCTGCCAAAGTCAGTTCTGTAAAAGGTTTCGCCATAGCGTTGCATCCATCTCCGTAAAGCTAGGTTCTTTAATCTGCGCCAGTGCTATTATACGCCGCTCCTGAGGCGGCAACCAAATCATCCCTCAACGCTGACATAGGGATAACACTGTGATAGAATGTGCACAGTATTGTGCACAGGAGGCCGGTCATGCGACGATTTGCATTCATTATCCATCCACTGCGTTTTGATGATTTTGCCCGCAAGTATCGGTTCACAAGATACTTGCCCCAAGGAGTTGTGGAAACTGCGTTTAAAGCGGTCGGACCCGTAATGGTGGGACACACTACCGGTGTGCGGTCTTTGACCGGGGAAGAACTCGAAGGATGGCTTATTGGATTGCCTTTGACACCTAAAATTCTCTTGGAGTCACCGTATGAATGGGTGTTAAAAAAATTAGAACGTGCGGGTCATTTGGCAGAACAATTAGGTGCGGATATTTTAGGATTAGGAGCATTCACGAAAATTGCTGGGGATCGCGGTATTACGCTTTCGCAAAGGCTGTCTATACCGGTTACCACGGGAAATTCGTACACTACGGCTACTGCGGTGGAAGGTACCCTGCGCGGAGCCGCGCGTATGGGCATTGATTTGGACACGGCACAAGTCACGGTTATTGGTGCTACTGGCTCCATAGGCGAGGCAACTTCTCAAATATTAGCTCCGCGCGTAAGGTACTTGAGATTGGTAGCGCGTACCCGGGAAAATTTGGAGACGTTAGCGCATAAGATTTTGTCCGACAACCCTGAGACCAATGTCAGCATATCCCTGAATGTGGCCGAGTCCGTCCGTGAGTCGGACATTGTGGTCGCGGTGTCTTCAGCCCAGGATGCTATCGTGGAACCCGAAGATCTGAAGCCCGGGTCAGTCATTACCGATGTGGCTCGACCGCGCAATATCTCATCACGAGTTAGCCAAGCCAGACCCGATGTTTTAGTTTTAGATGGAGGCGTCATTGAAGTTCCGGGACCCGAAGCGGACATGGGATTTGATTTCGGATTTCCTCCAAAAATGGTGGAGGCTTGCATGGCGGAAACCATGATATTGGCCCTGTCCGGACGTCTGGAGAATTTTACCCTGGGCAGTCACATTGCTGTGGAAAAGGTGAAAGAAATCAATCAATTAGGCCAATTGCATGGATTTCGCATGGCAGGGTTTCGGAGATTTGAACGCGCCATCGATGAAAATGAAATTGAGTTGATTCGCGAAAGAGCGCACAAAACGGCCAAGCCCGATCACTCGATGACTTATCGCATTCCATAGTTAAGATGGAGGGACTTCCAGTGTGGACAGCAAAATGTTGGTGACCACACCGTGGTTTAACACAATTTGCAGGCTCGGAAAATGGATTAAGTGAGCGCCTAAAAAGGCTTCTTGCTGACCCTGTATGAAGACGTTGGCAGATGAACCAAAGGGCAGGTATTGTAGTTGTTGATAGGCAGCGACGACCTGACTTAACGGCGATCCAATGCGGACCCCCGAATTCAATTTAAGGGGTGACTTTGGACTTAGGCCAATGGCCGTTACCCCGCTTATCTTGGCTGGGGAACCAGTGCTATAAAAGCTGATGCTGAGCCCTCGTGAAGGGTATATCCAGGTGGGGAAGGGGGTTCCATGGCCCGGGAGGACGCGGGCGGGTTTACCGAGGACTTTAGTCACCTCACCACGTGACATACCCAATTTTACCCCATCAACGGAAACATTGGACTCCGTGAGCGGACCTCGGAGGGCCACATCTCCACGAGTAACCATAACAACGGCTGCTGGCATTTGCCATTTTGGCCATATTCCAGTTTTCGGGACCCAATAGGTGCTGTTCCCGCTGGGAATGTCGCGTTGCTCCAAGGTCCAACCCGGTAATGAGGACAAAACTTGCTGGTCAGAAGGACGTGCGTCAATTTGCTGCACTAATGCGCTGTCCACCGCCAACTGGGTATTGGGCACAAAGGGGAGCATTTTGCTCGATACCCAGGGAACCCAGCGTGAGACCAGGACTTTTATCGAGTGGGGCACCGAAACCGGACCCACCGCTTGATATTGCCGTACAGCATACAGTAAGGATAAATCTCCTTGAGTAAATACTTCAATGGGATAGGATCTAGCGACTTGCTGACGCACGTGATGTTGTATAGTCATCATTGGCGCTTGCGCCGAGGCGGACGCACCGCACCCGGTCAGCAAGGCTCCAGCAATCCATGGAGCCACCAATCCCCAATGCCCATATCGGCGTATCATCTTGCATCCTTCCTCGCTACCAGATCTCTGTGTACAGATAACGTGAAATGGACAGCTAAAGTTACAACAATACTTGGGGCTGCCCAAGGTGGGTATTCCTACTTATTCCCCGTTTGAACCAAGGAACAATACCATATTATGCCCCGATCATTATGCCGGGGCTCTTGAGAATTGATCATCATCGGGTGGCGCTAGTAGACTGTGAGATACTGGTCTATCTCCCAATCGTGGACTTGATGACGGTAAACGTCCCATTCGATACGCTTTGCCTCGATATAACGCCGACTGATATGATCGCCGAGTGCTTCCAGCATCACGGGATCTGCTTCTAAATAATCTAACGCTTCTTCCAGACTCGCCGGTAAATTTTCAATGCCCATATCTTTTCGTTCGCTGTCGTGCATGCGATAAACGTTGCGGGTGATGGGAGGCGGAGCGTCTATCTTGTGGCGGATGCCATCCAGCCCTGCTTTAATAGTGACCGCCAAAGCCAGATAGGGGTTGCACGATGGATCGGGAGACCGCAACTCGATGCGCGTATGTTGTCCTCTTGACGCTGGAATGCGAATCATGGGACTGCGGTTGCCCATTGACCAGGCAATATACACGGGCGCCTCATATCCGGGCACTAACCGCTTATAGCTATTGACTAAGGGGTTCGTGATGGCGGTAAATGCCTTGGCATGGTGAATTAGCCCGCCAATATACCGGAGCGCTAATTTGCTAATACTCTCGCCATTTTTTGGATCCGCAAACGCATTGGTATTGCCGGAATATAGCGATTGGTGAAAGTGCAGACCCGAGCCGTTGATGCCCTGGATGGGTTTAGGCATAAAGGTTGCGTGAAAGTTGTGCTGCATCGCGACGGTGCGGACGACAAAGCGAAAGGTGGCGATGTTGTCGGCCGTCCTTAGGGCATCAGCATAGCGAAAATCTATTTCATGCTGACCGGGTGCGACTTCGTGATGGGTCGCTTCAATCTCAAAGCCCATTTGTTCGAGGGTGAGGACCATTTCCCGCCGTGCGTCTTCTCCTAAATCAACGGGCGACAAATCGAAATACCCAGCTTGGTCAATAGTTTTGGTGGTGGCCATACCGTTGGCATCACGAGCAAAGAGAAAAAATTCGGGTTCAGGGCCGACCATGACCTCATAGCCCATGGCGTGGCTGTCAGCCAGCACACGTTTTAGGGCGGTGCGGGGACAACCGTCAAAAGGCGAGCCATCGGGGTTTTTGATGTCGCACATCAGTCGCGCGGTCATGCCCTCTTTCGGTTTCCAGGGGAAAATGGCGAATGTGTCGGGATCGGGAGACAAATACATATCGGATTCTTCAATGCGGACAAAGCCCTCAATGGAGGAGCCATCGAACATAATTTTCCCATCGAGCGCTTGGCCTAGCGATTCTACCGGGATAGCCACATTTTTCACTACCCCAAGAATGTCAGTGAACTGTAGGCGGACAAATTTTACATTAAACTCGCGAGCTTTCTCGAGCAAATCAATTTTGGTCATGAACGTTGGAAGCCTCCTCCAAGAATTACCTCCACTGTACCAAATCTACTGGGTTTTTGCGAAATTCTTGAGTATACCAAGAACATTCTCATGACAGCCTATATTCTAGGAGGAGGATATGCCGTGGCCGAGTTAGCAACCTTGATTTATCGTACTGCAATTCTTTATATCGTCGCGCTGATCGTATTCCGTTCGATGGGGAAACGCACCTTAGCCAAAATGGGGCCTTTTGACTTTGCCGTGATCATTATGATTGGTGAGGCGGTAGCTATCGGTATGGAAGACACCAAAACGCCTCTAATGAATGCTATTGGCATTACGGTGGCCCTAGGGGTTTTGCAATTTTTACTGACCTGGCTCAATGTTAGATTTCGATGGTTGGAAAAGATTACCCAAGGAGTGCCTACCCGGCTAGTCGTGGACGGCCGCATTGACGAACAGGAGTTGACCCGGGAAAGGGTCTCGAGCGCAGATCTATTAATGGAGTTGCGACAAAAAGACACCCAGCTTAAGGATGTTAAAGAGGCACGGTTAGAACCGACTGGAGAAATTTCCATATCAAAGAAGTCAAACAAATCAAAACCTAAGAACAAGGCCTAACGGATGGCGGGTTCTTAAATGGCGTCCCTTTCTATTGCATTAATTTCCCCGAAATCGTATATTTATACGACGGGGTGACGCGGGTGAAAGTTGCGATAGTAGGAGCTACCGGGTATGCCGGACAGGAATTGATGCGCATTGTACAGCGCCATCCGCACTGGGATTTGGTGGCTGCTACTGCTCGTCAAGATGTGGGGGCTAGTGTGTCGGAGTGGTTTGCTCGCTCAGGCTGGAGAGGGCAGCTGATTCCCCTGGAATCCGTGGCTGATACTGAGCCGGATCTGGTATTTAATGCCTTGCCTGCAGGTGCGGCTACTGACTGGGTCGCCCGGTTTGCTGCGATGGGGATTCGGGTTGTTGATTTGTCTGCGGATTTCCGGTTTGCGGACCAGACCCGTTATGAATCGGCGTATGGTCCTCATCCTGCCCCCTATGCCCTGTCTATCAGCGTGGGGGGCTATGCCGACGATCCCCATATGGATTACGGGGACGCGTGGATCGTAGGAAATCCTGGATGCTATCCGACCGGGTTTTTTTCTTTGATGGGTCCTCTGGCTCGGGCGGGCATTTCTTTGCCGCAACTGTTTGTCGATGGAAAGTCGGGGGTGACCGGTGCCGGCCGAACCCCAGAGTTGCGGCTTATGATGGCCGAAATGGCGGAGAATGCAGAACCTTACAGCATGCCGGGAAAACATCGCCATACTGCGGAGATGGAAGTCATATCAGAGGGCATTGTGACCTTTCAGCCGCACTTGATGCCAATGGCCCGCGGCATGGTGGTAACCGTGTATTGGCCTCAACCCTCGGTGTCGGTCCACGATGTGCAGGCATTATGGCACGAATTTTACCATCACAATCCCTTTGTTGAAATCTTAGCTCCCGATCAAAGCGTGCGCACAGGTAGGGTTCGGGGGACCAATCGGGTGGAAATCAAGGCGGCTCTGGATTCACGAGGCGGGGCGATGGTGCTTATCGCAGCATTGGATAACTTGGGCAAAGGCGCTGCCGGACAGGCAGTGCAGCATGCAAATCGTTGGACACGTCTGCCTTTGACCGCCGGGTTGGACTGACGTTTTAACCACGGAAATTTTTCGAAGAGGGGATAGCGTGGAATCTGCAGCAAACACACCAAGTGAAAAGTCTAATCGGATTGCTCTGGTTGATGGCAATGTGGCTTTTCCTAAAGGATTTCAAGCCTATGGAGTCACCGCTGGCTTACGCAAAGGGTTATTGGACATGGCCCTAATTTGGTCGGAACAGCCCGCAACGTTTTCTGGAACCTTCACCACCAACTCTGCCAAAGCGGCTCCAGTAGTGGTTACCAAGTCGGTGGCGGATCGTGGGGTTTGCCAGGCCATCGTGATTAACTCGACCAATGCCAATGCGATGACAGGCAACCCAGGATACCAAGATGCGATCGCTATGCAATCGCGCGTGGCTCAAGGGCTGGAGCTGTCGCCGGAGCTGGTTGCGGTGGCATCGACCGGGGTGATTGGAGTACCGTTGCCGATGGATTTGATTCAGGGCGGCATTGCCTCCTTAATGGATGCTTGTCATTCGCCCGAGATTCCGGGAGATGGAGTGGCGGCAAGTCAGGCCATATTAACCACCGATACCGTTGCCAAAACCCATGCGGCTATAGCAACTCTGCCCTCGGGAACGGTACGGATAGGGATGATGGCCAAAGGTTCAGGGATGATCCACCCGCAAATGGCGACCATGTTGGTCTTTATCACCACAGATGCCAAAGTCTCCAAGTCAGTTTTGGATAAGTTAGTTCGTCGTGGGGTCGAGCAGAGTTTTCATCGCATTTCGGTGGATGGCGATCCCTCCACAAATGATATGGTGTTGTGCTTGGCCAATGGTTCGAGTGGCGTGGAACTCCGTTCTGCAGATGACGAACGGATTTTCGGTCAGGCGTTGCTAGCCCTAATGCAACATGGTGCCAGACAAATTGCCAAAGATGGGGAAGGGGCAACCCACTTGTTAACCGTCAAGGTGCATGGCGGCGTCAATGAAATGGATGCCGCGCTCAAGGCCCGCACTGCAGTCCGCTCATCGTTGGTAAAAAGTGCCGTCTATGGAGCCGATCCTAATTGGGGGCGTGTTATCGCGTCAGTGGGGTCGGTGGGCTTGGAATTTGACCCTGGCATGGTCGATCTGATCATGAATGGGATGCCGTTATTGCAATCTGGTCAACCGGTGGCCTTTGACGAAGAACGGGCTAAAGAACTTATGGGGCAAGAGGAAGTGGTGTTTGACGTGGACTTACACGCTGGAGATGCCGAGGCTGAAGCCTGGGGTTGTGATTTAACCGAGCGTTACGTCGAGATTAACGCACGGTATCGTACATAGGCGATGCGTATCGTAATCAAAATTGGGGGCAGTGTTTTAGACTCCTTAGAGACGGCACCGTGGTTGCGAGATGTCCAGTCGTTGGTGACCGAGGGGCATAATCTGGTACTTGTGCATGGTGCGGGTTCATTGATTACGGAAGCACTGGCCAGACATCATATTCATACCGAGTTTGTCAATGGCCAACGCGTCACTACGCCCGATGTGATAGCGGACGTGATTCGGGAAATGCGGGGCATCGCGAGCATGACCGTGGTCAGTCTTTGCCGCCAAATAGGAATCAGTGGCGTAGGGCTCAGTGGGGCCGATGGCGGAATTTTTGATGCGGTCATGGCAGACGAATCTCTGGGATTGGTCGGGCGGGTTGCCACCGTGCGGCCGCAATTGGTGGAGACACTGTGGTCCCTCAATATGTTGCCCGTGATAACGCCCGTGGCTCCGGATATTCAAACCGGAAAGTTGTTGAATTTGAACGGGGATTGGGCCGCCTCCGGACTGGCACAAAAATTTGCCGCGTCTGCTCTCTTGTTTTATACCGATACCGGAGGTGTCAGATGGGATCGCAATGACCCTGCCAGTTTGATGCGGGAAATAACGGTGAAGCAAGCACAAGAACTGATGGCTCAGGGTCGGATAGCGGCGGGAATGATTCCCAAAGTCCAAGCAGCCATCGAGGCGCTGGCTTACGGGGTGGAGAAAGTAGGCATTGGACGTTGGTTTGAACCGGCAATGACCACCTGGGTGGTGCGAGGAGAGTGAAAAGATGCAAGATACACATTTAATTGGGGTATATCGGCGGCACCCGGTCACCCTGGCCAGGGGCGAAGGAGCCAGAGTGTGGGATGCGCAAGGTAAACCCTATTGGGACTTTTTGGCGGGAATAGGGGTCAATAGCTTGGGTTACCACCATCCTGATGTCGACCGCGTATTGCTAGACGCATCGCAGCTGATGCATACATCGAACCTGTTTTGGCATCAGCCGGGAATTGATCTGAGTCAGCGCATTGCTGACATCACCGATGGCATGTGGTCGCTATGGGTCAATAGCGGGACAGAGGCCAATGAAGCGGGCATTAAAATGATGCGTCGCATCGGCCATGATCAAGGGCGATACCATATTATTGCCATGACGGGAGCCTTTCACGGTAGAACCCTGGGCAGCCTCTCGGCAACGCCCCATCAAAGCTATCAGGAACCGTTTCAACCCTTGGTGCCCGGTTTCGTGACCGTCCCTTACGGGGATTTGGATGCGTTGGCCCAGGCTCTGGCCAAATGGAACCCCTGTGGAGTGATGATGGAGCCCATCCAAGGGGAGGGCGGTGTTGTGGTTCCGCCTCCTGGGTATCTGACGGAAGCCGTACGGATGATTCATCAGGCCGACTCCTTGATATTGTTTGACGAGGTACAAACGGGAGCCGGGCGCACCGGCAATTGGTTTGGGTACCAACATGAGGGAGAATTGAGCCCGGATTTGATTACGGTAGCTAAGGGAATCGGGGCGGGCATGCCAATTGGGGGATTGTTAGTCGCCCCGAAGTGGGCGCAGGCATTTCATCCCGGTGATCACGGCACCACTTTCGGCGGCAACCCTTTGGCAAGTCGCATGGCGCTTACCGTTATCGAGTGGTTGGATCAGGGAGGCCTCAATCACGTGCGTGAGATGAGCTCCAAACTGGAACAAGGGCTAGGGCAATTACAACAGTCCTATCCCCAGTTGATTCAGGCGGTGCGCGGAAGAGGACTGATGTGGGGACTGAAGACGTCCGTTCCTGCTGGCCCTTTGGTCCAACAAGCTTTGGCGGAGGGACTCATAGTCAATGCGGCGCAACCTGATGTCATCCGTCTGCTGCCTCCTTATGTCATTGACGAGACGGCGATTGCCGCATGTTGTACCATATTAGGAAAGGTGTTGGACCAAGCATCCCGACACTAAGACAGCTTGAGAGAGCGGGGAGAAGATTATGACAAACGGCGTTATGCCCGGAGATCGTGTAGTTCTTGCTTATTCGGGTGGACTGGATACCTCCATCATCATACCCTGGCTTAAAGAAAATTACGGTGTGCGCGTCATTGCCTTCTGCGCCGATTTAGGGCAAGGGGAGGACTTAGACAAAGTCCGCGACAAGGCATTGCGATCAGGGGCCGAGGCAGTAGAGATCCGTGATTTGCGCCATCGGTTTTTGATGGAATTTGCCTTTCCCATGCTGCGTGCCGAAGCCATTTATGAAGGCGTGTATTTGCTGGGGACCTCCATTGCGCGCCCTCTAATTGCAGAAGAATTGGTTCGCGTGGCGCGGCAATATGACGCCAAAGCAGTAGCCCATGGAGCTACGGGAAAGGGCAATGACCAGGTTCGGTTTGAACTAGGGATTATGGCGTTGGCACCGGACTTGCGGGTGATAGCGCCCTGGCGTGAGTGGCACATTACCGGACGTCTTGAAGCAATGGTCTACGCCAAAGAGCATGGCATTGAAGTGGCGGCCACTCCCGAGAGCCCATATTCTCGCGATCAAAATATGTGGCATGTGAGCCATGAAGGCGGAGTCCTGGAGGATCCTTCCATCCCCACTCCCTCCGATGTATATACTTGGACGATAGATCCCATCAAAGCGCCGGATGCCGTGAAGTCTGTTCGGATTGGATTTCGGGAAGGCTACCCGATTTCGCTTAATGGTGTCGATTTAGATCCGGTCATGCTTATGGACCAAGTCAATCAGTGGGGTGCCGAAAACGGCATTGGGCGGATTACCATGGTGGAAAATCGGCTGGTAGGCATGAAATCCCGTGGCGTCTATGAAACCCCCGGCGGCACCATTTTATATGAGGCGCATCAGGCGTTAACCGCATTGACGTGGGACCGAGATACCCGAGCTTTTGCCAGCGAGGTGGGTCTTAAGATGGCGCGCTTGATATATGATGGTCTGTGGTTTTCTCCGCTTCGGGAAGCCTTAAGCGCATTTGTGGATCAAGCCAACCAGGTCGTGACCGGTGAGGTTACACTGCACCTTTACAAAGGACGGGTCACCAGCCATGCGGCGTCGTCGCGGTTTTCTCTTTACTCCCAAGATCTCGCTACGTTTGACGGCGGACAATACGACCATCATGATGCTCAAGGATTCATCCGTTTGTTTGGGCTGCCTTTAGCAGTGCGGCACCATATGCGGACGGGAGAGTAGCGTCATGGCCGTGGCCCGTAATCCCCGCTTTCAGTCGGGGCCAGATCAAAAAGCCCAATCGTTTACCGCCTCCCTGACGTTTGATTGGCGCCTACTGCCCTACGATATTGCGGGATCTCAAGCCCACGTTGCGATGCTTGGCCACCAAGGCGTGATCACTGGTGAAGAAGCAGAAATCATTTCCCGGGGGCTGCAGCAAGTGCTGGAAGAAGCGCAAAGCGGGGTGTTTGAGCCCCGCCTGGAGCATGAGGATGTTCACATGAACGTCGAGGCCCGGTTGTTGGAAATTATTGGACCGGTGGCAGGGAAGTTGCATACGGGACGTAGCCGCAACGACCAGGTCGCACTGGACATGCACCTCTATATGCGAGAAGTGGCCCAGAGGCAGCAGCTCTTGCTGTTAGACTTGATGGAGGCAATAGTGCATCAGGCTGAGGATAACGGTGACGTGATTATGCCTGGGTATACTCACCTTCAGGCTGCCCAGCCGATACTGTGGGCACATCATATGATGGCCTACGTGGCTATGTTGCGGCGTGATATGGAGAGAATTTTAACCTGGGCACCACGCGTTGTCATTTCGCCTTTGGGGGCCGGCGCCATATCCGGAACGCCATATCCTACGGATCCCAATCTGGTGGCTCAAATGGTGGGGTTTGCTGGAGTTTATCAAAACTCGATGGATGCGGTGGCGGATCGCGATTTTTTGCTGGAGTATTTATCCTGGGCCAGCATTTTGATGGTGCATTTAAGCCGCCTGGGCGAGGAATTGGTGCTGTGGTCTACTCAAGAATTTGGATTTATCACCATGGCTGATGCGTATAGCACCGGATCCTCGCTAATGCCACAAAAACGCAATCCTGATGTTGCAGAATTGATGCGGGGCAAGTCGGGGCGTGTCTTTGGCAATCTTATGACCTTGCTTACGGTAATGAAAGGATTGCCCTTAGCCTATCATTCCGATATGCAAGAAGACAAAGAGGCGGTATTTGACGTGGTCGATACCTTAGATGCTTTGTTGCCGGTGGCCGCTGGGATGATGGACACGCTTTCGGTGCGAAGCGATCGGCTCAAACAACGGGTTGGTCACGATTATACCGCCGCGACCGATTTGGCCGATATGCTGGTCGGGCAGGGTATGCCCTTTCGTGAAGCTCATCACCTGGTGGGATTATTGGTCACTAGACTAGAACAGGATGGTCTTCAATTCACCGATGTTACCCCAGAATATCTGGCCCAGGTGGCACCGGCCGTGCCTTTCGCCTGGATGTCGCAACTAGAAGCTTCATCGGTTGTTCGTCGTCGCCGGCAACCCATGTCCACAGGTCCGGAGTTTGTTCATACCCAAGTTGATGCGGCAAAGGGTTGGATAGCCCAGTTGCGCCAACTTTTTGCCGAACCTAACGAATGAAACAGGGAGCAAGAATGCTCCCTGTTTTTTGGTAGCTTAAAATTACTTTACGTTTTGGTCAACATCACAACACCTTGAATCTGTTGTGACGTGAGGCCCAAATCGGGCATTTTAGCGTTGGGCCAAACATTGGCGGGGTCGGCAATCCATCGGGGGAGCCAGGTCGGATTGTTGGGATCGCTCGTCGGCGCCTATATACTGGGACTGATTTTTCCGGCGAAAATCCTATCCAAGTTAGGGACGATAGTACCTCCGGTGCCATTAACAATGTGACAACTTTCGCAGGTTTGGGTGACACTTTGTTTGCCCATGGCTAACTCTTCCAGTGGAGTGACTTTAGTGACCTTGGGCAACGGTTCGGCGTGCGGGCTTACCGCAATAATCAAGCCTAAAAACGCGCCGTATGCGAAAAATACCGGATAAACACGGTGGCTGCCTAGATTCATAAAGACGACGGCCTGGATCAATATCACTAAAATAGGCGCCACGATAATCACGGGGATTTCAATGGCTTTTAAGGTTTGGCAGGTTGTCACCACATATGTGGCAATGGCCGCTAAGATGCCGGCAAATATGAAATTGGCAACTTCCGGGCCAGCTTATTAGGACTGACGCTCATCCTGATAGAAAAGCAAAATCTAGGTAGATTAGAACACTCTCTTTTCATCGCGCATGGCTGGGGTATGATAAGTTTTTTCCCATAGCGCCATAATATCCTCCTGGGAGGCCAAACTCTTTGCCGAACCAACGGTTGTGGCCGCCAAAGCCCCCGCACAACATCCAATTTCACAGGCCTTCCGTGGACTGAATCCTGTCGAGAGCGCGGCGACGAAGGCTCCATTAAACGCATCGCCCGCCGCAGTGGGATCTGCCGCCTGCACCCGTGGTGGAGTGATATGTTGACCATGGTTTCCACGCTCCTGGAACCATACGCCCTCAGCGCCCATCGTCACTGCCAAGGTGGAAAGCCCGGGATACTCAGCCCATAGAATATGCACTTGCTCTTCGAGGTCGTTACTCTGTCGATGCGTCAAAACCCGCAGTTCCTGGGTGTTTGGGGTCAGAATATCCGCAGCTCGTAGTAATTCCGGGGTCATACTGTCGGCCGGAGCGGGATCGCAGATCACCTGACCGTGCTGGCGATGCATCAACTGGGCAGCCCTCAATGAAGCTTCCGAAGGAATTTCGCCTTGCACTAAGAGCCATCGGGCCTCTTCCCATAAAGGGTGGCTATCCGTGATATCCTCTGGCGTCATTGCTGCATTGGCTCCAGCCACGTGCAGGATATATTGGGTGGAAGACTCAATAATCGGAACCGCCCATGAAGTCGACGAAGCCGCCGTCCTGACGGCGTCAGTTCTCAAATGGTAGTGCGCGAGTTCTGAGCGGGCCCACTCCCCGAACACATCGTGTCCTACCTTGCCCACCAATAGTGGGGAGACCCCGCATAACAAGGCCTGCAATCCTTGATTGACCGCTTTTCCTCCTAAATTCATTCCCGGAGTCTCTACCTTCAACGTCTCTCCGGAAATGGCAGGCCGAGGCAAAATGAGCGGGAAGTCGATGACGATGCTGCCAATGACGGCGATTGTGGGTTGCATGCGAAAACCTCTCTTCTTCCGATAAGATGTATTTCGTCCCGGTGGCTGTCACGGTATCATAGATCCGTAGGATGCGAGGAGGAATCGGGACGGTGTTATATAGTCAACAGTATCGAATCTGGGATTTTTGGGCAACTAGTGTCGACCGCACCCATCATCTTTTCTATCTCAAGGCGCCACGCACGGGACTTCCCCAGTCGCGCCACGATCAGGCCGTGATTGGCCACGCGATTTCCACCGACTGGGAACACTGGGTTCCCCAAGCGGATGCGCTGCGCCCCCCCTTATTCCCCGCATGGGACGATCTGGCTCTGTGGACCGGGAGCGTTATTCGCTCCGATACCCACTGGCTAATGTTCTACACTGGACGCGATAGACGTACTCGCACTCAAAACATTGGTGTGGCGGAGTCAGACGACCTATCATCATGGCAGAGATCGTCATCTGAGCCGATTTTGCCCCCGGATCCCCAATGGTATGTCACTGCATCAGAGGAATCGTCTGAAACGTTCACATGGCGCGATCCTTACGCTGTGCGGGATGCGGCCACGGGTTTACACTATCTGTTCATTGCCGCACATGACAGACGGCAGGTGCCGGGATATTCCGGTGCCGTGGCTGCCGCAGTGTCAGAAGATCTGCGGCACTGGTCGCTCTTGCCGCCGGTTCTCAGCCCTGGCTGGTTTCGCGATCTAGAGGTGCCCACCGTGATTCAACGCCAAGGTCGGTGGTATCTCTACTGCTCCGTCAAATCGGACTGGTACCACCCATCGAACCCTTTTTCCGAACCCCGAACGACCACTCTCTGTTTTCAGTCCCCCAACATCTTGGGCCCCTATCTCCCCGTAGCTGAGGCAGCCGAATGCACTCCAGCGCTGTGGTATGCTTGCCGCCCTGTTTATGACGAGGTCCGGGGATATCTGCTGATGGGGTGGAGAATGGGAGCCGAAGAAGGCTATGCCGATACCCCGTGTTCCTATGGCGTCGATGATCCGGTTCCGTTATGCCCACCACCCAAGGAATGTGGTTAGCCTTTGGTTCCGGTCGTCGCAATGCCTTCAACGATGGCTCGCTGACCCAGCAAGTACAGAATGAACACCGGAATGCTGATAAAGACGGTGGCCGCCATGAGCAGGTTATACACGGTGGCAAACTCTCCCTGAAAAGCCACCAGGCCCAGTTGAACGGTGTACATCGTCTTGGTCTCGGTGAAGAGGAACGGGAGGTAGAAAGAGTTCCACTCCGCAATGAATGTGAGCAAGCTCAAGGTCACCGTGGCGGGCCTCGCCAGAGGCCAGTATACTCGCCACAGTACCTGCCATGGATTGGCGCCGTCCAACATTGACGCTTCTTCCAACGCCTCCGGGATGGTGAGGAAGAATTGGCGATATAAAAAGATACCAAACGCATTGACTGCGGTCGGCACTATCAGTGCGCCAAAGGTATTAATCCAATGAAGGTTGGCCATCAGCACAAAAATCGGCAACGCAATCACCTGAAATGGGATGATGAGCGTTGCAACGAAACCGACAAACAAGGCTTGGCGTCCCGGAAACCGGATCCGGGCCAATGCGAATCCTGCCATGGACGAGGTGATGACCTGGGCGACGGTCACCGCCACCGACATTACTAGCGTGTTCAGCACTTGCCTGGCAAAATTCGTATAGAGCCAGGCGTTCCGGTAGTTAGCCCAGTGGGGAGAAATCGGAAAGAGCGGGATCGAGCCGGTGGAAATCGCCGTGTTGGAGCTAAGGGACCCCATGATAATCCAGTAAAAGGGAAAGCCAAATCCTAAAATGGCTAGCACCATCAAGGGGACATATCGCCAGAATTTTACGCGGCGTGTCCGTGAGAAAACGGGACCCGGTTTGGAGACCGAGGTGACTTCAACCATCGCGTTGAACCTCCTGCCATCGTTCCAATTACTGCATAGTTTATGAGATGCGGAATGCTTCTTTGGTGAAATAACGGACCATGCCGACCGTCAAGACCAACACGACGATAAGTAATAGGGTAGAAGCGGCCGCCGCCTGACCCCACGAATTCTGCACAAAAGCAAGATTCCAGATATAGTACACGAGCGTCGTCGTCGAATTGACGGGGCCGCCATTGGTCATCACGTAAATAGCCGAGAACGCTCGAAAGCTGAAGATCAAATTGATTATCACCACAAAAAAAGTACTGTTTCTGAGCATAGGCCAAGTAATGGTGCGAAATTGGGTCCACCCGTCCTTAAGTCCATCGATAGCACCCGCCTCATAGATCTCGTGGGGAATGGTCTGCAGTCCCGCGAGATACAGGACCATGTTGTAGCCCGCCATTTTCCAGGTATACATGGCGATAACATATATCAATGCGGTAGACGGATCGTCAACCAGGTTGCCCGGGTGCACTCCAAAGACCCCCAGCAGGTGGTCGAACAGCCCGCCTGAACTGCCCATCCACACCCAAGCCAGGCCGGCCGACACAAAAGATACCAGATAAGGGGCGAAACTAATACCGCGGAGCAGATTGCGCAAGGGTAAAGGGCGGTTGGCCAATAAGGCCAACCCCAACCCGATGGCAATGCTCGGTATCACGGTTCCGATCACAAAAAGTACTGTGTTGCGGATGACTAAGCCAAAGATCGATTCGTCGACCAAATGGTGGAATTCGGCGAATCCCGTAAAAGACTTGATTGGAGACAAACCGTTCCAATGATGAACACTGAGCCAAAGGATATACCCCATGGGATAGTAAAAAAACACCGCGGTAAGAATCACGGCGGGTGCCAGAAACAGAGCCGCCCACCCCCACAACCGTCGTCGGCCTACCACGATTTCCAAGCCCCCTTACCCAAGCTTGTCACATCCGTCAACCAGTTCATGAATTAGAATCCAACGCCTGTTGGGCTTGTGCGGCGGCCTGCTGCAATGCGGCCTTAGCGGACATTTTGTTATAGAGGGCATTTTCAATAGCGTTGCCGATGTCCGCTGAGATTTGGGAATAGGCTGGGATAGGGGGCCGTGCTTTGCCCACGGACATCTCTTTGGCGAACACGTCGATAAAGGGGTTGTTCTTCAGGTATTGCTGATATTGTGGGGAATCCTGCGCAGTGACGGATACGGGCAAATAGCCGCTACCGGTATCATAGCCAATTTGAAATGCGGGGGTCGTGACATACTTGGCAAAGAGAAATGCCGCTTTGTTCTGCGCTGGGGTGGTGTTAAAAATAAAGAGACTCTCTCCTCCAATATTAGTGGCTGCTATTTTGTCCTTGGGCAAAGGGAACGCCCCGTAACTGACGCTGTGTTGTTGCTGCAATGCCGCGTAGTTCCACGGCCCGTTAATGGCCATCGCCACTTTTCCGGATAGAAAATCCCCGAGTTGATAAGCGTCATTTAAGGGGCCAAACGTGGCCACATGGTCTTTCATGAGCGTGACCCAATAATTCAGCGCATCAATGCCCGCAGGACTGTCGAAGGTGACTTTGGTTCGCGATGGGTTCAACAGATGGCCGCCGGCTTGCCAGAGCAGTGTTTCCCAGATCCAAACGGTCCACTCCTGGTTGCCAATCGGCATTTCAAATCCATAGGTTCCGTTTGTGGTTAGTTTCTTGGCATCGGTCAGAAATTGACTCCAAGTGGTGGGTGGGCTAGTAATGCCTGCTTTGGCGAATAACGTCTTGTTGTAGTATACGCCGAGATCGTTCGCGTCAAAGGGCATCGTCCAAACCTTACCCTGGTAGACACCGGTGTTTAATAAGCCGGTAAAGATGCTAGACGCTTGAAAACCAGTGTTCTTGAAGTATTTCTGCGCTTGCACGATGGCGCCTGAAGAGGCGAACTGGCCAGTATAGGCGGGCGCAATCCATAACAAGTTTGGCGGATCGTGTGCGGCGACGGCGCTTTCGAGCTTAGGAATTTCTGAATCGGCCGCACCGTAATTTTGCATGGAGATGTGGATTGTCGGATGAGACTTCTCGAAAGCGTTGATCTGGTGTTGCAGATAGGTTTGAGTTGCGGGGGACTGAATACCCTCTTCAAAAGTTAATGACACCGTTTTGGCGGCGGATGTGGATGCCGCGTTAGCTGCCCCTCCGCACCCTGCCAACATCAGAGAGCCAACCGAGGTCAGGGCCATCGGAACGAGCCAATGCATACGATGAGTCAATGTTCTAATCCCTCCTCATGTAATCCATGCTGAATTTTGGACTGAGCGGAAAGCTGGTGACGATAAGAGACTGGGTCAACACGAGCGACAAAGTCACACGGCAACGTGGTCAGGAGTGGCACTTCATGATGGTGTATGCGTTGCAGAAGTAAATCTGCGGCAGTCACACCTATTGCATGCGTAGGCTGCACAATAACAGATAGCGGAGGGCGCACAAAAGTCGTCCACGGTTCGTCATCCAGCGCAATGAGCACCGTGGAAGCCAGAAGGGCTGGGTATTGCGTCTGTAGTGTGACGACCAAACCCATCGCCATCAGATTATTGCCTACCATTAGCACTGAAGGCCGTGTCTTCAATTCGCTGAGCCAGTGGGCTGCCTGAACGCCTCCATCGTATCGGGAGTCACCGTCAAACACCCAGTGTGCACACGACTCAGTGGCCTGCTCGAATCCCTGAAGTCTCTCTACAGTAGTCGACAGTCCTTGTTTACCTGCAATCAAAGCGAAATGCTCATGACCTCGCTCCCGAAAGAAACTGATGGCCTCGCGGACTGCATCCTGACTATTTGTCACAACGGACGGAATATCGCCGGTAGTGAGATGGCGGTCGTAGGTCATAAGCGGAACCGGGATGCGTGAATAGAAAGCAGCACCCTGCGGGTCTGTGCGCACCGGCGCTAATAAAATGCCATCCACCCCCTTGGCCACGAGATTTTGAATGGCTTCCTCTTCATGTTCAGCGTTTTCGTCAGAGTGACTGACAATCACGGTATAGTGAGCTTCTCGCGCTTTTTTTTCCACACCGCGAAATACTTGGGCAAAAAAAGGATTGGTAAGATCCGCGGCAATAAACCCGATGGTCTTTAAACTGTTGGTGCGCAACCCTCGTCCAAAAGCGGAGGGAACAAAGTTCAGTTCCTTCATGACTTGTAAGACGTGAGCACGCGTTCGTTCGGCAACCGGACGCGTGCCGTTGATGACATGAGACACGGTCGCGGTAGATACTCCGGCACGCTTGGCTACGTCACGAATAGTCGCCACAAAAATTCCTCCTGTCGAGAAAATCGTTTACACGTAAACGATTGCTTTTAGAATAAACACACTATACCGTGATGTCAATCATTTTTGTTGGAATCCATTCCAACCGTTTTACCTCAATCCGTGACAACCAGTGCTCCGCACGTTAATGCAGACCCGTTGTCGGCTTAAAATGCTGCGAGGCGCCTTGGCGGCGGTATAGCGCCACATGGTAGCCAAGCCATGATCTGAGGTCCGCCACGACATAAGGATCTCTACATTGCCGTACGGTGGCGATGACCTCAAACCCCAGTTATCGAATTTCGGCGATGGGCTTAAGCTAGCCCGCGGCAAACTGCGCATATAATTGGGCGGCCACCGAGCCTGGCCTGTCCGATCACGCGCAAGAGATTATAGGTGAGGAGCGCGAGGTGTAGCACTAACTGGTTGGTAGCAAATTTGAATTGCAGCAAGGCACTGGGTACTTGTTGAGGGTTGTGGATGGCGACAACCTGGCCTCCTTGGGGCGTTGGACTCAGTGGCAAGGTATTGGTAGTTCGGCGGGCAAATTGGTTGAGAATCAGCAAAGTTCCTACACCGATGATCACGAGAGCCACCAGATGTCGGCTGTGACAATTGGGGGTGAACTGCGGCGGCAACCAAACAGTGGAATTTCGCATCCGGTTCATACATCCCATTTCCTTAGGATTCAGACTATTTTAACATAGCTCATTAAATCGAAATCGCAATTTTTACAGGCCCAGGTAAGCCAGCACAGCCAGAGCGCCAATGGTGGATACGACCATTGCTACTCCCTTGACATAGCGGGTGGGAGAAAATCCGAGGATTCGCAAAGAGTTTCCCAGTACAAAGGCACTCGACAACAGCATAGCTAAAGCCGCCACAAACGGGTAGGCTAAGCCAAAGGCTGCGGCAGGCAGCGCGACGAGATTGTAGAGAAGCGCCCACCACAGATTTTGTTTAATGATTTCGGCGACGTGCCGTCCCGTGGTTAAGGTATCTGCCAAATTTATTACATTGGGACGGGTCAGGGTTAGGTGACCCGCTTCGACGGCAATGTCGGATCCAGTACCCATAGCAATTCCTAAGTCGGCCTGCACGAGCGCCGGCGCATCATTCACTCCATCACCGACAAATGCCACATGGTGGCCTGCTTGTTGTAAATGCTCTACTATCGAGGCTTTGTCGACGGGACTTTTTTGACTTTCCCAGTGGTCAATACCCAGATGTTCCGCGACCATTTGAGCGGTGCCGTGATTATCCCCGGTGATCATCCACACCGCAAACCCGTGATCGCGTAAAGCGGCAATCGCCTGTTTGGCTTCCGGTCGAATTTGGTCACTAAAGGCGATTATACCTTGAGTCACGTTATCGATAACGATCTGGGCCACTGTGCGGTCAGAGCCGATTAACCGATCGGCATCATTTTTCAAGGAATCGGGGATGGCGTCGTTGGAGCGAAGCGCTATAACGCTGACTCTATGGTTATTGACAACACCTTGCACCCCAAACCCCGGCAAGGATTGGAAGTTTTCCACTGTCAGCAGCGGAATTTGTTGCGCTTCTGACCACCGCACCAGCGCTTGGGCGATCGGGTGTTCCGAAGCTAATTCCACGGAAGCCGCCAGTTGGATAAGGTCTATCGAGCGGGGGCACATTTCTGCCACCGCCATTTGTCCAAGGGTTAAGGTGCCGGTCTTGTCCAAGAGTACGGTATCAATGCGGGCAGAACGCTCTAATGCGTCATCACTTCTCAGAAGCATTCCGTAGCGCCCCAGTCTTTGAGCACCCGCTAAAACTGCAAGCGGCGTGGCGACACTTAATGCACACGGACAGGCAATAACAAAAACCGCAATGGTTCGCAAAAGCGCTGTAGAAAGTGTGGTAGGGTATGAGTGGGACATGCTTTCTCCCCAGACAAACCACGAGACGAAGGTAATTACGCCAACAACCAAGACAAAAGGAACAAAAATTCTTAAAACCCTGTCGGCTAGCCGACGCCATTGTCCTTGAGCCCCTTGGGCGGCGCGCACAAACCTCGCGGTTTGCGCAAGTATAGTATCCGCGGCGACGCGACGGACCTCCGCGACGATTCGGCCAGAATGGTTGATGGTTCCCGCATACACCATATCCCCCGCCCCTTTATCGGCGGGCAATGATTCACCAGTCAAAAATGACTCGTCGAGACTGGAATCGCCGGCTACGATGATGCCGTCGACTGGTATGCGTTCTCCCGGTCGTATCACCACATTTTGGCCTATCATCAATTGTTCGGCCGGTATTTTACGCTCTCGTCCGTCTTCCCAAATGGTAGCCTCTTTAACACTCAATTGCGACAGCATGCGCACTACCCCAGCCGCCCGGTTGCGGGTGCCGACTTCCAAATTGCGGCTGAGCAGCAAGAATGAAATCAACATGGTTGAAGTATCGAAGTAAAGATAACGGCCACCGAAGACAGCGGTGTAGGCACTATAGCCATAGGCAGATAAGGCGCCGATTGCAATGAGCAGGTCCATGGTAGGTACTCCATGGCGTAGGGAAGACCAAGCGCCACGAAGAAATGGCCATCCTCCCCAAAATACCACCGGGGTCGCCAACGCCCATAATCCATAGGCCAGGACATCTTTTAAGCCGCCAGGCAAATGGGGAAGATATCCGGACCACACCGGCACGCTAAACATCATGACAAAGATAGCTAAGACGGCACTAACACCAAAGCGTCTTAATAGGGAAAGGTCGCGGTCTGTCCCGTCGATATCCTCGACGTTATGTTCTTTGGCGCCATAACCCAGGTCGGTAATGGTTTGAGTTAATTCTGCCGGCGTGGTTGTTGCGGCGTCGACGGCAACCTGGGCGGTACTGGTGGCAAAATCAATTTGAGCCGCTACGACACCCGGCAATTGTGTTAACACATGCTCCACCAATATGGAACAGGAAGCACACCACATGCCGTCGATGTCTAGGGTCACTGTGCGTGGATCCGCAGTCATAGATAGTTTAGGAGATTCGGGGGAGAGGCTGTTTCTTAAATTCTGCCAATTAAGTCCAGGGCGGCTTTTCAACTCAGCAATTTCTTCATCGCCTAAGATACGCCACAATTCACGGCATCCATGACAACAAAAGATGTGATCATCCCCGGGAACCGGGGTAACAACGGGTTGTTCGCATAAATAGCATGTTAAAACAGCCATGGGCTCACATCCGGAATCCAGCCATTGACCGCCATGCCTCGCAACATGAAAACCACGCCGCTGAAGGCGATGAGGGTGGCCGCTAAATAGGAAAATTTACGCCCTTTGAGACGTGATCCGCCAAACCACCCTAGGGCGGCGACGCTCAGCAGGGAGGGAACGGTGCCGATGCCGAATGCCAACAGAATCAGAGATCCATGAACAGCCGAACCCGCGGCCGCAGCGGACACCAGCATGGCAAAAATCAAGCCGCACGGATGAAATCCTAAAAGAATTCCTGCAGCAAAGGCGGCTCCCGGGGTTTTTTTGGCCATTATGCGCCGGAACAGGTTACGAAACGGTCCGATGCGCATTAATGACCAACGTTCCATAAACCCGGCGCCATGTCCCGTTCTTGCTTCATCAATAGCCCACAGCACCATCATGGTACCTCCCACAATTCCTGCCACAGCTTGGATTCCGGTGGCGTCGGAAGCTGTGTTGACAAACGAGCCCAATGCCCCGAAAAATCCTCCGAGCACGGTGAACGTCAAAATTCTCCCCAAGTTATGGGACAGGTGCAAGCGGAGCAACTGCCCGGTCGACGCTTTGACAAGGTTTCCATCGGAGTCCTTGCGAAACGATAAGCTAAACGCTAATACAAAAGGGCCACACATCCCGGAGCAGTGCAAAAAGCCCTGCAAGAGTCCGACACCCATGGCCCAGACCAATAATTCCGGATTCATCGTCCTGACTCCCGACTTCGCTTTTTAATCGTACTTGTTGCCTTTGACCACGGTGAGATGCGGCGGCCGGTAATTTGGATTGCGAGCCTGTTTATTCGGTATCGAAAAGGCAGCTTCCTATGCTCGCTCCGCTTGCACCCAAAGGTAAAACTCCTTGATAAATGCGACTAATAATATGACCATGGTTGATACTTTCATATCCGTACCGCCTACTTGCGGATCCGTCACAGCAGATATCCCCAAAGCGTGGGAACCTACAATATAGGTGGAGTAAAACGCACGATCCGCCAACGTAATGAATGCGAACGTCAACAGCGTTGGTAGGCTCATGGCAAAGAGATAGATTCACGTCAATGAACGCCTAATTCCAGGGGTACTTTTTGATGGACTGTACACGGGCCACCACAAGAAGATAGACGCCAGCATCATAAGGTACTCATCCACAATATACAGCCCGTTATATTTTAGGGTGGTCTCCAACAAGTTCGGCAGCTGAAAAATGGAAAATACCACCGTAAACATGATTAGGGCAACACCGGGTTTTGTCAAAAATTTTATTACCGATTTAAGATACGATAATTTCAGCACTGACTCAACCAACCAGTCGGGAAGCCCAATGAGAAACAGCGGAGGAAGCACCATGGCTAGCAACACGAACTGGATCATGTGGGCAGTTAACAAGAATTGATCCGCTAAAATTGGCAGCGGGGTGCCAACCGCAAGACACAGAGTGAAAAGACTGCAATACATGGCCCACTGACGCCTAGCGGGCACCGCGGACGCGTTGTCAAAGCGCGAGCGCACGGGGCCAGCCACTTGACGATAGGTGACGCCAATGATGATGACCAATAACATGACCTCAGGATGCCATAACGAAAAAAATCCTGCATTGGCTGCCCCAGGCGGCAACATAGATACGCTCCCTTTATTCGTGAAGTGGCTATTAGACTATGTCTTGTATTGTAGGAGTTTTCGTTAAAGTTTCCTAGAGTGTGGTCGCAAAATTCAGGCAAGAATATCAACACCATCCGTGACGACTTAAGACACTGCCGACGATCATTAAAGCCATGGCCGGCATAATTAGAAGGCCTAACCATGCCTGACGATCCAGCACAACATACCATGAAGCTCCCGATATGGTGCCCATGCTGTACAAAATGACGTCAGCCTCCACTAGCAAGGGGCGGTGCACATCGATAAACAAATTTAGGCTGGGGATGATCCATAAAAAATCGACCGCCATCCCGAGCAAGATAAATCCGATGGCGACAGCGCGGATCCGTTTTTGCCGAATACTTTCACTTACCGCAGGCATTAACGCCTTTACCGCACGCTTGGTCCAGTGAAATAGCCAAGGACCCACGGCAATGCCTGCAACCACCCCGGTCAAAAGGATCCAACTATATTGAAGGGTATGTTGGTCCACGCAACCTTTTTGGTCGGCCTGGTAGCTTAGATGTTGGATGCCCAACGACACTGCCACCGCATAACTGGCTAATGAAACCACAAATGCGCCGAGACGCCAACCGCGGTTTGGTGTCTCCTCCATCTGGGAAAACCTCCTTAGTTATCCACCAACACATTCCAGGTTTGGGTTAAATGGTGCCCCTCGTGGTTGACGGTTAAGGTCAAAGCCCAGGGGCCTGCCATCACCGGTACCACTTGTCCGGTGAATTGTGCTTGGGGTGCCACTGTGTGCATAGCAACCACAGTGGGCGGCATGCTCATTCCAATCATAGCCAAGCGAATTGACACAGAGACTCCTTGGGAAATGGGGTGTCCCTGAGAATTGTTCACGGTGACTGTCAAGTGATTGTTTTTCAAGGCCACTAAAGGGTTTGGCGCCCAATTAATCTTGACCTGCATGGTACTGTTATGCACTGATTGGGGCGGCGATACAATCGCGTTATTTTGCGAACCGCATCCCGAAAGGCCGAGGATTGTCAGAGTGGCTATCGTTAACAGATAATACCTGTGTCCTCGCCTTCCCATTGTCGGGCCTCCGCTTCCGATTGACGTCTCGGTCATTATACAGCAAAAACGGCCTTGGATTTAGCACACAAATTAACCATTCCGCAGCCATGTAAAATCGTCAAAGACATATGATGTTGGTCTTCAGGATAACGAAGAAGTCACGAGATTGGTGGAGGTCGTTTAGTGATTGTACTAAAATGATAATATGAGAGCCTGATGCACACGCCTCGGTTTTACTATGGAGGTTACCCGGGCGGCTGGATCTGGATCGTTTCGGGAGGGAAACCTTGCATCCGTTAAAAATTTTGGAATCCGAAGTGGTGCAATGCCGTCGTTGTGCGCTGCGGCAAAACGCGCATGGGGTGGTGTTCGGCGAGGGAGCAGAGAGCAGTCGCATTGTGTTTTGCGGTGAGGGTCCAGGGGCCGAAGAAGATCGGTTGTTGCGGCCATTTGTTGGTCCCGCCGGACAATTACTGGATAAGATGATGAGTGCTATGGGATTTGACCGTCAGCGCAACGCCTATGTGCTCAACGTCGTCAAGTGTCGCCCGCCCAGTAATCGGGTGCCCCTTCCTGAAGAACGGGAGTCTTGTCGTCCCCACCTGGCATCCCAGTTAGAGATTTTGCGTCCCGCTATTATAGTGCTGTTGGGCTCAACGGCAATTCAAAGTTTTTTGGGGCCCGAGGCGCGGGTCACCCGGGTTCATGGTCAGTGGCATCAATATCAAACCATGTGGTTAATGCCGACCTTTCATCCTGCAGCTTTGCTGCGGAATCCGGCCTGGAAAGTTCTTGCTTGGGAGGACCTAAAAAAAGTAATAGATCAGTATCGTGTTTTGGTAGACCCCAACCACCCCTCACCTTATCATCCAATTTCTGATGATCATCTTGGATGAGTTGCACCGTTAATGGTAAGATCTGATCGTAATTACTTCCCGCAAAGTAACTTAAGGGCGGAAAGGCGGGCATTTGGTGGCAGAACGACTCGGATTTATTGGGCTTGGCATTATGGGGTTTCCGATGGCGGCACATTTATTGCAACACCATCCGGTGACGGTGTATAACCGCTCTGTTGAAAAAGCCGAGCGATTGGCGGCAAAGGGTGCTAATTTGGCTTCTAGCCCGAGGCAGGTGGCCGAAGCATCGGATATTATCTTTGTGATGGTGAGCGATGACCAAGCCTTGGAATCCGTCATGGAGGGCGATGACGGCGTTATTTCCGTAATGGGCCCGGATCAAATCATTGTCGACCATTCCACCGTATCGGTTCGATTGACCGAAGTCTTAGGGGCTCGCGTGGCCGAAAAAGGGGCACAGTGGTGCGACGCGCCGGTAACCGGTGGGGATGTGGGGGCAAAAAATGCTACTTTGACGATTATGGTGGGCTCAGATCCGGAGAGCTATCGTCGAATTGAACCATATCTTACTTTGATGGGCAAATTTGTATTGCGTGTGGGGCCTACAGGGAAAGGGCAAGCATTGAAAGTTGTGTCCAATTTAGTGTCGGCTTTGAATCTAATGGCTGCCGCGGAAGGCATTCGGCTCGGTCTGCAAGCGGGATTGTCATTGGATGCGCTAGAGGCAGTCATGACGCATGGTTCGGCGCAGTCGTTCGAGGTAACAAAAATTGCGGATCGTGTGCGTCGGCATGATTTTAGCCCCGGATTTTCGGTGGCTAACCGTCTAAAGGATCTGGATCTGGCGTTAGCATTGGCGGATAGCTTGGGGTTTTCCGCTCCTCTCGGGGCATCGGCACAAACGCTGTTTGCAGCCCATAAAGCGTTAGGTTTTCAAGCCGACGACGAATCCAGTTATGTTCTACGATGGTCACAACGCCATGATTAGTCATGTGCTCTGTGATCTTGACGGCACGATCCTTGACACGATGGATCTGATATTGTCGAGTTTTCATTATACGTTTGAGGTGGGATTGGGACAAACCGTGTCGGATCGCGAGCTGCTGATTTATTTTGGGCAAACATTAGATGATCAATTCCGCCAGATGCGTCCCGAACTATCGTCTTCGGATATTGATCGTTTAGTGGAGATTTATCGCACCCATAACCACTTAGAGCATGATCGCCATATTGGTCTGATACCCGGAGCCGATCAGGCATTAAAAAGTCTATATCAAGCTGGATACCCACTGGGTCTGGTTACCTCAAAGCGCTTGGACATGGCACAACATGGATTGGAAATGTTTGATCTGTGGGCTTACTTTTCGGTGGTGGTGCACCATGACAGCACCGCACAGCACAAACCTCGTCCCGATCCAATATTAGAAGCCCTGCGCATGCTTTCTGCCGATCCCCATAGCGTGGTCTACATTGGTGACAGTCCCTATGACATGCAGGCGGCAAAATCTGCGGGCTGCCGGGCTTTGGGATTGGCGTATAATACATTTACGGTCGACGACTTAGTCCAAGCTGGTGCAGATAGTGTTTACACATCATGGGCAGCCGCATTGCACTGGATTATGGGACAAAACGATTAATAAAAGGAGGGACTTCCTATGACATTGGAAGGTACGGAAATCACCTGGCTGGGGCACGCCAGTTTTATCGTAAAAACCCCCGGCGGCAAGACACTGGTGTTTGATCCCTGGCTGGGCAACGAGGGCAATCCCAAATGTCCGCCCAATTATAATGATTTGACCCAGTGGGGACCCGTCGATTACATTTTTATCAGCCATGGCCATTTTGACCACTTAGGAAGCGCCGTGCCATTGGCTCAGCATACTGGAGCCGTAGTGATAGCCAATTTTGAGATTGCGCAGTACGTAGAGCAACATGGGGCAACTAACACGATTGGAATGAATAAAGGCGGGACCTTGGAATTGGGAGAAATACGGGCAACCATGGTTTACGCTGATCATAGCTCGGGAATTTCTGGGGAATCGGGAATGATTTATGGCGGTGAGGCCGGAGGATACGTAGTAACCTTAGAGAACGGCATGAGTATCTATCATGCAGGGGACACTAATGTGTTCGGTGACATGCAGCATATCCGCACACTTTATGCTCCGGATGTGGCTCTGTTGCCCATCGGAGGGCATTTTACCATGGGTCCCAAAGAAGCCGCCTACGCTGCAAGACTATTGGCCCCTAAAGTCATCATTCCAATGCATTATGGGACCTTTGACGTACTTACCGGAAGTCCGGATGCGTTGAAGGATTTGTTAGCAGGGGAAGCCATCGAGGTTCAGGTTTTGCAGCCGGGAGATCAATATCGCTGAGGGAAAATCGGAGGGAACGAATGTGCGTTCGGAAAAGACTAAAAGGGCACCGAGACTGTTCCCTCCGTCAATGGCCGGTCACTGCCTCCGTTACGCGGTCATGGAACTTCTTGGCTTTGGCCGTTTGATCACGCCCGAGTCGCAAGCAGCGATGCGCGCCGGTAGCACATTGCACAAAACGTTCCAGCAAGAATTGTTGCAAAAGGAGTCGGTACGCGCAATAGAGGCACCGATCCGGGATTTGGACCGGGGCATTTCCGGGCGCATTGATGCGGTACTGGACGATGCCCAAGGACCTTTGGTGATCGAATATAAGACCGTCAGCCATGAGAAGTTTATCCGTATTGCCAACGAAGGGCCGCTGATCCAACATTGGGCTCAATTGCAGTTGTACTTGGCCCTTGGAGAATTCAAGGGAGGGCGGCTGGTCGTGGAGTCGCGAGAGACTCATGGCCGATTGACATATCATAGTGACGGTGATCCAGCATGGGAAGCGTGGGTCTTGACGCGGGTACAGCTAGCACGGGAATATCAGCAGTTACGAAAGTTGCCGGTCAGGGAAATCAGTGCCGCTTGCGAACAATGCGACCGATGGCAACGCTGTTTTGCCAGTGAAACCGAGAGGGACCACGCGGTTCAAACGCATCCTGCGTGGGACACCGAGCCGATTTTACCTGATGCGTTCCGCATTGTCGCTATATCATCATAAGGAAATTCTTAAAAAGCCCGTATTGAGGAGGTTTTAGGCGATGCCCGTTGCAGAAGTAGAGTTTGCCGGTGGAATGAAGTTTGTGGGCCATTCCGAGTCGGGCCATTCAATCACTATTGATTCGGCCCCCGAAGTTGGCGGTCAAAATCAAGGGGTGCGCCCCATGGAGTTGACATTAATTGCCTTGGGAGGCTGTACCGGGATCGATGTGGTATCGATTCTTAACAAAATGCGGATTCCATTCGAAGATTTTCGCATGGATATTGACGGTACCAGGCAACCCGATCATCCCAAGACATACCGCACCATTCAGTTAAACTACCGATTCCAGGCCGACGAGTCTGCTAGTGATAAGATATCCCGTGCGGTTCATTTGAGTCAGGAAAAATATTGCAGCGTTTCGGCTATGTTATCTGCTACCGCGGCCATTGAAGCCAATATCTATTTAAACGGCAAGCTTTTGGAAACTTTGCCGCCTAAAGCCTAATAGTGCAACACTTAAATGGCTGAGAGCCCTCGCTAGTGGCCACACTATTCCCGGAGATAACCGGGAGGTGAAGCCAAATGGCCGAGGATAAAAAGACGGTGCGTCGATTCAGCCAAGAACGTTTTCAGCAAGAGGTGGCCCGGGAATTGGGTATCGACCTTAATGCCGATGAAGGCAATCGCCCTGAACGAGCATTTAAAAAGACGCCAGTCGTCATCAATGACCCGGATCAGGGATAAGGATTCGGTGCTGAAAAAGGCGTCGGTCATTTGACCGGCGTCTTTTGGCGTTGGCTTAACTGGCAGCATTGGTTATAATCGGGTGAGAAATGGAGGATGACAGTGGACGTCGGATTGATAGGCTTGCCGCGTTCTGGCAAGACCACCGTGTTTAATTTGCTAACCCATTCAAAAATTGAGGTGAATCAGTTCGGCGGAGCTCGGGCTGAATCGCGTCAAGCATTGGCTCCCATACCCGACAGCCGGTTACAGTGGCTGTCAGACCTGTACCATCCTAAAAAAGTAACGGCAGCTCAGTTATCGGTGGTTGATGTTCCGGGACTCAGTCGGTCGGACACCGGCGGACCAAACCGCTTCTTAAATGACGTGCGTTTAGTGGATGCCTTAATTCTAGTAGTGAGGGGATTTACCAACGATCTGGGCGAATCGGCTACTCCCTTGGCCGATCTGGAAGAAATGGAACTGGAACTCATGCTTTCTGACTTAGATCTGTTAGAGAAGCGAAAAGACCGCATTCGCACTGGAAAGAAAGTGACGCGGGAGCAACAAGATGAATTAGCAGTGGTGGAACGATTGGCCGACGCTTTGGAAAACAACCAACGACTAAATCAATTGAATCTTGATGAAGACGAATTGCGATGGATTCGGGGATATCAATTTTTGACATTAAAGCCCGTGATTTGGGTTGTGAATTTGGATGAATCCCAATTTAAAGCGCAAAATTACCAAGATAGCGCAGCGATTGCTGAACTCGCCTCGTCTAAAGAGGTTCCCCTGGTCACCATGGCTGCGGCATTGGAACAAGAAATAGAAGAGCTATCCGATGAAGATCGGGCGATCTTTATGGAGGATCTCGGTGCCCATGACACCGGTTTAGCCCGGGTTGCCAGCGCGATGTACCGAAAATTGGGGCTAATTTCGTTTCTTACTGCTGGCGAAGATGAGGTGCGGGCCTGGACGATTAGAAAAGGTACGGTTGCCAAACAAGCTGCGGGAAAAATTCATTCCGACATTGAACGTGGCTTTATCCGTGCTGAAGTGGTGGCATTTGACGATTTGGTACGCGCTAACACAATGGCCAAGGCACGGGACTTAGGACTGGTAAGGCTTGAAGGCAAGGATTATCTGATGAAAGACGGAGACCTGGTCAATTTTCGATTTAATGTGTAATGACGTCAATGATGATCACAAGTTGGCAAGGAGGATGTTATGACAGATTGGTGGCAGCGGGCGCAAGCCGTGATGCCGGGGGGGGTTAACAGCCCCGTTCGTTCTTTTCGGGGTGTCGGGGGCACACCGTTTTTTGTTAAATCAGGACAAGGTCCCTATCTTATGACAGAAGACGGGCGTACTTTAACCGATTATGTCATGGGTTACGGCCCGTTGATTTTGGGCCACGCGGCTCCCGAAGTAGTACAAGCGGTAACGCATCAAGCAAGTTTAGGACTGGGATATGGCGCCCCCACGGTACAGGAAGTGACCTATGCCGAATTGCTTACACGCGAAGTGCCGGGATTGGATATTGTGCGCTTGGTCAATTCGGGCACGGAGGCGACGATGTCGGCTCTGAGGGTGGCGCGAGCGGTCACCGGACGACACCGGGTGGTGAAATTTGCCGGGTGTTATCATGGCCACCATGATTCTCTGTTAATTAAGGCGGGGTCAGGAGCAGCAACCTTGGGGGTTCCTGACTCGGCTGGAGTGCCGGCTCAGTTGGCGGCGTTGACGATTACCGTACCATATAACGACGTTGACGCCTTAACCGCAGCGTTTGATGAATATGGCAGTGAAATAGCGGCGGTGATAATGGAACCGGTCGCGGGGAACATGGGGACGGTGCTGCCCCAACCGGGTTATTTGGCAGCGGTCCAGAATTTAGCGCATAAGCATGGCGCGCTTTGGGTCGTAGATGAGGTCATGACCGGATTTCGCGTAGCATGGGGCGGAGCCATGAAGAAATTTGGCTTAGTTCCGGATCTGATTTCTATGGCCAAAGTCATTGGCGCTGGAATGCCGCTTGGAGCCTATGGGGGCAAACGGGAATACATGTCCTGGGTAGCACCGTTAGGACCTGTGTATCAAGCTGGCACCTTTTCCGGCAATCCCATTGCGGTAGCCGCGGGAGCTGCGCAATTAAAGACTATCGGCGGCCCCGAGTTTTACCTGAGCTTGGAGCAAAGGACCCAACACCTAGCCAGTCAGTTGGTGGCTATGGCCGATCGCAGGGGGATACCTGCCGCCACCAATGCAATAGGGGGCATGTTTACGCTGTTTTTTAGCGAAAGACCGCCCGCCAATTTTGCCGAAGTGGAGCAAACCGACCGTGATCGGTATCGCAGGTTCTTTCATGGCATGCTGGAGCGGGGAATATACTTTCCGCCGTCGCCCTTTGAAACGGTATTTGTGTCTCACGCCCACTCAGACGAGGTGATAGAGGCGACATTACGCGCTGCTGATGACGTCTTTCGCACCCTATAGGAGGAGAATCTATGTACGTCGCTAAGTTACATCCGTTCGCCTTTAAAATAGGTCCCTTGGGTGTGCATTGGTATGGAATCTTTATGGTGATGGCCATCCTTGGAGGTGCCTGGTATCTTATTGAGCGCGGCCGCCAATTGGGAGAGGATCCC
>JAMDDZ010000149.1:2026-9201 GCA_023488565.1 Bacillota bacterium | reverse complement strand
GCCATAGAACTCTAATGACTGTCAGCAGCCATCGATGGGGATGTCATCGGTCGTCCCCTCGAATTCCTCCAAAAATCGTGACCATAAAATTTCGCTACAGAGGACTCCAGGGTGATGGATCTCATACCCCTTGGATAGGTTTTTAAGAAACTGGACAAAAAACGACGTAAAGCTACGAGAGCAAAATCTACGAAGACTAGGACAAGCTCCCGCAAACGGGTGTACCCAAAAATGGGGTCCCGTCGGCGGGGCTAAAACCCGCATGCTGGCGTTATCATTCTTTCCCTGTCATGTGTACCCACAAAGATATCATTTGGGGTACGGGCCCCTACATTTTAAAATCAGGCCTATGGCAGATCCGGGTGACCTACTTATGACTGGGACGCCGGCAGTGACGGGAACAGCTCTCCCGATTCCGGCAGACCGAAAGCATGGTACGGCGTCAAAAATGTCTGCTGTCGGCACCGGTCAGTAGCGGTCGCCCTTTCTTCCCTGTAGTGCCCTCTATTTCGCGTCTGACCCACGAAATTTTCGTTTCATCCCGCTTGGGGCAGGAACTTACCGGTTGTCTGGCGAATGAATCCAGGAAGAATCCCAGATAAGGAGCGCCGTCATGGACCCCGAACTCAAAGCCTATTTGGAGGGCATGCGCTACGAATTCACTCAGCAAATGGAGGGTCTGCGTGAGGACCTTACTCAGCAAATTGCCGAGTCTCGGCAGCATGCTGAGCGGTTGAATGACAAGACAAACCAGCGGATTGACACCGTAGACCAACGGGTCAGGGAGACCCGCGTCCTGATTGAAGATGTGCGGCACGAGGTCCAACTGGTGGCCGAAGGCGTCACCACCGTTCGCGACCAACTGGGCCGCGTCCTCGACGACCACGAGGAACGTATCACACGCCTTGAGCGGAGAAGGCCCTGAGCGATGCCAAACCGACCGAAAGACCCTACGCCGTCGAACCCCGGAAGCTGGACTCTGGCCGCTGGAAAGGGCGGGTCGTGCGGTATGATCCCGATACCGGCAAGCGTCACGAATTGACGCAAACCTTCGACACTAAAAAAGAGGCCAAGAACTGGGGAGAGAAGGAAGCGGCCCAGTATCGGGATGATCCGAACCGCAAACCACCCAGCGAGGAGACAGTGGGCGACTATTTAAAACGATGGTTCCCACAGATGATCGCCCAACGGGCTCTACGTCAATCATCTATTGCACGTTATGAAGTCGACTTAAGCCCATGTCCATCGTCTGATTGGGACATGCAAGCTCAAGTCGTTAACACCATTGGATATTCAAAACGTGTATACCACGTTGTTGAATGAGGGGCGAGCAGCTGCTACAGTTCGCCACGTGAGGGTCATAATACACGGAGCTTTGCAAGATGCAGTGGCGTGGGACTTAGTGGCTAAAGACCCCACTCGTGGAACCAAAGCCCCCAAAGTGCTCCGTCGCGAACTCCAGATTCCATCAATGAAGCAAGCACAGGATTTATTGAAGGCAGCGGAATCGGATCGGCTATTTGCTTTGTGGATATTTCTAGCCCTGACAGGGTGTCGGAGAGGGGAAGCCTTAGCGCTCAAATGGGATGACATCGACTGGGGTCGCCGGGGGGTGACAATTCAACGTACATTATCGGGCTACGGCGCGAAGCGGACGGCTAATCCGCCCAAAACCTCGGCTGGCCGCCGGATAGTAGCACTCTCAGACTATTTGCTCGATATTTTGTCGAAGCACCGGCATCAGCAAAAGCTTGAACGACTGGCGGCGGGCTCCAACTGGCACGAAGGCGGCTGGGTGTTTACGACGCGTCGTGGTACGTGGTTTGCTGGGGGTCACGTCTACGATTACTTTAAGCGACTCGTTCAGCGAGCGGGACTACCGAGTACGTTACATCGCCATGATTTAGGTCACATCATGGCTAGTCACGACACCACCCGTTCAAACGGGTGGCTTGAATTTGGCCCTATAAGGGCATGATGCTTGCTACGCCTAAAGGCGTGATTTCGCCGGCCTCTTCTCTGGCTACCCCTAAAGGGGTTTATTGACTTGCCTTGTCCTCGATGATATCCGCCTCTTCTTGTTGCTCAATGTACTTTCTGATGACATCCTTGTTGACCCCTACCGTGCTCACGTAATACCCCCGCACCCACAAATGTCGCCCTCGCCCCTGCTTCATTTGCGGAAAACGGTCGAAGACCATCAGTGCACTTTTCCCTTTGAGGTAGCCCATAAACTCTGACACACTTAGCTTCGGCGGTATTTTCACGTATATATGCACGTGATCCGCACTAATGCTTCCTTTCACCAACTCTACATCCTTAGCAAAACGGGCCGCAGACGGGCCGCAGAAACACCCAAAAACATCGCAACTAGACGATACGCTTCATGACACGGGGTATCCGGAAAGCCGCATCACTGAGCCGTTTTGGCACATAAACCATGACGATTCATGACCATTAAAACGCCCGGGGCTAAAACTAGCAGTTCCAGTCTGTGTGGGGATTCATCATAGCCTTTCTGCGTCATGGAGCCCTGTTGGGACGCGATGGGCGTGGGCGAGTGATACAGAACGAAAGACTGACCCTTCTAGCTAGGGCAACTCACGCCATGTCGCACCCCCTTTGAGCCTGCGCGACCTTTAGCGTTGAGAAGCGCGATACAAGACGTGCCACTTGCGCAGCGCGATCACTCCCCACACCGTTTCCACGATTCCAAAGGGCCACGTTCCGGCCAGGAACCCATAACTGGCTGAGCCCCAACACGAGACGGCGAACGCTAGCGTAAACCACGGAGAACGGCTCTCCAAAGCGTAAAAAACCATCATGAAGGTGACGACCGTTGCGCCATAGACGGTGAGCATAAAGACCTCCTTTAGGTGCTGACCATTTCATGCAATTATGATGAGAATAAGGGGAGGATCGTCGCCGCAGACCATCACTGCACGATTTCCTCATAGTCGATGGATGGGGACCAGATCCGTTCTATTGAGGTTCCGGGCCCGCTGTTTCCCGCACTTCTTCGAATGCTTCCCAGGCTTCTCGGGCCACCCAATAGGCAATGGCGAGAGCGGCCACAGGGTCCATCCAAGTCCACCCTAAGGCCCATACCCCCAGTGTGCCACCTAATCCCGCCCAAGCCATGTACGCACAGGTCCAACTTTCTGCGGCATCCGCCTGCAACGCCGTACTCTGTAACGCCACCCCCAATCGCTGTTTTTGGCGGGCAAACAGGACCATGAGGAGGCCAGAAATGATCATCACGGCGATACCGAGCGGACTCGGGCGCACGGTACTTCGCGTGATCAGTGCCCATAGGGCACCGCCAATTAAATAGAGCAGGAGCAGTCCTAAGAGCCCGACGGCCCACCGCGCTGCCTTGGCTTCCGCACGGTCCACGGCATGGTCGTCAGCCCCGCGGGCTTCGATGCGCAATCGCCAGACCAGGATGCCGGCAGACACGAGTTCAATCAGACTATCCATCCCGAAGCCCGTCAGGGCCAACGAATGGGCTTGATAACCCGCTCCGAGAGACAAGATGGCTTCGACAACCATCCAAAGGATCGCGGCGACTTCCCAGTATATCGCTTGGGTGACGTGTTGAGTCCGCGCATGCATGTGACGTTGGGCCTCCCCATGTGATGACATTCTTGAGGCGAAGCGGATGCTCTTATAATACCTGAATGACGAAGCGCGGGTGACACATAAGAGGCCTTAAACGTCCCCAGTTTAGATAATTATTTGTCTTGCGGGGAAGGTTGTCCTTGGATAATTTAATGTGAGGTTAGACAATTATTGGCATTGAACAATTGTGTGTGTGCAACTCCAGAAGTTAATTGCACTGCACAAAAGTTAAGTGAACTGGCCAAAAGTTAGGGACCCTGGGGATAGACGATCAGCCTCCCGATGGCTTCTTTGTCATTGATTTAGTAGCAATAAATGAGTACAATTTAGTAAGAATATTACTATAAAGGAGATTAAGGTTAGACTATGCAAATAAAACCGTCTGCCAGCATCCGGCAGAATTACAACGAAATTGCGGATTTGTGCAAGTCAACCGGGGAACCTGTGTATCTTACAAAAAACGGCGAGGGCGATCTCGTGGTAATGGATATAAAGGCTTTTATCCGTCGCGAGAAAATGTTGAAGTTGCGGGAAGAATTGCTGGCCGTAGAGGAGGACCGTCTGGCCGGACGTCTGGGATATACACTGGATGAATTGGAGGGTTATTTAGACACTATTATTGTTGGGGTAGAGCGTGGAAAAGATACCGAATTATAAGGTAGTCGTTTCGGAACGGTCGCGTCAGATGCTAGGGAACCATATCTTTTTTTTAGCCCAAAAGAGTCCTTCTGGGGCGAGAAAACTAAAAAGCGATTTAATGAACGCCATTCATTCTCTTCATCAGTTTTCGGAACGTTTTCCTTTTCTTGAGGCGGAATTTGTCCCGTACAACAAGTACCATAAACTGTTCGTTGAAAAGTGGTATCTGATTTTGTATCAGATTAAGGATCGGATGGTATATGTTGACCATATCATCGATTGCAGGCAAGACTATAGTTGGTTGGTGCGGTAGTTGGCGCGTCGCGTGGATTCAAGATGAGCTGGAGTTCATGGTAGTCCAAGGCGCTACCCCCGGGCGCATTCTCCGGGTCGCGCGCGTCCTCATCTAGGCCGCCCGAACTGGAAGATGGCTGAGCGGCCCGACGGGTCATATGCGCTGCGCCACATCTGGGAAGGGTATCTCCTCATCGCGTGTGCCGTGTGGGACTTGGACGTCGTCCCGCGCTTATTGCACCGGTTGGACATTCTCGCCGGGTGGTCGCGGTTTCAACACTGGTATGAGACCCGATCCGCGAGGCCCGCCAGCGTTGGTTGACCCGACTCGTCACCTCATCAGGGCCGGACGAGTGCGAATGCTAACACAACCCGGATCCTCCCGATCCGGGTTTTCTCTCGGCGACGCCCGGCCACTGATGGTAAGACCGGCCCGGTCAAACAGCCTGACAGCATATGTCTTCAATGATCGGGAGTTGCGTAGTGATCTGAAATCTTCCAGACGGCCCACGGAGGACATCCCCTTGCGACACCAAATGTTCTGCCAAGGGATTGCAGCGGTAAATGAAGGTAAATACAATAATGTGGAAGTTGGTGCCAGATTTCAGATGGAGACGGGCCAGAATTTGAGGATTTCGAGGAGAGCCATAATTCGATGACAAAACTTGTCACTCCACAGGGAAATATTCGTTATGAGGAGATCGGCCATGGCCCAGCTATAGTGTTCCTTCATTCTGCGCTGGCCGATCATCGACAGTGGCATGTGCAGGTAGAGGAATTGTGTCACGAGTATCGGTGTATTACCTATGATTTGCTTGGATACGGGTCGAGCGGCAACGCCCCAGACCATTACGATCCAGCCGACACGCTAATCGCCCTGTTGAATCATGTGAAACTAACCACGGCCACTTTGGTCGGCTCATCCTTGGGCGGTTCGATATCGATTCATGCAGCGGTGCGTTATCCTAAACGGATCACAGCGATCATTTTGGCAGGCACGGGCCTCTTTGGATTTCGACCTGAGAGTAATGCCCCTGAGCCAACCGTCTACGGTGAATATGAAGCGGCATTGGAGCGACATGACGTGGACCGGCTCGTTGATCTTGCCGAGGAGATCTGGCTCTTTGGTATCACAGGTAACCGGCAGCACGTGACCGAGGTCAACCGCGAACTTTTTCGCACCATGTACCGGGAGTTTCTCGGAAACCATTGGAATGGTCCCGACTATCAGGAAATGGATGACACCGAAGCACTCGCCAGTCTCAATGTACCCGCCTATGTCATTTTAGGTGAAAATGATACTGCCTTTGGCGTGGCAGTGGCCGATTATTTAGAACACACGCTACCGCGGGCCACCATATTCCACATGCCGGATTCGGCGCACTTCCCCAACTTGTCTAAGCCGCAAGAGGTAAACCAACTGCTCTTACAATGGCTGAAAAAGCGGTAAAAATTAGAGGCAGTGGGGACTGATGCTTCCGGAAACTAGATGATTGACTGTGGGACCTACTGGACGTTTTCCGAATCACCGAGTGTCTTCCACGCACTGAGGGCATGAACGGGAAGGTGTGGGGGCTTACAGGCATCCCCGGATTGGTGGCCAGTTGTGCCCATGGCAGAACATCAAGAATTTCAACGCTTACTCATCGAATACCCAGATCGTTTGGCTCGCTTTGGCTATCGAATATTGAGAAAACCCAGACAACAGTGTCTGACTCTGGGTATGCTTACCAGCTACTCTTGATAGGCTCTATGCGTGTTTGAATGCGATACAAGACAACTCCTGCGTCGAGACCCCAACCGATTCTGTATACGTTACAATCCATGACACCATGGTTGTTAATGAACCGGCTTTGACGTGGTGATTAGGGACCGACTGTGCAATAAACGATTCGGCAGTTTTGTGTTAAAACACCATCGGCAGGTAGCCGTTTTTAATCGAATTCGAGACCAATTCCCCGACATATTCTACTTCAATTCCGAGTTGCATCAGTTTCTCGGATATCCCGTGATTGTCCGAGATAAACTTGCAGGCCACCGGTACCTGGTGTTCTAATAATGGTGTTACCCATTCTTGTACTTGTTCGTCCTCTGCTACTAGCTTTTCGAAGGGCCCAAAAAAGCAAACCTTTACGTCGTTCAACCATCCGTATTTAATTGCATTGGTGGCATATAAGATGCCAGTGATGGCTTTTTCTTTTTCGGCGGTCGATAGGATAATCAGGACTTTCGATTCCATTTTACCTCTCTCCTTTTGTGGAAACTGGTGGTCCCGGAACGCGATTTTGGAGGCGGTAACGATGGGTTGAACCTACTGAAGGCTAGTATACTAACATTTTTTCAACTTAGCACAGGGCTCCTTAGCTGTAAAGCATTACCACGGCTAGGCATCATACATATAATATTGAAATATTGCAATATTATATGTATGATGATTGTAGTTGATTGTAGAAAAAATTATGGTAGGAACGCATTTATACTCAACCGGCGCGACGGCGCCTTTTCCTGAAGATTGAGCGGCGAAAGTAGAATGGGCCAAACATCACTGCCCCTTAGCTGAAAACCTTGGGGATACTATTGGCCTAGGGAACGATTTGCCAACGATGAAAATTTGGAGGAGG
>JAMDDZ010000149.1:0-2016 GCA_023488565.1 Bacillota bacterium | reverse complement strand
CTTGGAGGTTAAAATACGTTGAACAAAAATGTTCAGTATCGTATGGCCATCGAAGGGATGACTTGTACGGATTGCGAGCATCATGTCATTACAGCACTAGAGTCCGAAGGGGCTGTTGATGTGCACGCAAATTTTCGACGCGGAGAGGCCATTTTTTGGGCGCCGGACAATTTGTCCAAAGACGCCGTGTTCAGAGCGGTGGAGGATGTCGGTTATCATTCGCAAGATCTGCAAGTGGTGCCGCCATCGGAAGAGCAGGCTGACGCATACAAAATGACAATTGAGGGGATGACCTGTAACGATTGCGAGGTGCACGTCACGCGCGCTCTGGAATCGGCTGGCGCTACGAGAGTAGTGGCCGATTTTCGGAGGGGCGAAGCGCGATTTTGGGCCGTGCCGGGATTCTCGGAAGAGAAGGCACGCGCTAAGGTTAAGCAAGCGGGATATCGTCCTGTGACGATTCAACATATATCTTCGTCATTGGTCACTCCTTACGCGCGGCAAGGGATGACAGCTTACGACTTGGTCGTGATCGGGTCTGGCAGTGCAGCCTTTGCCGCCGCCATTGAGGCACGACGTGTGGGGGCTCGAGTCGCCATGGTTGAACGTGGCACAATTGGCGGAACCTGTGTTAATGTGGGATGTGTGCCTTCAAAAACGCTGTTGCGCGCTGGGGACTTGCATCATTGGACCGTCAGCAATCCATTTCACGGATTACGCACAAGTGCGGCTGAACCGGATTTGGCGACTCTCGTCAAGCAAAAAGATCAGTTGGTAACGACCCTTCGTCAAAAAAAATATGAAGATTTGCTGCCGGAATATGACATTACCATGATACCCGGCGAAGCACATTTTGTAGACGAAGAACGACTAGCCGTGGGGGATCGCATACTGACCGCTGATCGTTATCTGATTGCCACCGGTGCGCGTCCCCGTATTCCAGCAATTTCCGGGTTACACAGCATAGATTACCTGACAAGTACTACCGCCCTCAATGTGACGAATCGTCCCAGTCATTTAATCGTTATCGGATCCGGCTATATAGCATTGGAATTAGGTCAATTGTTTAGGGATTGGGGTTCCCAAGTTACCCTAATGCAACGCGGACCCGAGCTGATGCCTGGATATGACCTCGAAGTACGTACTGTCATCCGGGCCATGTTGATGGATGCCGGGATAGAGGTGCTGACGGGTGTTACATACCAACGGGTAGAGCAAGTCGGTACTGACAAGGCGGTCTATGTGACCCTAAGTGGCACTTCTCGCGTAGTCTCAGGCGATGCGCTATTAATCGCAGCGGGCCGTGATCCCAACACGGAGGAGCTGCAACTTGAGGCGGCGGGGGTACAATGGGGATCCCAAGGAGCACCTCAAGTGGATCCCACGTTACGGACGACCAATCCCCGCATTTACGCCGCTGGCGACGTAACGCTGGGGCCCCAATTCGTCTATGTGGCGGCTTACGAGGGGAAGATGGCGGCAAGGAATGCGCTGGGTGTGCACAAACCCGCGCGATCGGTCGATCTGAGCGTGGTCCCCATGGTAACCTTCACCCATCCCGCCATTGCATCGGTGGGACTGACCGAAGAAGCGGCCGGGCAACGCGGTTTGCGTGTCAAATCGTCTGTACTGCCTCTTGAGGCGGTTACGCGGGCTTTGGTTAACCGGGAGACTCAAGGAGTTTTCAAAATGGTGGCTGATGAAAATACAGGACGGATTCGTGGCGTGCAGATAGTTGCGGAGAATGCGGGTGATGTAATATACGCAGCGCAACTGGCGGTAAAATTCGGGCTTACCATTGAAGATCTGAATGATACCTTGGCACCATATTTAACCATGGCTGAAGGATTAAAACTTACCGCGCTGACTTTTGACCAGGATGTAGCCAAATTGTCGTGTTGTGCGGGCTAGTTAAAAATCATGACACAGGGCGACTCGTGGGGCTGCCCTCTTCGACGGCATGCAAACCGCAGAGAACCCTTGCTCTACCCGGTTAACCAAAGCCCGCGTAACCGC
>JAMDDZ010000069.1:5075-9245 GCA_023488565.1 Bacillota bacterium | reverse complement strand
CTTTAGTTCAAGAGTGTCTTGTGTAAAATCTGGCGATTATTTGGTGTTTGTGGACAAGCCGATATATCATGAAAATTGGGGGCCTTAATTAATTTAGGCTTCAATAACTTCTGGTTGTTGAGGCAAATCTATTCAATAAGGAAGCCAATTAAGGTTTTCTAGCGGCTTGCCGCTGACTTGTTATATACAAGTCTTAGTCAGTGTAAAAGGCCCCCAACAGATATGGACTAATATGGCTGGAGAATACATTGGAAACTATTGAAACTTTGAAAAATAAAATTTGGATTACCAGAAAGGCTCGCATACGCGCCTCCGAGGGATTTATGAAATGCCGCCCAAGTTTTTCTCCCTTGGTCATTCAGTCTTCCCTCAAAAATAACAGTACTTGAAAAGAGTGCGCCATTATCCGGTGAAAAGGCGTTTGGGTGCGGTCATCGCGGCGATAGAGCCGGCCCTGCGACGTTCTTTGACCAGAGCTTTTGCTATGGCTGCAAGATGGTGGTGCACAGGCGCACCACCGTCCAGTTTTTCTACTCCACGTGTACTTTTTTGTGAGTCATATCGCCGTCTTGACATAACGGCAAAACGGCCAGACTATATAGTTATTAAATCAGGGCAAATCCGAGTGGTTCCGGCTAGGGGCTGCTCGGTGTTTTTATTGCCAACAGTTCGATGCACGTTAGGCGACTACTCACCGTAGCCAAAGTCGAAAATCGGTGTCCGTACATACAGGAAATTCTCTGGCCGCATTTTTTCAAAGCATGTATTCCGCACCAAATATTTGGTGACGTCATTCGTCGGAAATTGGACACCTTACAACACCTATCTAGAGCCTGCTAGACCGGGTTCAGTTAGTCGTGGAACTGGAAAGCGTGGTTTTTTTTTTGGACGGACCGTCGATCTCGCGGACAAGCAACGGCTGTATCCCCGCTTGGCCCCCGAGATTTTAGCGATGCGCGAGGTGATTTATGCCGCGACGGAGTGACGAGGCGACGATTTCGTGCAATTCCTACGTTTGCGGCATGTCGTTCCGGGTACAGCGATGCTCTCGAACCCGCACTGGATGGAAAAGCTTGTAGCGGGCGATGTCATCGTCGTGCCCTGTTAAGCCCCCCTATAAACCCTGGACAAAACGAATCCACGACTGGTCATCGCTGTCGTCTCGCTGGAGGCGGAGAACGGGGCATGATAGGCTGGAACGCTTGAGCCATAACCCTTGGGGCCTTGTCTCGCAATATCATGCCCCGAGAGGCTCCGGGTCCAGCGATCAATGATCTGTCTAGAATTAGGGGGTTAGACCGCCCAGGAGTTTTTGACAAGATGGGCATTCTCGATTGATAACACCGCGACTTCTCGGTAACTCTCGAACTACGGCCGTTGAAATTTTGGGTGTGCGCGTTGCCCTCCGCGGGGCTGTCGTCATGTAGGCAAATCCGGATTGGATGATTGATCGGGAGCAGGTAGTCCCTGGTGCACTAAAGGGCCGGTTAGCGATTTAGCATAATTGTTCGACATTTCTTGTCGCTTGGGTAGTGATGACCTGTCCATCCGCTATAATGTGGGAAAGGAGGGATGGGCGGTGGCGACCCGCGAAGAGTTGAAGCAGCTCATCGATGGCATGCCCGATGAAGCGTTGCCTTTCATTCAGGAGACCTTAAAGCGTTGGACGCCCGATCGTTCGGCGGCGGCTGGTTTAATTGCACGCCTGTTCGAGGGCTATGACTTCGGACTGCATGGCGAACGGCCCTATGGGAAACGCGATGATCTCTATGACCGTTGAGTTTGTCGATACCAATGTCCTCGTATACCCAATCGTCGCGATGATCGTCGCCACCCGGTCGCGCGGGATTGTCGTACATGTCGTTTAAACTGATGTGTTAACCGTTGGGATTAGCTTTGTCAATGAGAAGGAACGGCCATGGTTGAAATATTGCGGAGCTTACGGGGGCGTACATGCATTAACGCTTGACGTATTATGAGGCCACGTACTGCCTAGCAATCGTCAGCGGACTGGCCGTCTGCAACAACGAGAGGCGAACCCATGATCTTCGAAACGGACGATGTATACGTCGCTTTTACGCAACCAACCGATATCGATGAGCTCGTCGGGGTGTATAATTCCCACCGCGCATTCATCCGCCACCATCTCCATCGAATCGCCGTGACACCCGACTGGATGGCGGAAGAAATCAAGGCCACCCAGGACGCCGGCTTTTGGTCATGTAAGGTGGTAGAAAAATCAACAGGCCACGTCATTGGAGTCCTTGACGTTCAGTTCGGCGTGGAGACCTATCTCTCACTACTGATGATCCACCGGAGCCATGCTCACCAAGGAATTGGCCAACAAGTCTACGGAGCGCTCGAAGATTATGCGCGTTCACACGAAAGCCGCGGGGTCCGCATTGACGTCGCGACGGGATACGATAATCGCGTATGGGACTTCTGGGTCCGTAACGGGTTTCGCGTGGCCGAGAACATGACGCTGGAATGGAACGGGGCTACGCTTCTGGCGGTCGCGATGAAAAAGGCGCTGGCGACCACTGAAAATGGGCGGTGACGGGATTGTCAGCCAGTGGCGCAGCGTAAGGCTTTATGGGGGCGTATGTGCGGGAAGGGTGGTCGGTCAAAGATTGAGAACCAAGGGACGATTAATCGTGAGGTGTGAGCTCAAGAAACGCCGCGTCAGACTCGGCGATAAAGTGCTGCACCGACGGGAACCGAGAGCGCAACACGTCAGCGATTGCGCGGGTGGTCGCATTGCCGATGCGCACCCAAATGACCTTCGGCGGGGCACCGCGTAACATGCTCCGTTGGTAGAAATCGATGTCTTTTGTCACGATAGCGCAGTGCTTTCGCACGGCATAACGCCAGATCTCTTCATCCGGCTGGCCGGTGAGCTCCACATCGCGCACGTGGAGACTGTGCGGATACACATCGGCCAACTGCTCGACCAGACGAAACGAGAGATTCTCATCGAACAACAGCGTCATAGCGAAGTATAGAGGCGGCGCTCACGGTCGGCCGCAAAAGCCAAAGCCGCGCGAATGTCCTCGTCGTGCAGGTCCGGAAAGTCGGCCACAATGTCAGACGGCGACATACCTCCCGCGAGGTAATCGAGAATATCGGCAACGGTAATGCGCGTTCCCCGAATGATGGGTTTTCCGCTCCGAATCGTCGGATCCAGCACGATCCGGTCATGGTAGTCGGTCACATAATCGCCCCCTTCACTTGATTATACTGCCGACAAAATAACCGGCTCAAGCGGATCCTTTCGACAGCAGATTGGGGTCGAATCCATGAGAGTGACCAGCAATACTTAACGGAGCTGATGGCATACATTCGGGGGCGAAACGGCCTAAGCAACTTTCCGCGACAAGCCGACATCGCTAAGATGAAAGCACTGCATGAGGAGGCGATGGCCATGGTAAGAATCATGACCCGAGTGGTTTCCAGGACGCAAGAGGGAATGATGGGGAGTTTCAATTCACGGAGTGTCTGAGATTGGCGGTCACGGGGGCTTCACTCCAACCGCGGGGTGGCGACGGTCAGAACCTCCGTCAGGGAGGACTTGTGTTGATACAAGGAAAGCAGGTGACGCTCCAGCCCTTTACCCGGGATATGTGGCGCACCTATTATCACTGGCGTCGGGATCGTGAGGTGATGTATTGGGCCACGGGGGAAGGTTTCGCACCCCACAAGACACCGGTTTTGGGCTCCTATTAGTCTACAAATCTTTGAAACACGTCGCTTTTTCCGCTTTCCATTTTGGCCATTTAGGCGGATTGATTAAAAGTTTTCCACTGATCGCCTAAGGACGACTCCGCAAGGAGCCATTTGAGCGTGGCATATTCTGGTGACCGTTGAAATTGAGCGCGGTGGACAGCACCCGATTCCGCGATCGAGACCAGGACGACCTGCAACAGGTCCTCGAACCTGGCCCATAAGCGTTGCGCCAAGTAGTTCTCGACCCACTCGGCGACAATGCCTTCAAACAGTATGCCTAAGGGTTGGTAAGCATTGACGCGCCGAAAGTAGGCCAGAAAGGTATAGAAGATACAGCAGGTCGTGACATGCGCAATTTGTTCAGCGAAATCGCGAAATGGGCACTGGCCGAGTCGCAAGTGCTGCTTCATCTCCTGGAAAAACACTGCGATCGTCCTGTAGCGCTTC
>JAMDDZ010000069.1:0-5065 GCA_023488565.1 Bacillota bacterium | reverse complement strand
ATATGATGGTGAGGGGAAGGAGGATTTACAATGCAGGGTGAGATTAAAATATTGGATCCTGCTGGGCTCAGAACCTCCCATGGATTGGGAAAATGTGGCCCTCCCGGTCGGCGAAAAAAATTGGCAAATCACAGGGAAAGGACGTGCCACACCGATGAGTCTATCATCTCATCATCAGTCAGTGGTATCGGACGTTTGGGGCAGCGGATGGGGTGCGTATGTTAGTAATTTTCGCTATGGCGTACAGGAAAGAACGTCACTCCCTCTGTCAAGTCCGTACGTAAGGCATTGTGGCTCGATAACGCCGTCATCGATTGTTGACGCAGTGAGCCTTGAGGAGGAGCTCAGCGTCTTTGTCCATAACCGCGGGATTGACAAGTATGATTTGCAAGGGGGCAGGGACAACCTCCCTCGATATATACCAGGCGCCTTCAACTTTTGGGGCGGGATTTTTGAACGCTGCTTTTCGGCAGATCTGAAGATCAATGTTGAATGACACCAAAAAACGTCGGAAAGCTACGAAAACAAAATCTACGAAGACTAACACGCTACGATTTGCTGATTTTGGATGACTGGGCGGTCCATCCTCTCACCGCCGAGGAAAGTCGCGACCTCCTGACAATTCTCGATGATCGCTGGCATGAATGGTTTCCGGACGCCGACGCCGTGTTCGACCGGGTGATCCACCATGCCTATCAGGTACCCATTCTCGGGGAGTCGATGCGCAAGATCTTGCCAACCGTGTCCGATTCCGCTATAACAAACAAAACCAACGAATACGGGGACCTAAAAGTGGTCAGGATTTATTGGACTGAGTGGTCAGTAATTACTGGAATTCGTGGTCAAGTTGGTCGAAATACGCAGGGAAACGAAACCTTATGGCATTTTTCGGAGCGAATGTGCCGGAAAGGATTTCGTGTTTGAAACACAGAATGTACGCTCTTTGGGTAAGTTCCAAGCGACACTAGCCGCACGAGGTGTGCTTCCATGAATATCCCTACACTCACGAAAATGGACATGCAAGCGGACTTGGCGTATCTCGTCCAATTACTTGTGGAGTCCCATCCTGATCCCTTTGCCGGCACCGGCGGCGCGGTGAATTTCTATCGGCTGGCGGATGAGATCGAACGTACCCTGCCGGACCATCTCGGGACAACCGATTATCTGCGTCTCCTACGCCCCCTGGTGGCTGCTCTCCGCGATGGGCATACCGCCATCCATGACATGACGGCTGCACCCTCCCGGCATCTCGCCGTGGCATTTGATGTGATGGCGGATGGTCTGGTGATCGGGCGTGTCTATTCGTCCGAGTTCCGACCGCTCATGGGAACCCGCCTGGAGGCGGTGAATGATGTGCCGGTGGACCAGTTGGCGGTGACCGTCGAGCGGCTCTGGGGTTGTGATAACCAGGTCCATGTCTGGTGTCGCCTGGCCGATGCCTTGGAGACACCGGATCGCTTAGTTGAGGTACTAGGGCAACACGAACTAAGTCGGGTGACATGGACACTGCGAGGAGGGGATGGAACAGAGCACACAGTCCCCATTCACTGGCTTAAGGGACCGCGCGGGAGCGGATGGGCTGCGCCGTCCGCAGTGGCTATACCGTCCGTCGGACCCACGAAAATCGGCTGGGGGTTTGCGGATGAGAACCTCCACGTGGCGATCCTGCGTGTTGGGCGCCTGACGCGGTATCGGGAAGCCGCAGAAGTCTGGTGGCATTCCGGCTATCACGATGCTGTGCGCCGCTGGTATGGCGAGGTCCATCCCGAAGTCGAGCCCACGGAAATCGTCTTGCAGACTTTTATCGCCGAGGTGCCCGCCGCCACCCCGATTCTCCACGACTGCCTCGACGCCATGGCCCGCGCCCAGACCCCGTGGTTGATTGTGGATCTGACCGAATCCACAGGTGGCCAATCGGTCTTGGCCGACATGCTGGGATGGACGTTTTTTGGACCCGAGGCATTGAGGACTGTCGATACCGGATACCAGATTCCGCGATACTCGCCGTTGTATGCGCAAAACTATGGACAGATCCCGGAGGGGGATTGGGGGCATGGTGGCTACGACTTTTCCGAGGAACGCGCCTGGCGAGTGCGACAGGGACGCGGATTGGGTGAGCGACCGGCAACCGACGCATGGATGACGGAGGTTCCCACCTTTCAGGAGGTGGTGCAGGACTTGCCGGGGTGGCGCCCGCGGGTCGTGGTGGTGACCAGCGCCCGGACCTATAGCGCGGGCTTTGACATCGTGCTGACCCTGAAGGCTCTGGGGGCCTATCACGTCGGGGTGCCGTCTGCGCAGGCACCCAACTGTTTCATCGACATCCTGCGGTTTACACTGCCGCATTCGGGGCTCGCCGGGACCGTTTCTTTCAAACGAAGCATGGCACTCCCCCGGCTCGATCCCCAGGTGCGCCATCTGGAGCCGGACGTGACGTTAACCTACGACCAACTACTAGCTTATCAGTTTGACCCAGCCGCCGGAGTAAGGCTTGCCTTGGACACTATCCGCTCGGGCCGGTGGTAGGCAAGTGACGTAGACCGATTCTTTTCCAGCGATAGTAAAACTCTCCAATGATGGCGTGAGGTGGTTCGGTTTAAAATGGTGAGGAGATCAAAATAATGGACGCCGATTGTTATAGAAGCACCCAGATTGTGGGAAAATAGCCTCCCCGGGCGGCGCGTCGCGAAAACATCGAAAATTCTAAGGGAAAAGAGGTTAACACGACAGTTTGAGCATGCGTCCGGAAACCGGAGATCAGTGATTAGGGACACCGCCTGCCGCAACGCGATGCTGGGGGCAGCGGGACCACCGGGTGGACGACGATGACGGCCCAGGAGGCGTTGGCACCGATTCAGTGTGAAATTTCCCGCCGTCCAATCCCGTTGGCGATCCAAAATCACGAAACGGCCGCCCTGATTGCGCGTTATGCGGGGCAGGTCTATCACAACGTGTGCGAACTCCGGTGCACGCTACCGGTATCGAGATTCCAGATGTTCGGCATCCGGCCCCGGATGTATATTACAGCGACTAACAGTCGGAGGATCTGACCTCATACGGTGGCAATGGCGATGGACCTGCGTGGTCGGCTATCCTTTGGGCCAACGATTGGGTCGGAACCTGGTGAGAGCGTTACGCTGCTCTCGTCATGGCCGTTGGTGGTCACCATCATGGGCGGGAGAGCCGGCGACGATCGGGGTAATTCCGCCTTTGGATTAGAGGGATCAAGTTAAACGCCATCGAGTGGCGACTCGCCTTATACGGCATGGTCTTGCTGCAGCCGTGCCCAATAGCGTCGCCAAGTCATGGGCAATTTGGCCATACAGCACTTCATAGACGTCAGTCGCTCGAATTCCAACGTATTCGATATAGCGCATGGAATTGTGAATCAAGGACCTACGCCTCCGAACAGCGTGCGATAAAGGATAAAATCTTATCTTGGGAAATGGGCGGAGAAGTTGGCGGGAGTAGTTCTTGGATTCTTTATGGATCTGTTTAGAGGCGGTTATATATTTGCTTTACCGGTAAAACGTCGGGACTGGCAATCTTGTGGGAGCGGGAGAACTGTAAGATCACACGAGAAGGCATTTTTGACGCGGTGCATTTTAAATAGACTGGTGCCCCATCGACAATGGTCGAACGTGAATTCGATAGATGGCACGCCTATGGGATTCTCAATGTATCGGACGATGCGAGGGGATCGATTTCGTCATGTTGGTTGGAATCATGCTGGTCTAATTTAGGATTCGGAATCTGGGCGCATTCCATCCGGTTATTAACCATGTCGGGGAATGACATAATTTTATGATCGGCATCTGCCCCGGGGCAATTGCGAAATTCTCTCAGGGGAAAGGGTTTCTTTGGCCAAGACGTAATTGCGTGGATAAATCGGACTGATGTCCCCAATGTCAGCGGTAGGAGAGATGCTAATGTCTGACATGTTGCACAAAAACACTAATTGCATTCCGTGCGGAATTTTTGTCACCGACAACGAAGAAAAGGCCAGCAGTGCAATTCGTAACACGTTGAATGCGACCGAGTGGTGGAGAATGGATTATCCTCTCGAATCTCATGATTTCATATCGGCCCGAAGCGACACCAGATGAGTTCGATGTAGTAGCAATCGGTTCGAACGTAGTTGTAAGCTCGAAAAGAAATTGTCACTCCGGGACCATTGACACCGTGCGGTTTCCAGAAGACGTATCAGCATTTGAGCACGTATTCATAGGTCTATGAAGACAGACCATTGGATGGGACTGGAAATGCGGTGGCAAACGAGGTTCAATAGAAGCAATAACCAAATTAGAATAGAACATGTTGCAGAGATTCCCATGCCCATTGCATAAAAATTACGGTTGTGACTTAATCGACATCAGAAAAGAGATGACCAGTTGAATCCCTTAAATGGTGAAGACTTCATTACCGCTTCGGTCCAATTGCGGTCTACGATTAGTTATGCATCCTATCATAATCACGTGCCAGTGGTGTCCAGCCTGACCGTTCATAATTATTCCAATGCATCCAAGGCCCAAGTTCAAATCATTTTCCAGGGGCCTGCTTTGCTTCACGATTTTGTTCTACGGTTAGAAGGATTAGAACCTTACGAGTCAAGACGATTCGACATCGTCGATCTTCCATTATCGCACCAATACCTCTCCCAATTAGGGGAAGCCGAACATAGCCACCTGATAGTGACCGTCACCGTTGGTGACGTAGAAGTGGCCAGGGACTCATATGCGATAGAGATATTGGCCTATGATCAGTGGGCGGGAATTCGAGAATTACCCGAATTACTAGCCGCGTTCAGTACTCCGAACCATCCCGCCATAGATCCTCTGTTATCGAGAGCAGGAGCAGTGTTGGCGAGCCAAGGCAGAGGTGGGGGAATAGCAGGGTATCAAACGGGAAACCGTGAGGATGTTTGGTATCAAATTTCTGCCATCTACAATGTCATCATGGCTGAGCAGTTGGTTTATAGTGCCCCGCCCGCTTCGTTCGGTACCGAAGGACAAAAGATACGGTTGGCAGACCGAATATTTTCAGGGAGGGTCTCCACGTGCCTGGA
>JAMDDZ010000143.1 GCA_023488565.1 Bacillota bacterium | reverse complement strand
TGAACATGCGATACTCTATAACTCCACAAGCAGTGTGGGCATCTTTTTTGCCAACGCGCATCGCTCGTATTTTGATGCCGATATCAGTCAACCAAACATGCTAACTTTAGGGGCCGACGGGGGTGATTTGGACCTGTTTATATTTCCGGGTCCCATGGACCGAATTTTAGAACGCTACACCGCTCTGACGGGACGCATGCCCTTGCCGCCTCTGTATGCCTTGGGATTTCAGCAAAGTCGCTACAGCTATGAAACAGAAGAGGACGTGCGAGCCGTCGCACGCAACTTCCGGGAAAATCACGTACCGTGTGATATCCTGTATCTAGATATCGATTATATGCATGGGTATCGCGTGTTCACGTGGGACCCATCGCGTTTCCCATATCCTTCGCGTTTACTCTCCGACCTTAAAAAGGACGGCTTTGGCGTCGTTCCTATCATTGACCCCGGAGTCAAAGTGGATTCCCACTACCCCGTTTACCAAGAGGGACGCCGCGACGCCCACTTTCTGACGTATACCAATGGCGAAGAGTTCCAAAGTCAAGTCTGGCCTGGAATGTGTGCATTTCCAGATTTCTTGCAACCCCGAACCCGTCAATGGTGGGGGCAACAGCACCGCACCTTAGTCGAACAAGGTATCGCAGGAATTTGGAACGATATGAACGAACCCGCGTGGAACCGAGGCGGCAGTGGGCACTATGGCCACGATAATGACGCAGATGTTGAGCAGCGAGACGGTATTACATCGTATTCTCACAGTGCAGTGCATAATCTCTATGCACTCTGCGAAGCACAGGCAACCTTTGAAGGCTTGCGCGATGCGTCACAGATGACGACGGCAGAAGGCCGCTCTACCCATCTGCGGCCCTTTATCTTAAGTCGGTCGGGGTTTTCGGGCATTCAACGCTATGCCGCCGTGTGGACAGGAGACAACTGCAGTTGGTGGGAGCATTTGGCCTTATCTATTCCTATGTGTCTAAATTTAGGAATGTCAGGCGTAGCGTTTTGCGGTCCAGATGCTGGCGGCTTCCAGCACAATGCCTCCCCCTTCCAGCACAATGCCTCCCCGGAACTTTACGCCCGATGGATTCAAATGGGCGTGTTTTTCCCATTTCTCCGCGCTCATTCTGCCAAAAATACTCACCGCCATGAGCCATGGTCCTTCGGCCCCGATGTCCTCACGATCGCTCGTCAATACATTGAATATCGTTATCGCCTATTACCCTACTGGTATTCACTATTTCATTTGGCCAGTCAAACAGGTGTACCACCGATGCGGCCCCTAGTCTGGGAATTCGGAGAAGATCGGGAAACATGGGATATTGATGATCAGTTTCTAGTAGGATCTAGTCTCATGGTAGCCCCGATTATCCGACCCGGCACATATGAGCGCCGCGTCTACTTTCCGCCAGGTCATTGGTTTGACGTTTGGAATCAGGAGGAAATCGTCGGCCCTTCATCACACCTCGTTGCCGCGCCATTGAACCGTTTGCCGTTATTTCTTAAAGCAGGCAGCATTATCCCCTTAGGGCCCCGCGTATTGTCAACCGCTCAACAAACGCCCCAGGAGCTCGCCCAGGGAACCGATGGTCCTCGTGAGTTTTTCGTAATTCAAGGGGAAGGACATTTCCTCGTCTATAGCGATGACGGTAAAACCGATCAATGTCTGCATGGTGCTTACCGCACCATAAATATCAAGGTCATCCGCAAAGAATCGGTGACTCGTGTGTCTTGGAACCCCGAACACTGGCCTTCCGAGGCCAAAATGCTTAGCGGTTCGTATCTGGTGCATGTAGGGTATTACCACCAGGCCCCCCGACGTGTGATCAGTGACAATCATCCGCTGATCCAGGTCCAAGGCCACCCCAATGCAGGCCAATGGGTGTGGCATGAGACGGAGCATCGGATCAGTGCAGTGTTGCCCAGCATGCCAACACCCGGTCATAGTGTGGACCTGGTCATCGAGGACTGATAAGTGACAATGGGAGGGACTACCTGCCCCTCCTGTTTACCACGTTATCCCTCCTGTTTACCACGTTATCGGCCGATTCAATATCATTGGATGCAACAGATAATTCTGTGTTTCATTCATTCCAAATCTGCAGAAGGAAAGGGGAGAGGAGATCGATGAAAAAATGGGCTGTGGTATTGGGAATTGTCGTTTATGTCGTTCTCGGAGGTTTTGCGATGCGTTCCTTAGTCGTTACCGCACCGAAAGTGCATGCAGCCACTAGTAGTGTGCCCAAGAAAGGACAAAAGAAGAAAGCCAGCGCCAAAGGAAAAAGCACGGACATCAACACAACCACCACCCTACAGGTAGCGCTCAGTGCCGCCGTTACTTTGGGGGACTTCGCACTGACCACGGATACGAAAACGCAAGCTGGGGCGCTACTCCACCATGATGCCACCATTTTGCAAGGGTTGAAGTCCTCGACACAAGTCAAGAAAGCTGTACACGCGGTGCAGTTAGCGGAACAATCGTTGTCGAATAAGGCGGCTATGTCCCAAGCCTTCGCTGCCTTAGAAACGCTTGCATCGCACGCACATCCTAAAGGAGGCGCATGATGAACAAGAAGCCAACGACTTGGCATAAGGCGTGGGATGATTTTGCCATCTGGCGCAGAATTACCTGGGATTTGAGTGGCCGGTCCCCTGAGAAAGTCTCCGGGAATTCTTATCTCCGTATGATAGGCTTTATTTCACCGTTTTGGCCGCTCGTGGTCTTCAATTTGACATGGCTGTTCTCGCCTTATCATTTACAAGCATTGCGCTCGGGGTGATTCCTGCCTTCATCACCAAGGAGATCATCAATAAGACCCTGCCGCCACATGCGAATGTGCCTCTGCTAATTCATTTGGTAGAATTACTGGCCGCTATATTTCTCGTGAAAACTCTCATGGGCGCGATGAGTAGTTACCTGCATGGCGTCCTATCCAACGGCATTGTGCAAGATCTGCGAACCGATTTATTTAGTCGACTCCTTAAACACCCCCCAGAACCGGAGGGTCGGGAACGAAGCACCACCCGTGTGATCAATGATGTCGGAATCGCCAGTACCGGGTTTTCCATATTAGGCTGGAGACCCGAAGCCATGAGCGGGGTGGTCGGATTTTTAAACATGATGTTAGGATTTATCAACAATGGATGGTCTCTTTTCGTATCCCTGACCGCGATGTTTATTCTCAGTTGGCACTTTACTCTCGTGCTGTTGATCGCGCTTCCCCCCTTCTTTTTAATAACCCGTGTGGTCGCACGCGTGCTGTATACGTTAAGTCAGCAAGAATACGGTAATATGGCCGAATTGAATGCAGCGATGGTCCGTTCTGTGGGCTGGGCCGGATCAGCCTGGGCACGCCTCTTTGGACAGGAAGCAAAACAGCGCCAGGATTATGAGCAGGCCAACCGGAAAATCTCGGAAACCAGCATTGCCTCGCGTATTATCAGCGATGCTCATCACATGAGCTATACATTTCCCATCGCCGTTGCCACCGTGTTTATCTGGTTTTATGGAGCGATTCAGGTCATGCACGGAACCATGTCGTTAGGTACCTTAATCGCTTTTGCGGCTTTACTCGCAAAAAACACCTATACGTTTAGCAACTTTATTGGCGCGTTTGTATTTTTCCCTCACCTCAGGGGCGTCTTGGACCGCATTTTCGCCATGTGGCCATCGGCAGAAGGCACGCGCGTAGCATTCTTGCGTCGTCGTCATAACCCAGATCCGCGTCCATCTTTTTGGCATTGGCTTCGGGATCTCGGAGTGCGCTTTACGCCACCGCCCGCAATGCGGACCAATTCCTTACGTCGATTACTGGCCTTCATGTTACCATATTGGCCCTATTGGCTCATGGTACTCGCTGATGCAGTCATCGCAGTGGCTGGCTTGGCAACCTTGGTCCCGCTGTTTCAGCGGACCATCATTGATACGGCGATTCCCCAGCACAACATCAAATTGCTCACCATCATTGATACGGCGATTCCCCAGCACAACATCAAATTGCTCGGATTTGCCGTCTTTATGATTGCGTTGTTTCCCTTTGTGCATTTGTTTTCAGCGGAGCTCAGCGCTACAGGGCATGAATTTTTGGCTCATCGCTCGTTGCAACGCATGCGCAATTGGGCATTTGAACGGATGCAAAGCCTTTCCCCCGCAGAGATGAAGAGTACGACGCAAGGCACCGTAATGGCTCGGCTTCTCAACGATATTAATGCGCTATATTCCGCGTATGGGGAAATTTCCAATTTGACATGGCTGTTCTTGCCGATTATACCGTCGATTATCTTTATGACAATCTTAAGTTGGCGGCTAGGCCTCCTTATCCTCCTTATCACCTTGCTCTTTATTCCGTTGTTGCGATACGGGGGCAAATTATTTTACGGGATCAACCGCACCATATTCCCATATTCGAACAGGTGGAAGACCTCAATACCTTTGTGCTAAAAACCCTGGACCCAACAGTTCTCATACGTATTCAAGAAGAAGACAAAGTGGCGGATGCTGAGCACACCTTTGGTAAGAAAAATCAAAGATTAGCGGATTTAGGGCTGACCTCGTCCGTTATGCATGGGTGGTTCGGGGACGTGTTTGGTCTTCATTATACGTTAATCACGGTCTTGTTGTGGATTGTAGGGGGCACCATGATCATTCACGGGCAATTGCTTTTGGGTACGCTGGTCGCCGTAATGGCATATGCCGGTAAAATTGATGGGTTTGGCGGAGGGTTTGGAGTGTACTTGGTCGTGCGTACAATGCAAGCCAATGCCGATCGAGTATTTTCGTTGGTCGATTCCTTTCCGTTGCCAGAGGGAGAAGGTTCTGGACCTCGTATATCCCCTGCGCTACCCACCGGGATGGCTTTAGCTGTGGAAGGGCTGCAACTTACGGATAGATCCCCCCAATTCGGCTGGTTGCAACCGGAGCGCACCATGTACGCAGTCCACGCGGGCAACGAGGGAGAGTTGCTTCTGGAAACGTTAGCAGGATTGCGACAGCCTCTCCAGGGGCGTGTCGACCATCCCGCCGGACGTGTTGCGTTGATTAGTGCCGAAAGCCCCTTGCCAACAGCCACCCCTCGAGAAATTCTAGGGGTCGCCCACGGTTCGCCCATGACTCGCGACGACGTGCGCAACGTCTTGAATCGGGTCGGATTGCCATCTTTAGACCCTGACCAATCCTTGCCTGAAACACTCGATGAAGATCTACGCCGACGGGTCGCCTTGGCGCAAGCCATCGTCGGATCGCCAGTGTTAGTACTAACAGACCGTGTCAACCTTGATGGGCACCCGCTGCGCGACTTCTTCCCTGCCTCCACGGTCGTCACGCTTTGGCACTCCCAAGACCACGAACCCCCTTCCGGAGTGGACATTGTGGTGACTCCACAACCTCACAGCGCTTAATCGGTCCATGACATGAAAGTTCATAACCACCCATGACATTTTTCATGACACTGGGTGAGGAAACCGACAGGAGGGTAAATGACGATGAATGTGATTTTTGTACTGATGGACTCGGTGAACCGCCATCTTCTAGATCCATACGGCGGCCCAACGGGGGTTACCCCTAACCTGGAACGTTTGGCAAACCGCGGGGTACGATTCGACAATCATTTTGTTGGGTCTCTCCCGTGCATGCCGGCACGACGCGAACTGTTTACAGGACGTAAGGACTTTCTTTGGAGGCCGTGGGGCCATTTGGAACCCTTTGACACCGTCCTGCCCCAACTTATTGCTTCACATGGCCACAAAACTATGATCATCACGGACCACTACCGTCTCTCCCGTGCATGCCGGCACGACGCGAACTGTTTACAGGACGTAAGGACTTTCTTTGGAGGCCATGGGGCCATTTGGAACCCTTTGACACCGTCCTGCCCCAACTTATTGCTTCACATGGCCACAAAACTATGATCATCACGGACCACTACCATTATTGGCAAGAAGGCGCCCACGGCTACACACAATCGTTTCAAGGAACCGAGTTCATACGAGGCTATGAAAATGACAACTGGCATATCGACGCCATAGAGACTCTTCCTTCGTGGGTGCAAGCGATTAATCGTTGGCGTCCTGGCTGGGGGACCCGCTACTATCAAAACGTTCGCCATTTCCAGACCGAGGACGACTTTTTTTCAGCGCGCGTATTTCAACAGGCAACCCAGTGGTTGACTACCAATTACGGACACGGACCGTTTTATCTGCATATTGAGTCTTTTGGAGCACATGAGCCTTTTCACCTCCCAGAACCATATCGATCGATGTGGACCCAGTCTGTACAATCAGACTTCACCATGTGGCCCCCGTATCAAGATTCCGAAGCTATGGCCAAATTTTTTGAATATGCCCGTCCTGAAGAGTTGGACTTTATCCGAGGCCAATATTTGGGGAAATTAACGATGTTAGATCGCTGGTTTGGTACGCTGCTAGATACCATGGACCGGATAAATGCATGGCAAGACACGATGTTGGTCGTTACCACAGACCATGGTCATGAGTTGGGTGAGCGCCACGCGTTTGGCAAAAGCCACCCCCATTTCGGCAGCCATGCGCAAATTCCCCTTATCATCTGGCACCCAGATCTGCCCCCATCGTTACAGCGTGGGTCTATTACTTCCTTGACGCAGACTGTGGACTTGAACCCAACCTTAATTGACGCAGTGGGGATCAATCAATACACTGCTCCACACGGACGATCGCTACTAAAACTTCTACAAAATCTTTCATCATGTTCGACATCATCGCGATGCAGTGCTTTATGGAACATTTGGCCAAGGTGCGGGGTGCACGAATGGAGACTATACGTTGCTACAAGGATTCGACAACACCAACGCGCCACTCTTCATTTATTCGTGTCGCTTGCCGCATATTTCCAAGGCGCGTCTTTCTGTCTTAAAAGAAATCACTTCAGGCCCATACCTTCCTGGCATTGACTGGCCGGTATGGCGCATACCTTGGGTTATCGATGGTCTCCAGCAAAGTGGCGAAACTTTTCTCTATCAACGAACCGACCCGATGTTTCAAGAGCGTAATCTATGCGGTTCGAACGTGATGGTCCATCGCAAGATGTCGAACATGATGAAAGATTTGATGAGCGAGGAGGGAACTCCGCCAGAACAATTTTCGCGTTTGGGGTTATAGCGGAGCTTGGATGTTCTTCAGTAAAGCGCAGATATTGCGCAGTGTTGAATTTCTTAGTCTCATCATTGAAAATGTCCGGCCAATCTCCCCCAATGTTTCAAACCACCTTACGGTACTCAAACAATTTCTTAAGTTTGATGCCTTAAAGAGGATCGCGGCTACCAAATGAGCCCCGATCCCCTTTTGGGATCCGGGGGCCCGAAGGATGGGCAGGTAATCTGAGGTGGCCATGCTAACCCTTTCTAAGATAATCGTCGCAATTCACCTGTAATAGACTAATGACATCCTATGACTCTCGAATTCCGATTTCTGTAGATTTCACCGAAAGTTCTTTGGAAAACAGTCCCATTGGAATCGTTGCCATTACCCTAGTAGGAAACACCGTTGCCTCCTGGATGATTTATTGGCAGGAGAACGCCGTGTGGTCCGGCAACATTCCGTGCCTGACAGCATGCCCAAAAGATCTCCACAAAGGTGACGGTTGCTCTCTGAGTGCGCTGTGGCCCCATCTGTCTATTGGCTCCGCCGACTTGTGGACCCAAGCGCTCGGTTCCGTATTGATGCCAGTGAGTATCCTCATGCTCATAATAATTGCCTGAGAAGATGTTCGGGTAATGGGTTTGTTGGCAATTGCACGGGGAAGATTACTCGCCCGAATCGGTGTAGTGGCTCTATTCGTGGTGTTGGCCACCACCTCCGTGGCGTCTTGACGTAACTACCCGCCTATGACCATGATAATTTTACGGTGCTGAAGCAGTGTTAATTTCCCATTCATTGCGAAACTGCTCCCGATACAGGCTGGCATAGAGGCCATTGGCCTGGACCAAGTCATGGTGGCGACCTTGTTCGATCAAATAACCCTGTGACAATACCAGAATCTTATCCGCAGCCATCACAGTAGATAGGCGATGCGCTATGGCCACAACCGTTCTCCCATGAAACAAATAGCTTAATGCCTCCTGAATACGGCGTTCAGCGTGTGTATCCAAAGAGCTTGTGGCTTCGTCAAGCAACAAGATTGCAGGATTGCGAACGATAGCGCGCGCAATTGCCACCCGCTGCTTTTCTCCCCCTGACAAACGGTACCCTCTTTCTCCGACAACAGTGTCGAGACCCTGAGGCAATCGCGCTACCAGGTCTTCTAATTGTGCCGCTTCTACTGCGCGCTGAACGATGGGCCGATCCATCTCACCACTCCCATAGGTAATGTTTTCCCACAACGATGTATGAAAAAGAAAAATATCTTGTGTGACCATTCCTACGATTTGTCTTAAATCTGTATCGTTTACTTCACGGAGATCGATTCCCGCGAGTTTTACGATTCCAAATGTCGGGTCATAAAACCGTGCCATGAGCGCCTGCACGGTGCTTTTTCCAGCACCGCTAGGGCCGACCATTGCAACGAGAGTCCCCATCTCCACGTTAAAAGATAAGTCATGGAGAACAGGACGGTCAGCATGATATCCGAAGGTTACCCGTTCGAATTCTATGGCAGGGCTGTGCCTGGGCAACTCCCGAGGCAACGAAAGACCGGGATTAGGTAACGGAATTGACACTGGGATATCTATAAATCGAAATATGCGATCAAACAACGCGAGTCCACCCATTAAAGTGGTGTTAATCCCAGCCAAACTGGATGCTGGTGCATAAAGGCGAGTAAGATATGCGGCAAAAGCGACCACCGTGCCAACTTTTACTCGCCCAGTTACCGCTAAATAGCCACCATAACCATAAAGAAGTGCCGGACCGATGGACGAGAGTACCTGAACCGCGACTCGCAACCATTGCCCGACCAGAGATTGCCGTATCAACGCCTTACGGACTGCATCATTAGTCGCACGAAATTGTTCTCGTTCTTGTTCCTGGGTTCCAAAACCTTTCATGATAATCTGCCCTGATAACGAGAGAGTCTCTTCTAGTAGCATGGTCAACTTCGACAAAGCCTTTTGGCTGTCAGTAACCGCTTGGTAACGCCTCCGGCCAAAATGCAAGACAGGAAACGCAAAAGACGGAAGAGCCACAATGCTGACGACAGCCAAACGCCAACTAAGATAAAACATCGTTATGACAGTAAAGATCAGGGTGAGAAAATTGGAAAGTGTCGACACTAAATTACCGGAAAGCACCTGTTGTAAGGCCCCAACATCATTAAGGAATCGTGAATGGATTTCCCCCGATCGGGTTGACGTGAAGAAATCAAGACCCAATAACTGGCCATGGTGATACAATCGATTGCGCAAATCGAACATTATACGCTGGCTAATAATAACATTCAGATAATTTTCTGCAGCCGACAGTCCTCCTCTCACAATCGGTACGATCAGCATGGCGATCGCTAATTCCTCTACCAGAATTAAACGTCCTTGCGGGATAGCTCGATCAATCAATGTTCGTAGCAGCAAAGGCGGAACTAATCCCAGTACCGCACTAATAGCCACGAGTAATGAAACACCTACCAAAATTCCCATATGAGGTCGAAGAACTTCCGACCAAATACGCGCTACCGTGCGGCGGACGTTTAATTCTG
>JAMDDZ010000067.1 GCA_023488565.1 Bacillota bacterium | reverse complement strand
AGGATTTATTCTCATCAGGTCTTGGACCATGTCTCATTGTTCCAGCCGGTTACGAAATGGTCTCAATGCTTGACGGTCGACAACGTAGCCTATTCCCTACAAAAGGCCTTGGGATTGGTCAAGGCCTATCCCTATGGGCCCGTCCATTTGGATATTCCGTCCGATGTCGCCATGGCGGCGATGCCGGATGGCGATAATCGCATTGCGACAGTCCACTCGGCTCCGGATCCCTGGGATAGTGACTCTGTTGATGAGATCCTCAATATATTGAAAACCAGTCATAATCCTATCGCTGTGTTGGGTCTAGATGCTGCAACCCCAGAGACAGCGAATCTGCTCACGCGAGTTGTTGAGGCCTATGCACTTCCGGTATTTACCACATATAAGGCCAAGGGTGTTTTAGATGAATCGCATCCGTTGAATTTGGGGCCGATAGGCTTAAGCCCACGTTACGACAAGATTGCTGTCGATTATTTACGTAATGCGGACGTGGTGCTGACTTTGGGGTTGGATCCAGTTGAATTACGCAGTGAATGGCTGACGGTGTGGCCCTCACTTCCCGTCATGGATATTGGCCCCATTCCCGGAAGGTTTCCCACACGACGTTCGGCTTCGGCTCTGGTTTCCGCATTCTTAAACCGGATGCTACAGGAGAAAGTGGATCCTTACGACGTAAGTAGCCAAGTAGCCGAGATTCGGGAGCAACACCGTGCGATAATTCAGTCGGCAGACGGGCTAATCCCGAGTCACACTACCGGATGTTTAGCGCCCCATAGTGTTTTGAAAGTTGTGGACGAGGAATGCCATAGTGCGGTAATAACTATTGATACTGGCGCCATGCGTATCGCTGCCAATCATTTGGTCCACGCTTCACAACCTAATTTCATCTTGCAATCTAACGGATTGGGTACCATGGGGTATGCGCTGCCGGCAGCGATAGGTGCTCAGTTCGCGGATGCTGATCAGCCCGTCGTCGCGTTGACCGGTGATGCCGGGCTCTTAATGCTCCTGGGAGAGTTGTCGGTGGCCGCAGCGCATTCTTTGCCGATAATAGTGGTGGTATTTGTTGATGCCTCATTGGCCCTCATTAGCTTAAAACAGTCACGCATGCACTACCACCACGTGGGCGTAGACGTCACGGTACCGGATTTCGCGGGGGTGGCAGAGCAATTTGGGGGAGAGGGCTATCATGTGCATTCGCTTGAAGAATTTCGGGCACAATTGCATGAAACCATTGGACGGAGGAAAGGCCTTACTGTGATTCACGTTCCGATTGATCCCGCCAGTTACCAGGCTTTAATGTGACCGCAATAGTGTTCTATGAACAGCTCATATTTCTTTCTCAGATTTCTAGTTTAGTATGGGGGTTGTTGAAGATCCGTCAGGTCCGAGACCATAATTCGCATTTAATCCGGCCGCCAATTAAATTTTCCCAACTGGAGTTACATCGATGGACGAGTATGGTAGAATAAATTGGTCATACCTCATGACATAATACCTATCGAGGAAGGTGCTGGGGTGGCGACGATTGTGATCTCTGAAGTCATTGACCCCATTGGGATTGAGCGACTCTCAACGGTCGGAGAAGTCCATTACCACAGTGACCTCTGGAACCATCCTGATCAACTGTTTAAATGGGCAGGTATCGCGGATGCTCTCATCGTACGCAATCAGACACAAGTGAATGCAGAGTTGATGCGTGCGGGCAAAAACCTCAAGGTTATTGGACGTTTAGGTGTAGGATTGGACAACATTGATTTGGAGACAGCTCGAGAGAACCACATCCCTGTGGTGACGGCTCGGGGCGCTAATGCGGTGGCTGTTGCGGAATATGTATTTGCGTGTTTATTCCATTTTTCACGAAATCTGGCGGCGATTGATCAGACAGTCCGTCAGGGGATTTGGGACCGCATGCGAGGCGGCAGTGAACTGTACGGGAAAACCCTCGGGCTCATCGGGTTAGGCGATATCGGCCAACGCATTGCATTTCGGGCGCAATGCTTTGGAATGCGTGTCCTAGCTTTTGACCCGTGGCAAATTTCCACTCATATGGCTGTCATGGAGATGGGTGTTACGCTTACCACTATGGAAGAACTTCTCGCCCAGTCCGATTTTATTAGCGTACATGTCCCGTTAACCGCGGGTACCCGAAATGTTGTGAATCGGCAGGCGTTTGATCGAATGAAGCCGGGGGTGTCTCTTATTAATACATCGCGCGGTGGTGTGGTGGATGAAAATGCATTGTTGGAGGCGGTTAGCTGCGGGAGAGTAGCGGGTGCTGCACTCGATGTGAGGGTTCACGAGCCGATGACGGCCCATGATCTATTCCGTGACGAACCTCGGATTCTCCTAACGCCCCATATTGCCGGACTGACAGCGGAAGCAGGAGTTCGCACGGCCATTACGGTGGCCAATGACGTTGTCCGGGTGTTGTCGGGACAGACACCGATAGCTGCCGTCTAATACATCTTGCAGAAGAGGCGTTAAGACATGGAATCAGTGACTCAAAAGGATGCCGTGCGGATTTGGGCATCAGATCTGCAAACGTGGATGTCTTCCGTATTCCAGAAAATAGGCGTTCCCCCAGCGGATGCCGAGATTGTGACTCACGTGCTTGTGGATGCCGATCTGACTGGGCGTAGTACCCATGGTGTCAGTCGGTTGCCGTTATATGTAGACCGACTGGAAAGTAAACTTATTTGTGCAACACCGCGACTGCGCTTCGAATCAACCGGACAACCCTCCATGTTGCGTCTCGATGGAGGGAACGGCCTCGGCCCGTTAGTCGCGTGGCGCGCCAATGAAAAGGCGATAGAACTGGCGCGTGACTATGGGTCATCCATTATAGCAGTGCACCACTCAAACCATTGTGGGGCGATGAGCGCTTATTGTTCAGAAGCTGCACGTCAGGGAATGATCGTGATAGCCTTGACCAACAGTCCTCCGGGTATTCCGCCATGGGGTGGTCGTGAAGCGTTTTTTGGCACGAATCCCATTGCTTTTGGCTTTCCCCGAGGAGGCGATTCTCCGCCGTTGGTGATCGACATGGCTACGTCGGTGGTAGCTCGAGGGAACATTATTCAGGCGCTGCGACTCGGTCGACCCATTCCCTTGGGTTGGGCGATTGATAAGCATGGCAACCCCACTACGGACGCTCAAGCGGCGTTAGAGGGGGCTCTGTTGCCGATGGCCGGAGCGAAAGGGTACGCTTTGGCTTTGGCTGTGGAGGTTCTTACCGGTATCTTGTCTGGGGCGGGGATTGGACCGGAAGTCAAAAATCCGTATACCGACCATTCGGGACCGAGTAATGTGGGACATTTCTTTATGGTTTTTAATCCAGGCAATCTCTTGCCTCTCAGTGAGTTCGGTGCCCGCATGAACTTTATGGAGGCTGCTATCCGCGACGTACCACCCGCTGAAGGCGCACATGTTGCGGTGCCTGGGGATCGAAGCGAAGCGCTACGAGTGCAATATCTCTCAGAAGGAGTACCTATCGATAAGGCGCTGCTCACACAACTCAATGAACTGGGGTTGCGGTACGGTGTTCCCGGTCTACGGTAACAGAGAGCCTATAAAGGTCTCTTTCTAGCTAAAAAAATCAGAATTAAGCAAACAGAAGGACTTATGAGACGTTATACTCTCGGGGAAATGATCCGAACTTGTTGGATTGGTAACGGAGTTGGTGATATTCTGGGAGCGATTACCAAGACAATCCAGGGATATGCAGTGGGCTTCCGGTTTAGGGGCTGTTGGTGCATACTGAATATCCAAAGAGGTCGATCCAGAATCGTAATATATGTTGATGTTTGGGGCAATCGAATGCGGACGGCCGGGTCAGGGGGACCATCATGTTTGAGCCGATAGCGCAGAATCTTTCGCTTCGTGATCAAATCGTGCAAGACATTCTTGCCAAAATTGAGCAAGGGGCCATTTCCGTCGGGGACCGCCTGCCTCCAGAACGCGATTTGGCCATTTCTTTTAATGTTAGCCGCACCACGGTTCGCGATGCGCTCCGTACTCTTGTTGGACTAGGCGTACTTTCGATTCAGCACGGTAAAGGGATCTTTGTGCAGGGCGATGAGGGGATGGCGATAGGCAATGCCCTGTGGACACCGTTAATAGTAAAACCCGACACGATTGCTGCATTATTTGAGGTGCGTAAAACAATGGAAACAGCCGCTGCGGGGTGGGCTGCTTCACGGGCATCTTTAGCGCATAAGGAACAGTTGATAAGACTGGTAGAAGACGTCAAAGCCCATGTCACGGATACTAATCGGGTGGATCTCGTCACTGCAGCACTGTCAGACCAAGCGTTTCACACCACGCTGATTATTGCGTCCCATAATCCAATTGCCGGACGGCTAATGACCAATTTGCTCGATCTATTGGAAGAGGTGCGCAAAACGAGCTTGGCCATTCCCGGGAGGGCTTGGATGTCTATTCTGGATCATGAAAGCATTGCTCAGGCCATCATGGAGGGCGATGTGTCTGCTGCGCAAGCGGCTATGATGGCGCACTTAACCAGTGTGGAGAGAGCGGTTCTTGGATCTTTGTGAGTGTTAGCCAGAAAACCCTTGACAAGCTGACGGAATGATTGGATTCTATAGGTATGTGGTATGACCACATACCTAAAAGGAGGCAGAGCAATGGCTCACGGATTTTTGATTCATGATGACCATGACCATGTCGGGGTCGCGGTACGGGATTTGCAGGCTGGTGACTCCGTCACGGGCGTGTACCAAAAATCGCTCAAAGAAACTCGGATTACCTTACGCGAGGCCGTGCCGTTGGGACACAAAGTGGCCTTGAAGAATTTAAATCAGGGTGATCAGATCATCGAATATAACGCAGTGATTGGCGTGGCCACGCAAGCTATTTCGGTTGGTAATCATGTGCATGTACACAACATTAAGAGTGTGAGGTGGGCGTAACATGACACAGACGACATTTTTCGGATATCGTCGCGCCAATGGGGCGGTGGGCTCGCGGAATTATGTGGCGATTATTCCTGTGGATGACTTATCCAACGCGGCGGTCGAAGGGGTGGCCCATCTGGCGCCTGGGACATTGCCGTTGCCCCATCCGTATGGACGGTTGCAATTTGGGGAAGATTTGGACTTGCATTTTCGCACGCTCATTGGGACCGGATCCAATGCAAACATTGCTGCTGCTGTCGTCATTGGCATTGAGCCCAATTGGACCAAAAAGGTCGTAGAAGGGATTGCCAAGACAGGGAAGCCTGTCTCGGGTTTCTCAATCGAAGGGCATGGGGACACCGAAACCATTGCGACAGCCGTACGCCAAGCGCGGGAATACTTATACTATGCGTCCGAATTGCGACGGGAAGAAGTTCCCATTGCCGACGCGATTTTCAGTACCAAATGCGGCGAATCTGACACCACGTCGGGCCTGGGATCGAATCCGGCCGTGGGAGTGGCCGTGGACTGGTTGGTGGAGCATGGGGCCCGCGTCATTTTTGGGGAAACCACCGAAATTACCGGAGCCGAGCATATCATTGCCGAGCGGTGTGTCAATGACACGGTGCGATCTCGTTATTTGGCGATGCACGAAAATTATCAAGAATTGGTGCGGTCCCAAGGGGTTGATTTATTGGGCTCGCAGCCGACTCAGGGCAATATCGCCGGGGGGCTCAGCACGATTGAGGAAAAAGCCTTGGGCAACATTCAGAAGACCGGTACCAGCCCCATAGTAGACGCACTGGAACCGGCGATGGCCCCCACGGTCAAAGGGTTGAGCTTTATGGACTCATCCTCCGCAGCTGCCGAGTTTATTACCCTCATGGGAGCTGCAGGCTCGGTGTTTCACTTCTTTACCACAGGCCAAGGCAATATCGTGGGGAACCCCGTCGTACCTGTCTTAAAAACCACCGCGAATCCTCACACCGCCCAATCCATGGCGGAGCATATCGACGTAGACATTTCTGGTCTTTTGTCGATGGAAATGACGTTGTCACAAGCGGGACAGGCGTTGTTGGACATGATGTTCCGCAATTTAAATGGGCGTCTGACCGCTACTGAGGTGTTGGGTCACAAAGAGTTTGTGTTCACCAAGCTCTATCGTAGTTCCTGAGCCACGGGTGGATCATGACATCATAGTGCCAACGGATCTTTGTTGAAGGGGGTCGCCGTAGGATGGGCTATTCGGATGGCTGAGACCGATCTTCTTCCTGCGGCGGCAAGCCTTCGGCGGCGGTCAGGTAACGCCAGACTTCGTCTCGGTTGCGTCGGATATGGTGCGTGAGATGGTCTGCAATGGCTGTCGAGTCGCGCCGCTTGAGGTCGTCGGCGATTGTGCAATGTTCATCATGCGATTTTCGGCCCATGATCGATTCTGGAATCGTGATCTTGCGGATGGTTTGCAATTTTTCGTGGATTCCCCGGGAAATATCGGAGAGAAAAGGGTTACCAGACGCTCGAACCAAACACTCATGAAAAACAAGGTCGAGCTGTAATAGGGATGCGTGATCATGAACCACCAATGCTTGAACAGATTCTTCCAGCACGTGGTTTAACGCAGCAATATCTTGTTGCCTTGCGTTGGCAATCGCAAGCCGTGCAGCAGGGATTTCGATGATCTCACGAATTTGATACAGATGAAGGAAATCTGCCACATTGTACTGGGTTACGACGGAGCCGCGATAGCGCTGGGTTTGGATCAATCCCTCTTGCGTCAGGCGCCTAATGGCCTCTCGAACCGGGGTGGGACTGACATGGAAATCTTGGGCAAGGGACACTTCTTTGAGATGGTACCCGGGGGGATATTCTCCGGCCAAGATTTTTTCACGCAACACCAGATACAAACGCTCCGATAGGGTGCCAGACAATCTATTGTCCAACGATGGATTCCTCCTCTTCCGTCATATCATAAGCGAGAAACCAATACCAATACCATGGCGTTTAGTATAAACCTAATTATCCGAATATACTTGCGTATATAGTCTATAGAGTATAGAATAATAATTGAATCATGCCACAGGAGGATCAGCCATGAATCGCAGGGTTAGTGCTACGATTTGGCCATTAATCACACCCTTGAAACATCCTATTCGCACTTCGTTTGGAACCATGTGGAATCGACCGGTGCTGTTGCTCCAGTTGATCGACGAGAATGGTGTCGAAGGTTGGGGGGAATCATGGGTCAATTTTCCTTCATGGGCGTTAGATGAAAGAGTCGTGGTCTTGTGGCGCCTGCTTAAGGACACATTGGGATTTATTGCACGGCCTGGTGCTGTCAAGGAGATTATTGAGCACTACCGAATTCAAGCGGTGCAGTCTGGAAACTTGGGGTCCTTTTATCATGCGGTTAGTGCTCTGGAAATCGCCCTATGGGACCTGGAGGCGCAGAGACATCACAAACCGTTGCGCAACCTTCTGCACTTAGGGAAGGACGGTCTGTCTCCAGTTCCGATTTATGCCAGTGGTATTGGCCCTGACCGTATTCAAGAGAGGATTGAAAAGGCGATTGACGACGGTTTTACAACCATCAAATTTAAAGTGGGGTTTGATACAGAGCATGACCACGAAAACTTTCACCTGGCCCGATCCATACCTGGGGTGCGCAGTATCATCGTGGATGCCAACCAAGGGTGGTCGCGAGAGGCCGCCTTAAAAGAAGTGCCGTATTACTGCCAACAAGGAGTGCAATGGGTGGAAGAACCTATTTCGGCGTTGGACTTTGAAGGATATCGTCTGCTAGGACAACAATTTTCCTGTATTGCCGCAGGTGAAAACTGGTATCTGGACCAAATATCTTGTGCTCCGACCATGCAACTCAAAGTCCTGCAACCTGACCTGTGCAAGATTGGAGGCATCGAGGCTGCCCGCGCAGTGATCGATTTTCCTGCAGTTATTTCCGATTATGTCGCGTTCCACGTGTTAGGCGGACCGGTAGCCCAAGCTGTCTCGCTTCAGGTGGCCTCGGCATGGTCAGAACGGGTCAAATGGGTGGAGTGTGACACCAATGAAAATTTAGTGCGGGATGTGGTGCAACCCAGTTGGACCATTATCGATGGTGCTGCCCACCTAAATTCGTTGCCAGGTCTCGGCCTCAAAATCCATGCGAATCAGCTGGAAGACTTTGTTGCGACACATTTGCAATTCTATCATCTACCGCTGGCAGTGGATGGTGCTAGATCCTGAGCAGCAGAGTAACGACATATTGATAAAACGCGCTGTCCGTTCTGTTCGCACGAGGATGAAAAAATTTTTTCTGAGGAGAGGATCGCGAGATGATTGGATTTGTCGGGTTGGGGAAAATGGGAGGTGGCTTAGCACAGAATCTGTTGCATAAAGGCCATGAGGTGATCGCCTATGACCTGCGGAGCGATGTGGTGCAAAGCTTCGTTGAGCGGGGCGCCATCGCTGCGGTTCATGTAGAAGATGTGGCGCGTGGCACAAACCCGGTGTTTACCAGCCTCCCGCTGCCTAGCGACGTGATGCAACTGTTGTTTGGCCCTCAGGGCATTGCTCCGTATTTTGCTCCAGGCACTACCGTGATCGATGTCAGCACCATCGATCCCCAAACAGCGCGCCAACTGGCGGACAAGCTAGCCGCTATGGGCCATCAATTTTTGGCGTGCCCTCTGGGAAAGGGACCGGCACAAGCCGCCGAGGCTACCGAACCCATCTTTGCGGGCGGTGATGCAGCGGTATTTGATCGATGGAAGCCCTTATTAGAGGAAATTGGAACCCCTGTTCATTATTTAGGCGGGGTCGAGCAATCCACTGCGTTCAAACTCATTAGCAATCACATCGGTATGACCAATATGGCGGTATTGGCGGAAGGTCTGGCTTTGGGACTTAAATCCGGCATTTCCGTCGATATGATGGTGCGTTTGCTGGCCGACACCGGTGCCCAGTCACACCAATTGCAGTTACGAGGACCATGGGTTGTAAATGGGGATTATGCACCGCGTTTTGCCATCGATTTGACGGTCAAAGATATTAGACTGGCCGTGGAAATGGCAGTTGGCTTAGACATGCCCGTACCGTTGGGCAGCGAGTCTTTGCGATTGTTCCAAGAGGCCCAAGCCCGTGGTTGGGGTGGAGATGATACTGCCTCAGTTTATAAAATTTTCACGGAGAAAGAGAGCGAAACATGAAATACTACGGACTATTTATTGATGGGAAATGGTGCGACGCATCGCGAACGATGGCGGTCACCAATCCGGCGACAGGGGAGGTCATTGCTGAGGTAGCGGAAGCAGGCTCGGGAGAGACCCGGAACGCGATTGATGCCGCAGCTCGAGCTTTCCCAAACTGGGCTGCTTTACCTGCAAGAGAGCGGGCGGGGTTAATGCGGCAGGTTGCCGACCGTATTCGTATGCAGGCAGATCTGTTGGCGGAGATTCTAACGGCTGAGCAGGGTAAACCATTACGGGAAGCCAAAGCGGAAGTCTTAATGTCAGCGGACTATTTCGAATGGAATGGGGAAGAAGCAAAACGAATCTATGGAGAGACAATCCCAGCTTCCACCCCCAATAAAAGACTCTTGGCAATCCGGCAGCCTGTCGGTGTCGTTGCAGCCATTACCCCATGGAATTTTCCGGCTTCCATGATTGCGCGAAAAGTATCGCCAGCACTGGCGGCGGGATGTACGGTGGTCATTAAGCCCGCAGAGTCTACACCGCTGTCCGCTTTGGCCATGGGGAAAATTTTCGAAGAGGTGGGCATGCCCCCTGGGGTCGTCAATATCGTGGTGGGACCACCTGAACCCATTGCCGATGAATTGTTGAATCACCCTGTCGTGCGGAAAATTTCTTTTACAGGATCCACCGTCGTAGGTCAGACACTCATGAAACGCGCGGCCCAGGGCCTGA
>JAMDDZ010000061.1:348-10285 GCA_023488565.1 Bacillota bacterium | reverse complement strand
TTGCAGGCCTGCGGTAATGGTATCACGGTGAGGCCCGTCGCCCGCGCTACCATGGCGCCCCCGCCATAGCCTAGTGCACGGGCTTCGAGCGCTGCCCAGACCCGGCGCGATCGTTCGTTGAGATACTGGGCCAAGCCTATAAATTTATCCCGAATAATTTGCTCTTGTTACTGAGAGGTAGCAGCCATTCCGAAAATCGACCCTTTCGTGAATAAGATGGTAATCTATTCGCGATGGTTCCGTCATTTTCCTTTGCAGAATTGGAATTAATTTCATCATGCCTCCTTAGTAGATTTCTAAAATACCAGGTGCTTCATCACAATTGATTGACCAGACAGACAAATTATCGTATGATTAAGGCTAATCTAGCTCATTAAGGAGTGTTGCCGGTGAAGGCGGTCTTATTTCGCACATATGGAGGCCCGGAAGTACTGGAATATGCAGATGTCGCGGAACCGGAGGTGGGTCCCAACGAAGTTCTCCTCCAAGTCAAAGCAACCTCCGCTAATTATAATGATATTTGGGCGCGGCGGGGGCACCCTGTACAACAGCCCCTTCCCCATATCTCGGGGTCGGATGCTGCAGGCGTAGTAGTAGCGGTTGGTACGGAGGTCAAGCATATTCAGAAGGGTGATGAGGTCATGGTATACCCCGCCCGGTCCTGCGGCGTATGTGCTGCCTGCTCCCGTGGCGAAAATTATTTTTGTCGTGAATTCAAATTATGGGGATTCGATTCTGGCCCCTTAGATGGTGGGCATGCGGAATTCGTACGGATCCATGAGGCCCAGGCCGTCCGCAAACCCAAAACTCTTACTTGGGAGCAAGCCGCCTCGTTACCTCTCGTACTTGTCACCGCGTGGCGCATGCTGATCACCAAAGCCCGTATTAGGGCAGGGCAAACCGTGCTGATTTGGGGAGGGGCCGGAGGATTAGGCACCCTCGCCATTCAAATCTGTCGCGTCATGGGAGCCGTACCGATTGCGGTCGTATCAACAGATCACAAAGCACAATTGGCGACGGAATTAGGCGCTGCCGCAGTAATCAATCGCCGATCCCATGATATTGCGACCGAAGTGCGACGTCTGACGGATAGACAGGGCGTCGACGTTGTCTTCGAACATACGGGAGAGCAGACATGGCCCACCAGTGTCAAATCCTTAAAGCGTGGCGGCACCCTCGTCGTCTGTGGGGCTACCTCTGGATTTAATGGCAATACAGATATCCGCTATTTATGGAACAAGCAACAAAACTATTTGGGATCTCACCTCGGCATTCGCTCCGAATTAGAAGACGCTTTGGCCTTCGTCGCATCTGGGGCGATCCGTCCTGTTATAGACCGAGTGCTATCTCTGAAAGATGTCGCGGAGGCACAAATGGCAATGGAACAAGGCGAAGTGAGCGGCAAAATTGTATTTATTCCGTAGGAGCACTGGCTCCGCTTAGAGTGCCGGAGGTGAGCTCTTGAAACAATGGCAAGTTACCCAACTTGCGTCTCCGTATCAGGCGTTATCGTTGTCTGAGGTAGCGCTTCCTGTTCCCCAGGGCGATGAATTACTGGTTAAAGTGGAGGCGGTCGCATTAAATTTTTCGGATGTACTACTGTGCCGAGGCACCTATCAGGAGCATCCTCCTTTACCGTTTGTAGCCGGGAGGGAATGTGCCGGTACTGTCGTGAGTCTGGGGCCAGACGCTTCATTCCCTATTGGATCCCGAGTGGCCTGTGAACCGGTGTTGCCCCATGGAGCGTTTTCAGAGTACGTAACAGTCGCGCAACCACGGTGCATGCTGATACCTGATGACATGTTGCTTGATGATGCAGCTGCGCTGTTGTTGACCTACCAGACGGCATTCACCGCGTTAACGCGGCGCGCCCATCTTGCCGCCGGAGAAACCCTTCTCGTTCATGGAGGAGCAGGAGGAGTCGGTTCCGCTGCCATTCAAATGGGACGGGCACTGGGGGCCCAAGTTATTGCGACGGCTGGCTCAGACCGCAAGCTTGACCACTGTCGACAACTCGGCGCCGATCACGTTATCAATTATCGCGCCGCTCCGTTCGCCCCTCACGTACGCGAAATCACGGGCGGTGTGGGTGCCGATGTCATCATCGATCCGATCGGTGGTCGGGTTTTGGAACAGTCTTTACGGTGCATTGCCTTTGAGGGACGATTGGTGTCGCTCGGTTTTGCCAGTGGGCAGCTTCCTACCATAGCCGTCAACCATATTTTTGTTAAAAACTATTCTGTGTTAGGATTGCATTGGGGATTGTATGAACGGTGGGATCCCCAATGGATAGTCAAATGTCGGCAGCAATTACTACAGTTATACCGCGAAGGAGCTATTCGTCCTTTGATTTCTGTAGTGGGCTGGTTTGACGAGCTACCCGAACGCTTGGAGCAACTCGCGCAGGGGGCCACCGAGGGGAAGGTGGTGTTGCGCACCAGAGGAGGCTAATAGTGGCTGCGAACAGTCGTCCAAGAAAAAAAGAAGATATTATTCGTGCCGCATTTCATGCAATCAGTGAGAAAGGGTACTCCACCGTCACTCTTCAAGATATTGCGGATAAGGCCGGAACGAGTAAAGGTATTTTGAGTTATTATTTCGAGACTAAAGAAGATCTTTTTTTGCATTTGCTCCAGTGGTTGACCGACCGGATTCATGCCCGGGAAGCGAAAGCAGTGCTAGGCGAATCAGATGCCATCGCGATGATTCACGCGTATATTTATGCGGCCTTTGCTGGGCCGATCGAAAACCGCGTATTTTATCGTGTGTACTTGGATTTTCTCGCACAAGGTAGCCGTGATGCACGATTCCGCGAGGTAAATCAAAACTTCTATCACAGCTGTTGGGATTTGGGAAAATCCATTATTCAGGCAGGAGTAGAGCAGGGCCTATTCGAAGTGGTGGTCGTCGATGATGCATCACGCGCCATTCGTAGCATGATTGACGGCTGTCTCATTCAATGGGTCATGTCAGACGATGACGCGCTCCATGAATATTACCGCACCCTGTGTGAACAATACATTTTAAACTTCTTGATGGCACCTATACAAAGCCAGCACTCACATTCTTCTTCCATTGCGGCATCGTCCCGAGAGCAGATAGAATAATAAAGGAGGTTGCTTTCGGTTTCGTTTTGCCTTGTCATGCTATTAGAATTCTTGTTCTGGAATGACTACGCGATAATGATAGCGATCGGCCCGGTAATGACGAGTTCATCGTGTTGCAGGTACATCGTAATCGTTCGGCGTAAAATTGGGAATCCCGAGCGAATATTGAGGAGCGTACTTTGGGAGCTTGTTGCTTCGACTGCTTCTACCAATATAGCCGCCTTAGCGATCGAGGACTGGCGCTGTTGAAGAATAATATCAATCGCGGGGGTAATCGGATAGTGCCGGCCCAGCATGTGTTCCGCAGCCAGCCAGTGCAGATAGGTCTGGGTGGCATACTGGCTACCGCGATCGGAGTGATGGAACACACCCTCCGGTGCCGATACCGAGCCACGGCCTGATCGAAAGGCCTGCAGCACCAAATCTTGCGTCATCCGATCCCCCATGGCTCAGCCGACAATCTGCCGACTGTAAAAGTCTTACACCTTGTTTTTTGCGCCTACAATTTCCAACTTTATTAAAAGATGTTATCAGATATGTCAACACTTTTATTTTGGGGATAAATATCCGCCCCTGGCAAGGCGAAATACCTGCAGGAATGAACGCAGCATCATATTTTGTTCCTATGGGGCTCACTGCGAGTTAGTGTATCGTCCCCGAGTTTCAGGTGTCTGATGCAGCGTGGTGTCTGGGACGGCTAAAATCGCGTGCGTCCTGGGCGATGAGCTTCTTCATCTCCGTCACCTATTGCCAGACTTGCGATTTATGCTGCCGGATATTTTGCAGGCATTGCGATCGACCCGTGGAGAAAAGTAAGCGTTTTCCATGTTCCTAATACCGCTCAAGTCGGTCAGTTCTCGCCGCATGCGCAAACCCGTTTGCCCCCCATCTCGCGAAATTTTACGAGAAACCGCACTTTTAGCACCGCGCCGTATTACGTCGGGAGTGTCGGAGGAGCCTCCGTCGATGGTATTAACCCGTCGGGCCGCTCTTGCGAATGATACGGTGCCCAAGAAATTCGAACTCATCGTCAACATGGGTAATATGCGTTTTTTCCCATGATGAGGGTGAATGTTAAGTCTATTCCATGGCTTGGACACCGTGAGGCGCTGTGGAAGCCCGTGAAACGAAAGAAAAGCCCCGCTAGCGGCCAAAAGATCGCCGCCAACTCGACACCCCTCCCGGCTTCGCCTTGGAAGTGGAATGCGCAGGCATTGTGTTCAACGTAAAAACCCATTTCAAAGAACTACAGGAAAATTTTAAGAGAACAGTGCTGAGTGAAGTGGATGTCCCCCCAATTGCAAAATCGAGGGGAATCCACTAGGGGGTCAAGGTTTTTGGTAAGGACGCATTGAACGCCCTTACCAAATGTGCCACTCTTCCCTCAGTGGAGGCCTCTCCGGCCTGAAGGTGGAAGCTTCCACCCCCCGTAAAACCTTCGCGTGATCAGGCATTGAGCCTGTTCACTTGAGGAGCCGCTGTATCCCCCCCTTGAAAAGGGAGGTTTTAGCAGCCAGGCTCCCTTGATAAATTAGGGGTCTGCCGTACACAGTACCGTTTCGTTCATGGGGGAAAATTGCCCTCATGTGGAATGTTATTGCGTAGCTACGGGCAATGTTCACACCCCCCCATCCTTCATTGACTCAACTAAAACAACTAAATCTATCTATCCATGCAACGTATACCTAGGGATGTTGGATAGATTTTATGATGATGGCGATCGCCTAGAGCTACTCGTTTGAGAAAGGGATTCCCCGAACCGCGAGTCGCGCCATTTTAGAGCTATTTTTAGACCATCACGTTTGGCTATGGCATCGAATTCCTCTTGTTCGGGCAATTTGGCCCCATTGAGTGTTGTAGAAATTTCTAGATTATATTGGATGCCGCTAAGTAGTCCCATAAACTCAAAGCATTGGTTGATTGGCCGTTTTGTAAGACGCAATATTGTCACAGGGGTGCGCGCTATTTTCAACGCAAGGGCCTCTGTCGAGGCATCGAGTTGCTCTCTGGCAACTACTCGACTCACCATATCGTATTGTAGGGCATCCGTCGCACTTATGAGGTCACCAGTATATAGCAGTTCTTTAGTTCGTTTCATACCAACTACCCACGGCATGATCAGGGCAACAGGACCACTACCGTACCGAATTTCCGGTTCCCCGAACACTGCATCATCAGACGCTACAGTAATATCACATGCCATTGCCAACTCACAAGCCCCTCCGAGGCAATACCCTTGAACTGCGGCAATGACCGGTATTGAAAGATTCCAGTAGGTCAAGGCCAGATCAATATCTGCCTTAAGCGTATTGCGCCATTCAACGGGAGAGTCCCACACGGTCTCAGTTTCTTCTTGGATATCATACCCGGCGGAGAATGCACGACCTTCCCCTCTAAGAATTACGACGGCTACGTTTTCCTGACTTTCAGCCATTAGCGCCGCCTCTTTCAATTCTTTTACGAGTCGCACCGACAACGCGTTAAGTTGCGTTGGTCGATTCATCGTGATATAAGCGATAGGGCCTTTCACTTCATAAATCAAATCTTGGAACATGAGTTACCCTTCTTTCGATATAAAGTTAACTAACAGAGCGTCCACAGCCCATGTGCCATCATTCGATACAATAAGCGGGTTAATCTCTAGTTCTGCTACCGAGCGATAGTATTTTTGTGCCACATCTCCCATGCGCAACACTGCATTAACTAAATGGTGAGGGTCAATTTTCTGGCTTGCGCGAAACCCTGACAGCATCTTAGATATTTTCAGATTACCGATAGCGGATGACACCTGCTTTTCTGTGAACGGCGGCACTAGAAACGTGACATCATTGACAAGTTCTGTGGAATATCCACCCCAACCAACAATCACAATAGGACCGTATCGAGGATCCGACTTGAAACCTAGCAATATTTCCGGGCCATTAGGTACCATTTTTTCTACTAAACAACCAACTTTGCCGAATTTCGTTTTCATTTTCTCCCATGCCGAACCCAATTCGGAAGGCGATCGCAAATTCACTTCTACCGCGCCGACATCGGATTTATGGTGGATTCCCGGGACAAGAGCCTTAAGCACCACTGGGTAATGGATAGTAGCAGCAACGTCGATTGCACCATCGAGTGTCTGGACCATGTGACCATCGGGACAATAAAACCCCATTTCACGGATGAAATTCCGTGCAGCAATTCCATCGGTCGCCACTCTTGTACCAACCTGTCCATTAACATGATAAACGTTTGGAGGACCCCATTGCGACTTGTATGTGCAATGCTCATAAAGTAACCGCACAGCTTTGAGTGCAGGCCTTACCCCCTGTACTAGGGGCACATGATTATCATCAAGAACCTTTTTTATCCGTAAGTCAACGGTCATTGATCCGAGCAGGGTGAAGTACAAAAGCGGCTTTGGACTGTGTCGACCGATTTCGCCGAGTTTCTGGGCCATGACGCTTATATATTCAGTTTCTGCGGGCCCCTGTGACGCTGGCGCATCTACTGCCACAGCTACAACGTCAATCGTTGGGTCAGAGTCGATGGTTTTTAGGCAATGCCCAAATACCTCCTCATAGGGCTTAGAACTTTTCCACCCGTCTAGAGGGTTATGATACGGCTTTAATTCTGGTAAGACCCGTTCCATTTCGGCAATCGCATCTTCAGAGAACATGGGCAACTGCACTTTAAGTGTGTCTGCGATATCAGCGATAAGCTCAGCCTGACCTCCTGATAATGTTAATACCCCTAATGTTGGCGTGTGCGCTGTTCGACTTGTCGCTATAATCTGTGCTGTGGTAACCCACTCATCAACATCATCGACCAGAAGAGCGCCATGGCGCCGCAACACTGCGGATTCTACGGCCCACTCTGTTGCCAAGGCACCAGAATGGGCTATGGCGATTGCTGCAGAGTTTGGGGTTCTCCCGGTCTTTAAAACGATGACCGCTTTATCTTGGTTTCGGCACCGATCAAGGGCTTGAAGAAACCCCTCAGGATCCCGAATTGCCTCTAAATGGATGAGAATCACTCGTGTCTCGTCGTCATTCGCCAGCCAATCAAGGTATTCAGCCATAGAAATATTCGCTTCATTGCCCGTAGACACCATCCGGCTAAAACCTAGGTCCACTGCATCCACCAACGTTTGAAATATCGAACCACTCTGTACTAGTGCCGCGATGGGGCCATGTTTCAAAGGTTGTGTCAGCGTACCAATATACGCACAAGTGCGGTCAACAACGTTAATGTAGCCCATACAATTAGGACCAATCACCCGGGTACCTGTGATCTCTAGCGATCTCAAAAGCTCCTGTTGTAGTCGGACACCTGCTGGACCGGATTCCGAAAACCCGGCCCCAGGAATGACCAGCATCTTTGCACCTTTAGCTGCGGCTTCTTCGGCAATCCTAAGGGTTGCATCGGCGGACACGAGCACTACAACTACATCCACTGGAGTCGGAACTTCCGACAACGACGCATAATAACCTTCTCGTCCTATCATGGCGATTCGCGGATTGATACAATACACAGCACCTTGGAATCCGACAACGTGAGGATTCTGGATTGCCGCTTGTCCTGCAAACCGTTCAGTGGCCCCCACGACTGCCAACCCTCGGGTCATTCCAAAAATGGTGTCAAGGTCGAATTTCATGAGACCATCCTTTCTACCCCGACTTGGACGGGGCTACCACATACTTCTCTTGGCGATCTACACGTTGTCGCCAGTACCACGCTACAACTGAAATCGCCAGGATAACCAGACCCACTATTACTGCTCCCATACCATACGATGGCGCTCCGAAAATGATAAAAGTCGTATTTAACACGACGATAACCCATGCAATGCCTTTCCAATATGATTTCAATTTGATCGGACGTGCATGTTTAGGTTCGTCTTTTCTTAGGAGGAGAAAAGCCAATACAACTAGGGTAAAAGAGAGCATATACCCAATATTGCCAGCCACCAAAATCACGATGGGATTGGCTAGAAACCACACCAGGAACAAATTAAACAGTAGGTCTAAAAGCATTCCATGAGTTGGAATGCCGCGGTTGTTCAAGTGTTCAAACCACTTAATGGTAAGGTGGTCTTTTGACATTTGACGAAGCACCCGTGATCCGTCAATCGTTGATAAGTTCACTGTAAGCAGAAAAGATCCTATGATGCTAACCATCACTATGTCCGTTGCAACAGGTCCAAATATCTTAGACAGTAATGGCACAAATGCTGTATAGGGATTTTGGGAGATGGTGTGCACTCCGAGAACCCCAACCGAAACTATAGGCATCAAAACGTAAAACACTAGAGCAAGAGACACTGTTGCTGTAAGGGCTCTAGGAACATCGTGCACCGTATCCCGAAACTCTGGGGCCAGTGTGGCTGCGGGATCCGAACCGTAGGCACTCCATCCTGCGATAAACATCCATACCCATATCAACCCAAGCCCAGACATTGAGAACCATGCTACGTGACCAGGTAGGGCAGCAGGCAACAGATTATGTGCCGAAAAATGTCCCGTCAACAGCCCTCCAATAATCATAAGCGCCATGGGCACGACGGTCATTAACCCGAGTACCCATCCGGCCACCACACCTTGCTTTAATCCAAAAACATTGGCAACATAGGCAGCAAGAAGAATAACTGAAGCAAAAACATTGGCAACATAGGCAGCAAGAAGAATAACTGAAGCAATGATTTGAGCGTTCAAATGTGGATCCCACACTTTGAAATAATCGGCCGCTAGCAGCGCATTAACGGACATCGAAACACTCCAGCCCACCCAGTTACCAAAAGTACCCACCGCTCCTGCCCAGGGAACATAACGTCCGATTCCACGGTGAGCGAGAACCCCAATCCCTGCCGTGTCAGGATACATAGTGGAAACTTCGCTGATGACCCCGGCCTGAAAGGCACCTATAATGGACGACATCCCCCAGACCACGACTGCACCGATGGCCCCCAAAGCGACAATGGACGATCCTAAACTGGGATAAAGATAACCCGGTAAAACTAAACCGAATAACGCAAAACCCTGGAGCCAACCGATTGATTTTTTAAGCGTTGGTCCAGGATCCACATCAATGGCCATAGAACCATCTCCTTCACTTCAGTAGATTAAACTTTCTTCCTACTAGGGAATCGGACCGACCTTTCCTTCCAGTTTTCCGCGTTCCCATAAATCCTGAGATTGTGACACAGACGACCAGGTTGACTCCCATTTGAGCGCCAGTACAATGGTCTCCCATGATGCCGCTCCGGTATGCTCGAAAACGTGATTCATACATGAACCCCGATCTGATCTCCAACCTGAACCGTCGTTACCTCACTTCCCACCGCAACAACCGTTCCAACCGTGAAGTAGAATTCCTCCTTATCCTTACAGACAGATCGAAACCAGTACAAACGTCCTCACTACCCTCCAAATAATTGGATGTCGGTAGTTGCGACCATTATAATCGAAGTTTGGCTAGCCGGTCAATCAAATATTGCGTCTAGTTAAGTTATTTTCAATGAAATTACATTACGGAGAATTCTGAGGAATAGATGGCATATCCGGCAGTGCGCAATCTGAGTGATCCCCAGTTTGTTCCATATCACAATCTGGAGAGGACATTTCATACAGGTTTTAGTGCACCGAAAGGTGGCGGTGGTGGCCACATACGCGCTAATTTTATCTTCATTCTGTTGAAACTTTCAAATGTATTTTCTGATCGTAAAGGCGTAGGGGAAGACCAATTTGTCTATCTGCAAGGGATCATTAATGTCTGCGACCGCAGTATTATTGCGTATCACCTAGGCCTCTGCCGTCACGGTCATGTCCTTTTGCCGGTTATTATCC
>JAMDDZ010000061.1:0-338 GCA_023488565.1 Bacillota bacterium | reverse complement strand
TTTGCGGTGGGAAGTGAGGTAACGACGGTTCAGGTTGGAGATCAGATCGGGGTTCATGTATGAATCACGTTTTCGAGCATACCGGAGCGGCATCATGGGACTGAGGTCTAATCGTATCATTCCACTCACCATGGAATGATCCCGGTATTAAGTCCAAACGAGCCATGGTCTCATCATCGATGTGGATCCCGGTCGGATAGGATCTGGTGTCGAGTTCTGCTTTTACGGTTAGCCCCTTTTCCGTTCGGGTATTGGCAATGCAATTCACTACCGTTTCAAGTGTGCGTAGAACACGACCACGCCAGTTGAGGCGGATAAACGAAAAAAGTCTGTGCTCA
>JAMDDZ010000105.1 GCA_023488565.1 Bacillota bacterium | reverse complement strand
GGGGCGGCCAACGGAACCTATGATGTGACTTATACCCAAGGCCAAGCTACCGAAACCGTGGCACTCACTATTTCGACTGGACTGCCTGCTAACCTCACCTCTAATGTGACAACCCCTACTAGTTTAAGTGCGGGAAGCACATTAGATGTGATGTTTACCTTAACCGACTCCAACGGCAATCCCATTTCCGGTCAATCAGTGACTTGGAACACCAGTAATAGTTTGAATCCAGCCGATTTGACCGTAGTCACCGGTACTACCAATGCCTACGGGCAAGTCAGCGCTACCTACAAAGATACTGTGGCAGGGGATACCGGCCGGATTGTAGCGACGTTAAATAGCAATACCAACGTTACAGGAGAAACTGGAACCATCACAGTAGTTCCAGCCGCTATTGCGAGTGCCGCTACAGTTCTTGATCCGTCACAAGGCGGGCCACAATTGGGTTATCATAGCACCCAGGGTTATTGGCTGAACAGCGAAGTGCAGAATGGGTCCAGCACTGCCCATGCCATGCAGGTAACTCTCAAGGACGCATATGGCAACCTTGTCAGCGGTAGCTATACGCTAACCGCTGCTAGCAACTTTTTAATAAGCACCTCTGACGCAGGTCCCTTTGGCTCTACTGCCACAGTGACCTTTACTAACGGCGTCGGAATCGTATTTGTGGAGAATTCCAGTACCTACACCGGCGATTTAGCCACCGGAGTTGGTGCGGAGGGCTCCATTGCCAATGGAACCACCATTGCAACCACTAGCAACGCAGTCGACATCAACACAGCAAGTGGAGTTTCTACCTACGTGAACCTGGCTAATGGCACTTACATTGCAGCAAGTGGGACTAGCGTGTCTGCTGCAAATGGCGTAACGCTAGCCTTCAGCGGCAGTGGATTGCAACCTGCAGCAACCAGTGGTAGCACCAACTACTACTACTTCCAGATCGCAGAAGTACAACCCGGTTCGTCTGAAGGATTTACGCTAAAAATCGGGGTGCCATATGGTGATACACCGGTGACCTCGGCGAACGTTGCTCCCAACGGGACCATCACATTGTATAATGGGACGACTGCCATCACTTCAGGTGACTCGGGGACTTTGACGTCGGGTGCAGCTTTCACTCCTACCAAAGGATACATTTACTCCTTTGGAGAGTCGACAACTGGTACCAGCTATACCGAACTTGGCAATGTGCGTGCAGGGTCCTAACATTTTCTGGACTTTGCTGGTATTAGAGAGCTGATGGCAGAGGAGCCTCTCGCCATCAGCCTAGGAATCGGTTAACGAGATGATTAACACCGGAGCGGTACCAGCGCGGGAATGGGCCCGAACTGGCCGCATCCGGTGGTTTTATAACGATATGGGAGGAACAAAGAACTGTGATACTTCATCGCAATCATCGCCATTCGCTCTTTTTACTGACCAGTGTCTTAGCAATTGCAACGCTTGCGGGCTGTGGAGTTCAATCCTCTAAATCTGCAACACCTCCGCCAGCTCACACTGGGCCGACGCAAAGTAATCACTCGTCAACTATCGTGGAAGGCGATACGCAATATGCAGGGTCTAAGAATCTTGCCAAGTGGGAGAATCTTGCAAAGGCTCATCCCAGGACATGGATCGATCAAATTCAGGCCGGCCGCGCTGCCTATTCCAATGACAAGCCCTCCCAAGCGGTCAAATATTATAAACAGGCTATTACCGCCAATCCCCATCAAGGACTGGCCTACAACAACCTGGGCAATGTCTACGCCCATCTTCTCCACAACTACAACACGGCTGCGACCTACTATCAAAAGGCGACCAAAGTCGAGCCGGGATATGACTACGGTTGGTTCAACTACAGCTTTGCGGAATCCCAGTTGGGCAATGTCACAAAATCCGAGCAAATCGCCAAAAAGGCTTTGACGGTCTTGCCGAAGACAGACCCCTTGTATAAGTACCTACAATTGCTGGCGCAGGGAAAATCATAACGGGTATACGTATGGGTCGGTTGTTTTTAAAGGACATAGGATTGCGGCAAGTTGAATCCGGCATCCTCACTTCATCATAACTTTCACGGAATTATGATTAGGCAGCGGCCATTTTACAACACATTGAACCCTCCTGATTTTCAGGGACCACAATACCCTGGGATACCACTGTCCATGTTGCCGGTGACTAACCTACGTCGGCAAGGTTCAAAAATCCATTAGCGGTTGGAGCGGCAACCTCCATGTCGTCCCAGGTGTGATTAGCGATTTCTTGATAAGGATGCATTGCGATATGGACAAGAGACAGCCGTATTCTTTTCAATTCTCCAGAGTTCTGAACTAGCTCCGCTGTGGGGTGATCCCTCTCCAAGGATCACCCCAGAGTTATGGATCCACACCTAAAATGGGACGAAATCCTTCTAAAAATCGTCATCAGGACGGCGCTGCCAACAAATACTTGATGACACGATTGCTCGCACCAGAAAAATTCTCATCCCACTTCCATGCCTGAGACAATATACGTCCTTGGTCGAAAAGGCAACGTTACCGCATACCCCGGAATTTATTCCTGGGGTCAATGGTGCCACAATCCGGAAGCTCAATGCCGCAGCGTTGCTAGAACCTTTTTGAGTGGATGCCCCTAGCTAAAGTTATCTATAGTCCGATGCCCAAAGCCCTTAAGAGGGAAACCTTTGACGTCATAGAGGTGTCTACTACGTATAACGCGAAAGACTCAGGCCTTCATCAAAGAGTAAGACATTCGGGACTTTGAGTCGTCGACGGATAGGATTTCTACGTCAGAGAATCCCTGAAGATACTAATTCTCCCACGACGTTTTTCTTTCCCTTAGACGACGGTGTTTACGTCGTAGAAGGCATTTTGGCCCCTCAAGATAACTTTAGCATTGGGAGGACTTCCACCCCTTAAGGCAAAAAACTTTGAGTTCGCCAGTCAAAATCTAGCCCCGTAATTCCCTTTCGTTATCGACTCATCACGATCGCTGCATTTTGTCCTCCAAACCCAAAGGCATTAATCTGTATTTGGCGAATGTCCATGGTTTTTGGATGTTTTAACACCACTGCAAACTGCGCCTCTGGGTCCACTGTCGTGGTTCCCATGGTAGCCGGCAATTGTCCGTGCATCATCGCTTCGACTCCGGCGATAACAGCCATTACACCTGACGCCGCCATGCTATGGCCTATATGGCCCTTGATCGATGTGACGTCCAGGGCTGGGCTGTGTCGCCCAAAAACATCGTTAATTGCGCGAATTTCTGCAGCATCGCCTACTTTGGTTCCTGTGCCGTGGGCAATTAGGGCATCAATGTTCGGTTTCTCATCGCTAAGTCCTGCCTCTTTTAATGCTAGCTTCATAGCCAATGCTTCCCATCGCCCGCTTGGTTCCGGAGACGTTACATGATGAGCATCAGCTACCGAACCATACCCGAGAATCCGCGCCAAGATTGGTTGACGCCTTAAACGTGCGGTTTCCTCCCGTTCCAAGACTACGATGCCAGCGCCTTCTCCCATCACAAATCCGTCTCGATCGCGGTCAAACGGCCGTGATGCGCGAAGAGGATCGGTCGCTCGGGACACCGCCCGTGCATTTACCAGGCTATGATAAACCAGGGGAGCCAAAAGACTGTCGACTCCCCCAGCAATAGCAAAATCGACATCGCCTCGTTCCACCATATGAGCGGCTTGACCGATGGCATCAAGAGAGGAAGCGCATGCCGTACTAATCGTTAACAGAGGGCCATGCAGTCCCCAGCGCATAGCAATGTGGGCAGCTGGCATATTGGGGATGATTTGAGACATCAATCGTGCGGGTACCCCGCTGGATCCGCCCTGATCGTATTCAGATTGGTTTTGCAGCAAAGTCGGTACGCTCCCCATGGTACATCCCAAAATCACTGCCGTTCGCAGACTGGGCAAAGACACCAGTCCACTAGTTTCGACCGCCTGGGAGGCGGCACAGAGACCGAACTGTGACAACCGGTCGGTAGTGCGAAGAACAGTGGGGTCTAAATAGCCTGCAGGGTTAAAACCCGACCCCACTTGGCTCCAATGTCCAACACTCCCATTGGAGCTGATCACCGTCGTAGGCTCAATTGCCGTACGACCATCTACGAGTGCTGACCAATATTCAGTGACTGTAAAACCTATCGAAGAAATGACTCCCATGCCGGTTATGACGACTTGTTCCATGATTTGGCGAAGACTTGGCAAATCTTCGCATCCCTCCCCGATGTTAGTTACGTTTTATTACAAGGTGCTAATATGTGGTTATTATATCATGCCCAGTGCTGTATGGTATGCCGTGGGGTAGTTTCGCTTCGGAATTTTGTATAACTCTTCATGGCATCTATGGGGCCGATTACAGGCTCCTCGCTATTTTTGTGTGGGTAGCGTCAGTCCAATGGGAGACGTGGCAAGGATAGTTTGCCGGCCATCAGACAAATGACACTAATGAAATGGTGCGTATTGCGGTAGCCATGCGCCCGCGCTTTGGCGGCTTGGGCCAGGCTATTGATGCCTTCCAAGACCGCATTCGTCCGACGACTCTGAGCATAATGCAGGGCGCCGGCCCAGAGGGCCTTGATCATTGTGGCGGCCTGGAATATGGGATCGAGGCGGCTATGGGTGGCTTAAACATACCAATGGCGCAAGAAGGCTTCGTCCGTTTCGGGAGGCTGATCCCAGAATTCCTTGAGCGTTTCGTTGATGGCATAAGCGTTCCGTTTTGACCCGTATTTCGCACCCTGATTCAAAGGCAGAGCGCCAATTTTTTTGACTACCTTGACGGCATCGCCATGGTTCGATTCCCAACGCCAGACATGCCAAAGGGTGTACCTCAAAATTGTGATCATGCGGCAATCCGCCGAGCAAGGGGCACCAGTTAAGCCCATGGACCTTTTCTCCAGAATGCTGGAACGGCTCGTAGCGTGGCGATCGCTTGGGCACCTGCTTCCGTCCATCGCATTCCGCTCCCGCTTTCCCGTTGTTTGAGCACGGTTTTGCAGGCGCTCTCGATGATCCCCGATCCGATGGGAACCCCGGCTAACCGATAGCGCGGGTCGTCGAGGCGTCGTGGTGAAACGCGAAATCGGCCCGTTCGGCCGTCACGACTTTCTGGGCCGCCGCCGATAACGGCGGCAAGGCCTGCCACACCGCGTCGAGAATCCCGCCCCCGGCATGCCGGAGCTGGTGGCAACGCAAGAAATTCCTGTCTATGTTTGCCATGATTTTTGCGATGGTCATACATTCGGAATATGCTTTGAGGACTGCGATTGTTATACCGGTAGTACTCACCGACAATCCTTCTCCCGCGAGACTGGTAGGTTTTTATCCGCTATCGTGCGTAGGGATGGGGCGGAGCATCCAAACAGGCCACGAGCAATCGATGGGACAACTGGTTGCCAAAACGTCGGCGATTATAGCGATAGCCGCACTTTTCGAAGTGCAGTTGGCGCCGGGTACGTCCCGTCCAAAAACGCCTTGGCGTTACTAATGGAGACATTGACCCAGTGGAACACCTCGGCAGCGTTGGGACTGGTACTCGGGGTTACCCGTAAGTCGACCTCCAGTGTGGGTGCCGTCGCATACGCGGCAGCCCTATCCGTACGCCAGACGATTTGGGCCTCGACGCGGCGCTTTAACACCTCTAAAATGCTGTCGTTGGTTACATCCGGAATCTTTTATAGAAAACCAAAGGCGGGACCCAGAGCATCCAGACTGACGTCCGCCACCACCGGATCCTGATCCGTTCCGCGTTTGCCCGGTCCGTGGCTGACACCGCCAAAATAGGGGTCATCGAGCGCCCCGGTGTGTATTGCGCATTGCGATCGGCCATGGTCTGTTGAATTTTATGGTAGAACAGCCACGCCGGTTGGTACGCGACGCCCAACTCTCGGGTCAGGGTCAGCGCGGCGACGCCGCGCTTGTCGATCGCCACGAGGCAGATGGCCAAAAACCACACCGGCTACGGCACCTTGGGTTGCCGCGGTCACGATTGTCTGCCGACGGCAACTCTAGCACTCGTACAGGAGGCGGTCCTGCCGATGGATAAACCACGCCTCTGGATGCCCACGAACGGGGCATACAAACCCGTGCGGTCAGCGCTGATTGACTAAGAATGTATGACAGTCCTTGACACTACCGAATTTCTTCTGCCATTCGATTAAGGTCATGGCGGCGCGGCATCTCCTCTCCACTTTGGTCCTCATTGTTCTTCATTTTACCAGAGGTCCTCCACTGGTGGCATTTTTCGGAGTTATGAGCTCACCTATTAAATTTAATGACGGCGGGTCCGGATACTGACCGCGCCGTCAATTGCCAACAGAATTTCCCTCTACGACACCGTGGGTGTGTTGAGGGCCACCGCGTACTCCTCCACCATGTGGGCCGCCGTATCGAGAAAGGAGCAGATGCCTTTATGGCGGAATTTTTTAGCCGACTGCACTAATGTTCCCACAGTTTCCGGATTGAGACTGTTGGCCAACTGGGCCATTTGTTCTGCCAAGGTTCGGGTCCCCCGCACACACAGAGGGCACTTGCCACACGTCTCCCGGGCAAAAAAATCAGCAATTTGACAGGTCTGATCATACAGTGACCGTTCACTCCCAATCACAATAATGGATGCGCCTAGACCGGTGCCTAAGTGCCGCAAGGACTCATAGTCCAGTGGGGTGTCAAATTGCTCTGGTTTCAGCCAGGGCATGGAAAATCCTCCCGGCAGCACGGCTTGAATGCTGGTTTGTGCAGGTCCTCCTGCAAGATCCAATAACTGGCTGAGAGGGGTTCCCAGGGGCATTTCGTAGACTCCGGGCCGCCTTACATCGCCGGTTACCGAAAACAGCATCGGTTGGTTGCGAACAAACCAGGTGATGCCTTTTTCAAAAATTACCGGCAACACGGCCAGGGTTTCCACATTGTTAACAATGGTAGGATGGCCTTGATAGCCCTGAGTGGTAGGATATGGCGGTTTATGCCAGGGCTGGGCCGGCAGCCCCATCAAGGCGTTGATAAGTGCGGTTTCTTCTCCGGCTATATATGTATGAGTTTCCGGCAACAGCTTTATTGTGTTTACCGGCAACCCGGCTGCCTCGGCTTCTCGCAAGGCCTGTTCCAACGAACTGATGCTGTCGTTAAATTGATCATTGATATAAAAAAGAATGTCGGTTGCTTGAATCGCATGGGCCCCAATGAGAATGCCCTCCAGGACACGGTGCGGCGCCAAGGTCATAAGCGTGCGATCTTTAAATGAACCGGGCTCTCCTTCGGCTCCGTTGATGATCAAGATGCGCCGTGAGGATTCCACTGAAGTGGCCAGTTCCCATTTTTTCGCGGTGGGGAACCCGGCGCCGCCGCGACCTCTAAGTCCGGCAGACAACACCGTTGTGCGCACAGCGGGTGCCTCCATGGTGCGCACTTTGGCCCAAGCGGTTTGATAACCTCCCCTCCCCACATACTCGCTATATGATTCCCGACGATCCTTCGATGGTTCCGCTATGATAAATGGCATAAGACTCTCCTTAAGAAGCACGGCATCGTTTAAGGCATTGATATGCCCGCAAACGGGAAAACAAACTGAAGCGGTGGTTCATGGATGACCTCGCGGTTCACAACTAACATTAATTGAGTCACCCGCCACGACAACTGTGCCTGATATTTTTGCACCACTTGGCTCACGGACCCAAACATTTTAAGTGATGACGCAGGCAAACGCGCAATGGTAATATGCGGAATCACTGCCTGATGCTGGCCCTGATAAGGTGGATATTGGGGAAATTCAGTCCAGACCCTGTGAAATAACTGTATTAAGTGACGTGATCGGCGCAATTTTAAAATGACAATCGCCTGGTCCCCCTGATCAAATTGGCTCAATTGGTGGAAGGTCACGGCAAAGGGCTCAAATTGCTGGGCCAGTGACAGCAATTGAGGCGACACCCTCGGTACTTCCGGGTGGTCGCCGAATGGAAAGCTAACCGTGATATGCGCCGGAATCGTGCACCCCACTGGATCGTATTGTTGGCGAATCTCCTCCAAAGGCTCCGGCAACTGCACCGGAATAATCAACGCGTTCCCTTGCAAACACACCGCTCCTCTGTGGCTCTCTCTTATTTTATCGTGTTTTTGACCTAGCAATCCAAACTTTGTCGATTTTTGCATGAACTGTTATGTCCGTCAAACTTCTCCGTCTCTAGCCACAATTGGAATGTCATCAAGATTGTTTGAACCATACAGGTGCTATGCCTCATTGTGCCCGTGATTGCTGCTGAGCCCCGCTTACCAAGCCTCAGCGTCTCTGACAAACAGTTGAAGTTCGCGTAAACTTCACCTGCAAAATGTTTTAAGCGCCGAATCTCCCTTTTGCCGGAGACCGGGGAAACCAAAGTGTGGGGTGAATCGAAAGAATTTTTTTCGTAGGGTATCTCTCGCTCCCGAACCCGCCAGCTAACCTCGGAGGCGTAATTCGAGAGGAGGATACATTAATGCGTTTTAAAACCTGGGGATTAGCGCTGAGTCTGATGGCCGCGACCCCTGCAATGGCATTGGCGGGCACCGGAGCCAACGCGTTCGCTGCCACTAACTCATCGGTCTCGTTGCAACAATTAGAAGCCCAGCACCCTGCGATGCAGCAGCAACTGTCTTACGGCAGTCAAGGGCAGTGGGTAATGACTTTGCAGGCTGACCTGGCTTTGTTGGGATATTCGCAAGTGGGACCTATGGACGGCATTTTCGGGCCCGAAACTGAATCCGGCGTGAAAGCATTTCAATCTGCGGAAAACCTGCCGGTCACGGGTGTGGTTGACCCCATCACTTGGCAGGACATTCTATCCGGATTCGGTTTAGCGCCAGCCTATACACCCGGAGAAGGAGCACCTGCTGCTGCGGCCACCAGCCTCAATCCGCAAATAATTGACGGTCGTCCGGTAATTGCGACCTATCATATGATCGCCACCGCTTATGGGCCGAGTCTCCAAGACAATTATCCCTATGGCCCCGTGGACGCATTTGGCCAACCGTTGGAACCAGGCATGATTGCCGTGGATCCGTCGATAATTCCGTTGAAATCGACGGTCTACGTACAAGGATATCAAGATAACAATTTACCTAGCGGAGGATTTGAGGGACAAGCCATGGACACCGGCGGCGCCATTCAGGGAGACCGCATCGATATCTATATGAATGCCAGTTCCGGCGTAGTATCCAATTTCGGTATCCAACCGGTTACTGTCTACGTTTTAGGGCAATAAATGCCTTAAGGCCACCACAAGGAGTTCAAAATTGCGGTGGCCTCACCTTTTAAGTTGGTTGGCAAGGTCACCGACGCGTCAACCACGCCCCCGTTGGGTTCGGTGACTTGAAGTTTGTATGTGGTGGCTGTTGTGGTGCCCGGTAGTGTGTAAGCCACCGCATGATCAGAGAGCCAAACAAATGCGGTGCCCGTCGGCACACCTAAAAGTGGGCTGTCCGGCCCCGTCACCCCGGTGTTTTCGGTCGGGGCAAAGCAAGCCACACAGGCATCGAGGCTGGCCTTGACATGTTGGCTGGGGTGCGCTGGATTTACCGCCATAATGCCCACGCTATTTTGTCCGGTAAACGGCGTCACTACCCAAGAATCCGGCACTGCGATGATAGGATTCAAGGCACCCGTAGGATAAGCCCACTGAAATCCTTTAGGCAACACATGGGCGAACGGCTTCAAAAAGGGCAAAGCCACCGGCGTGCCATTAATTGCCAATCCGCCGTTGATAAAGCTCAAATCTTCAGCACTTGCCACACCAACGAGATTTTGCCGCGCTCCCGTTAACAGGTCCGCCGCGGTAGCGGTTGCGGTCCCCGGATTCCACCAGGCAACCACTCCCCTGCCTGCTACAAAAGGGGGGCCCGACAACTCGGCCGGATTCCAGGCATGCAAATTGGTGCGTTGACCGTTTCCCAGATTAACCGCCCATAACGAAGCCTTGGCACCAACACCGGGAGCCGGCGAGGCAATGACCAGCGCAACATTTTGAGTCACATCGGCTATACTTAACGTATTGTGGGGAAGGTTCCATGTGGCCACTAAAACGCTGTCACGCGCAATGTCGGCGGTTCCCGTGGTGGGCGCCAAGCGCAGCTGCCACCGGGTTTGCGACCGTGTCCAATGTGGCGGCAGCAAATACAGAATGCCAAGTTCGGTGTCTGCCACACTGAGCGGCTTGCTGGCATCCACCGTGGAAGGCACTGACAATTGAAAGGTGTGGCCATCGGCAATAGTAATGGGTTTTCCTGGTTTG
>JAMDDZ010000079.1:8818-10557 GCA_023488565.1 Bacillota bacterium | reverse complement strand
TATCACCGCAAGGGCCTGCCCGGGCAACTCCTCGGGGTGTGCCCCACCGATGCGGCCATTCGGCTGACATTATTGAGTCGTGTCAGCGGAATGAGACGATCCGGAGGCATCATGGCTCGCAAGGGGAGAATGATGATATAGGGCCGTCCCGATCTGTGGAATGTCTCCGTGAGAATGGCCTTCCCAACAATGGCCGTGACATTTTGCCTGGGCTCAACCTCTGGTTCTGAGCCGTCGACAATGCGGCAGGGGTTCTACAGTAATACCCCTTTGGAGGCCATTCGAACCAAGTTGCTTCTTGATGGAGTACAGCGATAAATGGGCAGCATTTCCCCAGCGGTATTTCAGTCAAACGTCCATGGAGAAGCTGTACCGCGGCGCGAATGCACCGGAGAGATTGCCCGACGGAGAAAGACAACACGATTAGACAGTGGTCAGGAAACCGAAGCCTTTACACCACTTGACAGGACGTGATCCGCTTCTTCTTCTGTGACCTCTAGGTTCCGGTCACCTTGACGCATTCCGACTCCGCGATTATGGTGACGACAAATCAAGGCGTGCAACAAGCCTATAATGCGCAAATCGTGGTCGATGCACAAGAAGGCGTGATTATCGGCACGGCCCTGTCCGCACACCCTAATGACGTGCGGGAGTTCGAGCCCGCCCTCGAGGCAGTCGAGGTGACGACAGGACGCACCGTGGCTCAAGTCACGGCAGATGCGGGGTCATTCTCAAAGACACGCTGGGATTTCGCCCATTCAGTGTGCGGGGTCTTGAGACGGTGCGAGGCGAATGGGCGTGACGGATGCTGGCATTTAATATCCGCAAAATCGCCCGGAAATTAGCGCGTCTTACCCAAGACACCGGGAAATATTGGAATTTGACGCGCCTCCGTGCGAGCTCGCAGACGCCTTAAACGGGAGAGATCTGTCCTTGAGCGGAGTTAAGGCGTGTATTTCGCCATATTTACCACAATATCCCATTTCTAACCCTCTGTCTCGTCCATCCCTCCGGCCAAGTTATCCACAGAAACAGAATCCGTGAGAAATAAATGGACAAGCTCCTAGTGCCATATTGCGGAACATTCGAAACAAATCATTGCGGCCTCTTTGTTTCCCTTTATACCGCAAGATTGTCATGTCGATCACGCGTTTCCAAATTCTCAAATCCTCACTCCGAAAAACATCCGAAACCGCCCGAAAGTTTTCGCTTTGTCCTGACTTGTACCGTTGGGAGAATGGCAATAACCACAAGATCGAGAACATCCGCGAGTCCAGTTCCAGCACGAGATCCCTCTCGGTAGGTTTAAGCAAGAATGAGAAATACTTCTACGATATTAAAATGTTGGGCGGTGCGTTAATATTATTCCATATTCCGAATAATGCGACTAATGAACTGGAATTTAATCGCCCATTCCGAGATACCAAAAACGTTTTTGGTATTAACAAGCCGTTTCCCGAATGTAAGCTAAATTTTGATGTTGCAACCTCTTTATGAATGGTGCAATATTAATGACGTAATGAAAGATCTCTCAGCTCCACCAACATAATGTAGTGTTGGGCATCGATCGAAAACGTTTTTGGACTTTGAAATGTCACTGAGGTTGTTTTGGAGTGTTTTTAAACTGCTCCTATCACGTCGGAGGATCGAATTTTTCGGCTGAATTTTTTTAATATTATTTTGTTTTGGAATCTCTTGAAAGTTGTCAGGAGGGAACAATCAATGCGAATAGCTAAAAT
>JAMDDZ010000079.1:0-8808 GCA_023488565.1 Bacillota bacterium | reverse complement strand
TTCGAATGGCCTCCAAAGGGGTATTACTGTAGAACCCCTGCCGCATTGTCGACGGCTCAGAACCAGAGGTTGAGCCCAGGCAAAATGTCAGGAGGGAACAATCAATGCGAATAGCTAAAATTTCTTTAGCCGCTGCGGCCAGTCTCGGAATGGCAGCAGTCATTGCGGGTTGTGGTAGTCCTGCTACGACCACCAGTGCCCCTAAAGCGGCTCCCCTGGTCATGGCGCCAGGACCTTACGGATCTTATACCGCGAACTTCAACCCCTTTTCCCCGTCACCTAATGCCGGAACCGATGGCTTTATTTATGAGCCCTTATTCTATTTCAGTACCGTTAGCAAAAATCAGTATAGCCTATTAGGAAAATCCTATCACTGGAGCAACAACAATAAAACCTTGACGGTGACATTACGCAGTCATGTCAAGTGGACAAACGGCTCCTCATTCAGTGCCAAAGACGTCGTCTTTACGTTCAATCTCTTGAAATTGAATCCGGCGCTCGATACTTCCGGGGTGTGGCAAAAATTATCTTCGGTTACCTCGCCCAACTCATCCACCGTCGTCTTTACCTTTAAAAAAGCCGATGTGCCTTTTGCGGTTTACGTGCTCGAAACCTACATCGTACCCCAAAGCATTTGGTCTAAAGTCTCCGACCCGGCCAAATACCTAAACAGTCATCCAGTGGGTACGGGCCCGTTTATCTTGTCTTCTTTTACATCCCAGGAATACAAACTCCAGGCCAACGCCCATTACTATCTCGGCAAACCTAAGGTACCTGAAGTGGAGTTCCCGGCCTATGATTCCAATAATGCACTAAACACTGCCTTAGCCGCCGGTCAGTTGGGATGGAGCGGCCAATTTATTCCCGACATCAAAAGCGTGTACACCTCGAAGAGCCCCCATAACCACTACTGGTTCACCCCTTACGAAGTGGCCGCTTTATATCCCAATCTCAATAATTCCTTGTTAGCACTTCCTGTACGTCAGGCCATTAATGTCGCCTTAAATCGCCAAGCCATGGGCACCAAAGGGGAATATGGCTACGAAAAGCCAGCCAGTCCCACTGGTCTCATTTTGCCGGCGCAAAATCAGTATCTCGCACCGGGAATTCCCACTACGGAAACTTACAATCCTTCGAAAGCAACGGCCATTTTAACCAAGGCGGGTTACAAAAGGAACGCCTCGGGCGTCTTCGTGTCCCCCTCGGGTCAGCCGCTTAATCTGAGTATTCAGGTACCGTCCGGATGGTCCGATTGGGACGCGGATTGTGCCATGGCCGCCCAAGACTTGAGTGCTGTGGGCATCAAGACCACAGTCGTGCAAGATTCCTTTGGAGAATATATGGCCAATCTTAAAGGGGGCAAATTTACCTTAGCCATGTCATGGACCAACCCCGGTCCTACCCCGTACTATGCGTTTTACAATTCCTTGGATCCCAAAGGATCATGGGACTTGGAGAACTACAACAACCCTACCGTCAATCGTGCCTTGGACCGCTACGCCTCGACCACTAACCAACAAACACAGATCCAAGCGATACAAACCGTAGAACAGTCCTTGGCCAACCAACTACCCATGATTCCCCTTTTGGACGGGGCCTTGTGGGATGAATACAGCACGGCCAATTACACCGGATGGCCTACGCCATCCAACCCGTATGTCACCAATGCTCCTTACAGCTGGCCTGCTCCAGAAATCGTCCTGATGCACTTAAAGCCACAATCGTAGGTCGAAGAATTGACAGCAAAAAGATGGCGGATTGGATTTCTTACCTCCTTCCGATCCGCCGTAGGTAAGGAGGATGGCAGTCGTGCGATATCTCATGCAAAAGGTCGTATTCTTTTTGGTGTCTTTATGGGCGGCCATGACCCTAAATTTTGTCCTGCCTCGAATGTTGCCCGGTAATCCGGCTCTCGCCATGTTTGCCAAATTTCAAGGGCAATTAAATCCCGAGGCACTCAGAGCTTTGAAACTGGAATTTGGATTTTCCAACCAGCCTGTGTGGTTGCAATATCTCAACTATCTCAAAAACATGCTCACACTACATTGGGGATTGTCTTATACTTATTTCCCGACACCCGTTCTCACCGTTATTGAACACAGTCTTCCCTGGACCTTGGGACTGGTGGGCATTACGACTTTGATTGCGGTCGTACTAGGCACCATCTTGGGTATTTACATTGCGTGGCGGCGCAACGGTATTCTTGATACCACGCTGCCCGTCAGTACCATGTTTCTGCAGGCAATGCCCTATTTTTGGACTGGAACGCTTCTTCTCTTTCTGTTTGCGTTCCGCTATCACTGGTTTCCTTTAGGCCACGCCTATTCGCCTAATGTCATGCCCGGCTGGAATACGCCTTTTGTCATGAGTGTGTTGAGACATTCCATACTCCCGGCCATCACGATTTTTCTTGGATCGGCCAGTGGCTGGATTATCGGCATGCGCAATAACATGATCAATACTTTGGGGGAGGATTATGTTGTCTTTGCCGAAGCCAAAGGTGTGTCAAACTGGCGGCTCATGACGCGTTACGCGGCCAGAAATGCCATTTTACCGCAAATCACCAGTTTTGCCTTAGCGATGGGACTCATTGTCAGTGGATCCATTCTCACCGAAGAAGTATTTTCGTACCCTGGGATCGGTTTTCAACTGACCAATGCCGTGTTGTCCCAAGATTTGCCCCTAATCCAATCCGCGTTCCTCATTATTGCCGTTGCGGTTCTTCTCGTCAACATTTTGGTCGATTTCCTGTATATACGTCTTGATCCGCGCGTCGGTACGAGAGGAGGGGTCAAATAAATGGCACGCCAATACGAACCCATTGCCTCTGCTCCGTCTACGCCCGCGAAATCCCCAACTCACCCACCATCCCGTCTCAAATCCCTGAGCCGGATCATGGTTTCTAGCCGCAAATCCACAGTGGGAGTCATCATTTTTCTATTCTTTGTGCTCATGGCACTGTTCGCTCCCCTGGTAGCGCCCTATAGTCCTACCTCCACCGCATTCTCTGCCAACCTTTCGCCTAGTTTTGCCCATCTGTTCGGCACTACAGCCCAGGGACAGGACATTTTTTCCCAATTTGTCTATGGGGCCCGAACGACTCTCTTAGTGGGACTGGGAGCCGGGCTTTTGGCAACGGTCCTGAGTTTATTAATCGGAATTACGGCAGGATACCGTGGGGGATGGATCGATACGATATTAAACTTCCTGAGCAATATCTTTTTGGTCTTGCCGGGTCTGGCCTTGTTAATCTTGATTGAATCTTATGTCCATCAAAGCTCGCCGGCCTTTAATGGTCTCATCATCGGCCTTACCGGATGGGCATGGGGCGCCCGCGTGTTTCGTTCTCAAACCATGACCTTGGCTCAGCGCGATTTTATCACGGCGGCCAAATTATCCGGTGCCTCCAATTTGCGGATCATGGTCAGTGAAATCATGCCCAACATGACGTCCATTATCGCCTCCAATATCATGTACGCCTGTCTCGCCGCCATTTTAGCCGAATCCGGTCTGGCGTTTTTAGGTCTGGAAAATGTCAACAGTGTCTCCTGGGGTACCATGCTCTATTGGGCCTCCCAGGGTGATGCAATGCTCACGGGCGCATGGTGGTGGTTTGTGCCTCCGGGACTGGGTATTGCCTTAGTGGGTTTAAGCTTAGTTCTCATGAATTACGCCATGGACCAACTGACCAACCCTAGACTTCGTGAACTATCCCGCCGTCAAAGGAGAATGCCTCATGCCTAAAGAACAAGCGGTATTAGACGTAGAAGATGTCTCTATTGCCTACGAATCCTCCCAAGGATCCGTCAAAGCCGTCACGGACGTATTCCTAAAACTCATGCCCGGTGGAATTCTGGGCTTGGTGGGAGAATCAGGGAGCGGCAAGTCCACCCTGGCTTCCGGGATTATGCACCTATTGAAAGGGTCGGCACATCTCGTGTCGGGACACATCCGGGTAAACGGACAAGATGTCTATGCCATGGATCCCAAACTCTTGAGGAAATTTCGGTGGGATCGGATGTCCATGGTGTTTCAAAGTGCTATGACCGTTTTAAATCCGGTGATGACCATCGAAGAACAAATGGCGGATATCTTCTTGGCGCATAGACCCCGGATGTCTAAAGGGGAGATCCAAGACCGATCACGCTCTCTTTTAAATATGGTGCACATTGCGGACAAGCATGCCAAAAGTTATCCCCATGAACTCTCCGGTGGCATGAAGCAGCGTATCGTCATCGCCATGGCCTTGGCTTTGGAGCCGGATCTGGTCATCATGGACGAACCAACGACGGCGTTGGATGTGGTGGTGCAACGTTCCATCCTCGATCAAATTAAAGCACTGCAGAAAGAACGGCGTTTTTCCGTGTTGTTTATTAGCCATGACTTCAGCCTAGTCGCGGAGATCGCCTCAACGGTGGCTGTAATGTACGCCGGAAAAATCGTCGAAGTTTCGGAGAGCCAAGGGCTCACCCAAAATGACCTCCACCATCATCCCTATACCGTGGGGTTAATGCGAGCAATTCCCCGTCTGACCCACGAGGATGTGGAAATCGAGGGGATTGCTGGCAATCCCCCAAACTTGGTGGAACTGCCTTCGGGCTGCGCCTATCATCCCCGCTGTCCTTTGGCCACCACCATTTGCGAGAACATTTCACCTGAACTCCAAGCGGTACAAAGGCGGTTGATTGCCTGCCATTATTTCGATCCCAAAATGCGAGGAGAGTTCAGCCATGTCTTCTAAAGCGATTGAAAAAATCTCCCCCCTTAATCAACCCTTGGTGGAGGTCAAGGATTTAGTCATGCGTTTTCCCCTGCATAAAGACTGGATACGAGCAGTCGATAAGGTATCCTTTCATATCGACCGAGGTGAAGTCTTAAGTCTCGTCGGGGAATCGGGCAGCGGAAAAACAACCATTGGCCGTCTTCTTCTCCGGATTTTGGAACCATACCGGGGTACCATGTCGGTGGCCAATCATGACATTACCCATATTCGCGGAAAAAATCTGGTGTCTTACAGACGCATGGCGCAAATGATTTTCCAAGATCCGTTTGCCTCGCTCAACCCGGTCAAAACCGTCGAATCCCATCTGTTATTTCCGGTAAAAAAACATCGGGGCGGACATATTCAGCAAATCAATGCCGTAGTGGACGAACTGCTTACACGCGTGGGCCTGAGCCCACAGGAAACACGGAGGAAATATCCCCATGAATTGTCCGGAGGTCAAAGACAACGCCTTGCCATTGCCCGAGCCTTGGCGGTGGAGCCGGCATTTTTGGTGGCGGACGAGCCTATTTCCATGCTGGACGTCTCCATTCGCGCCGGGGTTCTCAAGCTCATGAACGAACTCAAGAGGGAATTTCAACTCTCCTTTCTCTACATTACGCATGACCTGGCCTCCGCCCGGTATTTTGGTGACCGAATCATGGTATTATATGCGGGGAAAGTCATGGAAAGCGCCATGTCACGGGAATTGGTGAGAAATCCGTGGCACCCGTACACCAAATTATTATTGGCGGCCACTCCGGGAGGTTATCATGTAGAATCTTTGCCCGAAAAGGTCAACGAACCTCCTGATTTAAGCGAATCCCGCCGGGGATGTCCTTTTGCTCCCCGTTGTCTCTATTCTACCCGCGAGTGTTTTGACAATATGCCCGAAACCCAAGAAATCTCACCAGGTCATTTCATCGCCTGTTATCACCCGCAAATTCCGTCTGAATCTTAAGCCAACATCCCTAGGGTTGAAGTTCGGGCCCGAGTTAGGACTTAGCCTCAAGAAGAACGCAAGGGAACAAGATGGTGGGAATACCAACCTAAGCAGACAGGGAGTTGTTAGAGAGGTGGCAACAATAAAAGATATCGCTCAAAAAGCCGGTGTCTCGGTTTCTTGTGTATCGCGTGCGATTAATGGATATCCCGATATTAAAGACAGCACACGCCAGCGCATCTTGCAGATTGTTGACGAAATGCATTACTATCCCAAAGCTTCGGCCAGACATTTAGTCACTAACCGCACGCAGACTATTGGTCTGATTTTTGAAACACATGACCAATCCGGATTTGGACACCCTTTCATCAGCAAAATTCTGACCGCCTTCTTCCAGAAAGTCGGAGAACACGGCTACGACTTGCTTATGTTTACCAATTCCCGTAATCCCTTTGACACATGGGGTTTGGAAGACAGGGTCAAATACCGCGATGTTGACGGCATTTTCCTTATTGGTCGGCCTCCCAACTTCGAAAAATTATTACAACTGGGTATCCCCATCACCGGTCTTGATTTCACCCTCACCGGCAAGTCCGCGTCATCAGTGATGTCCGATAATCGCCAGGGTGTCCAAGAATTAATCAAACAGCTCTATGACAAAGGTTACCGCCGCTTTGGTTTTGCCTATGGACCCTTGAACCTTTTGCCTGCTATGGAAAGACTGCAAGGCTTTCATAGTGGCCTTTGGGAAGTTGGTCTCTCTTCAACTCCCCAATGGATTGTCTACGGCAATTTTACTTATGAAGGAGGGAAAGATGCGGCCAAGCAATTCTTAACACTCACGAGCCGTCCCGAAGTCGTATTGTTTTCATCAGATCTTTCGGCCATCGGGGCTATGCAAATTTTTCAAGAATACGGTCTGAACATTCCTCAAGACATTGCTGTTACAGGCTTCGACGATGTGGACGCCGCGACTTTTGCCTATCCCTCCTTGACCACAATTAGGCAGGACATGGAGCAATTAGGTCAGGCGGCGGCCACCATGTTGCTAAACTTAATGGAGAATCAGGTAAACTCCCCGCAGCATTTGGCAATCCCCACGACGATTGTCTGGCGCAACAGCACTGTACGCACATCTCTATCCACTCTTAGGGAAGGACGCTGACATTTCATGACGAATTTAGAGAAGAAACTCATACTTTTTCCCCCGACATTTCAATGGGGTGTTGCCAGTTCGGCTTATCAAGTGGAAGGCGCTGTCACAGAAGACGGGAGAGGCCCCTCAATCTGGGATCTTTTCTCCCACACCCCCGGAAAAACCGTTCTAGGCGAGAATGGGAATATAGCCTGTGATCATTACCACCGTTATTCAGAGGACATTAGTCTTATGAAAAATTTGGGGGTCACTCATTACCGCCTTTCCGTATCATGGCCCCGCATTTTTCCTACGGGACGACAAAAAATGAATGTCAAGGGTCTCGGCTTTTATGACCGCGTGGTGGACACTCTTTTAAGTCACAACATTACGCCAATTATTACCCTCTATCACTGGGATCTCCCCTTAGCCTTGCAAGAACAAGGAGGTTGGCAAAATCGCGACACAGCCTACACCTTTGCCGATTATGCCGAGACGATGGTTTCAGCCTTGGGCGATAGAGTGAAACAATGGATTACACATAACGAACCATGGTGCACAGCCTACTTGGGCCATTTTTCCGGTGAGCATGCTCCTGGCATCAAAAACGCCCAAGTGTCCGTGGATGCCGCTCATCATGTCTTATTATCCCATGCTCTCTCCACCATGGCTATGCGTGCAACGCAGTCGGATGCAAAGATCGGTATCACACTGAATCTCAGTCCGGTGTACCCAAAAGACCCCTCTCAGGAGAACCAAAAGGCAGCTAGGTTGCAAGATGTCTTTAACAATCGCTGGTTTTTAGATCCGCTCTTTAAAGGGGAATATCCGGAAGAACTGCCCACGATTTTCGGTGTGAATCCCCCAGAAAATGCCGGAGACATGGAGATTATTCGTCAACCTTTGGACTTTTTGGGCATCAACTATTATTCTGCGCAAGTTGTCGCAGCCCCTCCAAGAGATCAAGAACCGTGGCCTGTGGTTAATATCACTCCGAAGGACCGCGTAACCGCAATGGGATGGCCTGTTATTCCCGAAGGCTTGAGTAAATTGCTGGTAGATCTCTACACGCAATACCCAGAAATTCCTCCCTTTATAATCACAGAAAACGGCGCGGCCTACGAAGACGTCGTGGAAGATGGAAAAATTCACGACACGGAGCGTATTCTCTATCTGTCGGATCATATTGAAGCCGTAGCAGACGCCATGGTTCAAGGGGTGAACATTCAGGGCTATTATCTCTGGTCATTGATGGATAATTTTGAATGGGCTTTAGGGTATTCCAAACGCTTCGGTATTGTTCATGTCAATTATTCCACGCAAGAACGGATCGTGAAAGACAGCTTTTTGTGGTACCGTCATCTAATCAGGAAAGCGTTGTCCTAGGATTGGGTCTCGGAATAGATCCCATCCAGAGGGTTCATCGACTACTGAGATTGGAGATATTGCGGGAGCTTCTGTGGCCGTCGCCCGTTCATTCGGAGGCTTTAAGGGGTGTTCCTCCATGGCAGTGTTTTCGAAGGAGAAGGGTTCTGAGCAAACGGACCGGAGAAGAATGACTGACTGAAACGCAGTATTAGCCTCAAAGCGCAGAACGATCGACGGGCTAACCCTTAGGGTTGGTCACCGCGTGGGCTGGCTACATCACGCGGAGGAAGCTCTCATCCGGTTGCCATTGGCCCCTGGCAATTTCGGCGCGGAGAATAGCAACGTGATGTTTTCCCCAACCCGAACGCGGCGGCTATTCATTGACCCAGCTGAACATCCTCCCTGTCACCGAGCCAGTCCGGGGAATAGTTCGCGTCATGCTTGGCCTCCCTGGCCCTTCAACGCCTGATAGTCGGTAGGTTTCAAACAGGGTATTTCCGGTCAACCGCGCCGTACCGGGCCGCACATCTTGGATGCAGCCATAATTCCCTCAGGCACTAATTAACGCACTATACCCCACGCCATAACGCTGCATTAAAC